>JAOPVX010000410.1 GCA_025965975.1 Mycobacterium sp. | reverse complement strand
GGCAGCCTGCAAATACGGCGGATTCGAATACGGCGGGTTACAGGTAGTTGGCCGGCGGCCCGGAGGGTACTCCCGACCGAAACCGCTCCCCTACGGCAACTCGCACCCATTGAGCACGCACCGTTGCCAGTTAGTGTTGCGGTGCAAAAGGACTGGTGAGTACTGTAATCGTACCAATGAGCCCATCGACGAGAGTTGGAAGGATTCAGCTAGAAATCTGCAACCTTGCGGTCAGCAGTACGATGCCCCCGTACGCATTGAGGTCGTACGTGGTTGAGCGGCTTCGTCAGAGTCAGTTTGGGCGTGCGCCCCGCCTATGGATAGACTCGCCAATACCTGAAAGTGGTTATACCCCAACCAGAACCAGACGACCAAACCGTCACTGTGACGAAAGGCGCCAATGCTTGCGGCAGACAATCAGCCACCGGCGACTTCCTTACTCACCCAAGATCGGGATGTGGACCGTTCGACACGATCCACGCTGACATCGTGTTGGTCCAGCGGGCATTGCCTTGGGACACAGGACATCACATCTTGATCCCCAGGACCGCGAGCGCTCCTCCCACCGTCGCGGCCCGCAAATCGTTGTAGCTCGGCTCAACAACGGCATCCGGCTCTACAACTAGGTGCAAGTACCCAACTATCCGATTCCGGTTGCCTAGCTTGGGCGTTCGCGGTGGGCAGCCACTCCCCTAGGCCGTGCCTGAGGAACCCTAGTGTTTGATGGATAATATCGATTATCCATCAAATACTTAGCGGTGCGCCAGGAGTGTGCCGGTGCGTTACCAGCCCGGGTAGGAGATGAGCAGGTCGGCCAGGACGCGCCGGCGTGGTTCGTCGAGGCTGGCGGCGATATCGCTGAGCCCTTCGGCGTCGCGCTCGCGCAACATCTGGCCACCTGGGTTGGAGTTGTAGAACGAGACCATCGCCGCCAGCAGCATGGCTTCCCCGGAAGACAGCCAGCCCATTGCCTCGGTGATGTCCTCCACGCGCGGTGCCAGATCCCATTTGGTGCCTGCGTTCTCGGGTGCCGTCTTACCGTCGCCGAACCAGCGTGAGCCGGCTAGGGTCACGGCGCGACGCCAGGCGTCGAAGAAGGCTTCCTCGCTGTAGAAGGCTGACATCGGGTGATTACTCCTTCGGTGTGATCACTCTTGTCGAGTATGAACGTGGAGCCCGACAAGACACGTCATTGGCGGGTATTACGCCAGGGGTTGATGACGGGTACGCCGGCTGCCTCAAATGCTTCGGTGTCTCTGGTTGCAACCGCCATCTTGTTGGCGGCAGCTGTGGCTGCGATATATCCGTCGGCTGCACCGATGGACAGGCCAATCGTGCGGGCACGGCTCATCAGGTCTGCGTAGGCCTGCGAGGCGAGCAGGTCGAATGCCAGCACTCGTCCGGCGAACAGGGGCAGCACGCGGGTTTCCAAGCCCTCGTGTAGCCGGTGTCTGCGTTTGCCCGCCGGCAGCGAGGCGACCCCGTAACGCAGTTCGGCAACAGTGATCGCCGACAGGTAGAGCGTTTCCAGCGGTTGGCCGTCGATCCATTCAATGACCCGCGCGTCCGGAACTTTGCGCAACGGTTCAGAGATGACATTGGTATCGACCAAGATCATTCGATGCGCATCGGCTGGGCGGGTGTCTTATCGCGCTGCTCGAAAAGTGCTACATCCTCATCGGTGAGTTTGGCATCACGACCAATGTCGACCAGCAACGAGCCAAGCTTGATGCGGCCCTCGGGCTTTACTGCCTCTTCCAAAATCGCGCGGACCTCAGCCTCGGTGCTGCGGCTGTGCAGCGCCGCGCGCATGCGAAGAGCCCGGTGTACCTCTTCGGGTAAGTTACGCACTGTGAGTATTGCCATAAGGCACTGCTCCCTTCTGTCGTCAATGCTGTCATCGTAGCGGCTTGCAGTCGTTTTTGCAATAGTGTCGGCGCCGCCGCGACCACACAACGGCGAGCAACGGCGGTGACGGCATTGACGGCGCCCGACGCGGTCAACCCCGAACCGACCGCCACGCCGGCACTTACGGTAGTCAGCAATGGCGAAGGTGCCGGCACCAGACTGCTATATCCGTGACACTGCAAGAAGCACGGCGAGAATCTGTGGGCCACAGGACATCCCACGAACGAGAGCCGGTTGATTCACCAGAGGTTATTCATGGATACTGTAGATTATCCATGATTTACACCAAGGGGCCTTGTCGGACAGTTCCTTTAGGCGTGGCGTGTTCTCTGGTTGACCAAATCTAGTGTATCGGCGAAAGCAGTTGTTACACAATGTGATACAGCTGTCGTACTTACTGTTCTGCCAGAGGTATCTGTCAATATGTGCAGGATCTCGGTGACCGTCTACGAAGCCGCGCTTCGCCTGATTATCCATGAGAAACGGCGGTAAACCGATGCGGGACAGTCACGTTAGCTTGGTGCGATCGATATTCATTGCGTGGAGGTTGTTTAAGCCTTGTCGCTGCACTGTGCGCCGAGGCGGCTGAGATGTTCGATCGCGGTATCTAACGCGGCCTCGAGCGGGGCGGTCTCGCGACGGCCCTGGCTGAGCAGAAGCCCTCCTTATATTGCGGCGAGCATTGCCGGCGCGATGCGATCGATGTCGGTGCCCGTGGCGAGTTGACAACGCCCGGCGATCGAGAGGAGGCCTTCGTGGATCATGGTCTCCCACTGGGCGAATGAGCGTGCCAGCCGCGCGTGGGCCAGCGGATCGGTCTCGCAGAGTTCGTTGGCCAGTGTTCCGATCGGGCGGCATCCCGCACAGCCAAGGCCGCGCATCATCTCGACGATGATGTCGCGCCAGCGGTACAGGTCATCAACGCTGTCGATGCGGACGTTGAGGCATCCAGGTAGGGGCGCGGGAGCAACGGTGGCCTCTCGGCGCCTGCCGGCGCCTGCACCACCGGCCCACACAGGTAATCCATTACGCGTGCGCTGTGGGGCCGCGGGCTGACAAGATGACCACAAGCCCGCAGCTTGATCTCATCGTTGAGGAGCCGCTCATGAACAAAAAGCCGATTCGGCTGACCACGATCTGCGTGGCGGATTGATGCCATGGCTACCGGGCCCGACACCCACCTCCGTTGGGTTGAGCGCCTCGAGCGCGCCGCCAAATCGGGCGCGCTGTTGGACCTCGCCGGCGACTCACCGTGTGATCCCAGGACTGCCGGCACGTGGGGCGATGAGCGCACGATACCGGGGGCTGCGCTGCGCGAGGTTCTGATGAGCCCGAATCTCGATGTCCATCCGGTGGGGCTTCGAATCCGCGGGGTTCGCATCAAAGACTTACTCGACCTCGCCTATGTCACCTTGAGCTACCCGCTAGAACTGCGCGACTGCAGCATCGAAGACAACTTCATCATGCTGCACACCGTCGTAAAGGAACTCACCGTCAGTGGAACCCACATCCGCATGCTCGCCCTGGACGGCGCCGAGATTAGCGGGACGTTGTTCGCAGATAACAGCGTTGTCGAGGGCTTCGTGCGCGCGGTAGGCACTCGCATTGGCGGTCAACTCCAGCTGTCCGGGGCTCGCTTCGCCAACGCCGGCGGCGACGCGCTGGTGCTCGACCGTGCAGACATCAGGGAAGGCGTGGAGGCCGAGGGATTCCGGGCTGAGGGCGCGGTCAAGGCCGCCGGTGCTCGCATCGGCGGTGACCTCAATCTGTCAGGCGCCACGCTTATCTGTCCCGGGGGCAACGCGCTGATCCTGGATTTCGTCGAGATCGCCGGCGCGCTGCGCGCCGCCGGGCTCAAGAACAGGGGCGGCCTCAGCGCGGTAGGGGCTCATGTGGGTCGCAATGTCGTTCTGGACGGCGCGAGGCTGTTCAACACCCACGGTGATGCCCTGATGCTCGATGGCGCCGAGATTGGCGGCGCTGTGTTCGCACGCGAGGGCTTCAGGGCCAGAGGCAAAGTCAGCGCCAACTCTGCGCACTTTGGTCATCAGTTGATCTTGTCGGGCGCCAGCTTTGCTAACCCGCCCAAGAACGGCCTCGCGCAGGACGCGATCGAGCTGGACGGTGCCGTCATCGGAACTGTACTGGCCGCTGATGACGGCTTCAGGGCCGAAGGTCGCGTCCACGCTGTCGCGGCCCGCGTCGGCGTGGACCTGAGACTCTCTGGCGCCAACTTCTACAACCCCGGCGGTGATGCGCTCACTCTGGATGGTGCCGAAATCGGACACTCGCTGTTTGCTAATAATGGGTTCAGGGCCGAAGGCACTGTGAACGCGCGCGGTGCTCGCATCGGCGGCCAGGTTGTCCTTGCCGGCGGGACCTTCACAGCTGGCTTGTTAGATGCGATTGCATCGCCGGCCGTTAATGATGGTCGCGGTGAGCCGGCCCTGAGTAACAGCGACGGCCCCAGCGCCGAGAAGTCGACACGGCGCGAACCGCCCATCGTCGTGAATCTCGAAGGCGCACAGATGGCCGGCTTGATCCCCGGTGGTACGCGCAGCGCTCCGAAACCCGCGATCATTGATGGGATCATGCGGCTGCGCCGCGCGGTGATCGATGACCTCAACGGTCCGGCGACGGGATGGTTGGCGGCCACCGGGTGGGAGATTAAGGATGTCTCCGGCAATATCCGCACGAATCGACGCGCTGCTGCCGATTGGCTGAAAACTGCGCCGGCCGGCGAGCCGTCGGTTCAGCCCTGGCACGCGTTGGCGGCCGTCTACGACCGCAACGGCCAACCCGCCGCCGCCCGCCTCTTACGTTTGGCCGCTGCTGTGCGGGTCACAAGGAAAGCGCCCTGGCCGACGAAGCTGATGCGCGCCGTCTATCTGGGTGTGGTTGGGCATGGCTACTACCCGCTACTGGCGGGTGTCTGGCTGCTGGTGGCCGTCATCCTGGGCACCGCGTTGGTCGCCAACAATCGCGCCGAGTTCGTGCCCACCAACATCGCGGCCGCCGACAAGGCCGCTGCCGATTACGCTCAGCAGACCAAGAGTCCGGTTCCTATACGCACCACTGCGGCGACATCGTGCAACCGCCACCCTGACTACCCTTGCCTGAATCCGTTGACCTACACCGTTTCAACGATGGTGCCCACGGTGGGTACGACCGCATCTGACTGGGTGCTGCGTTCGGATGCAGCTAGCTGGCTTACCATCGCACTTATCGCGGTCAAACTGGTCGCATGGGCACTGGGTGTGCTCCTGCTGGCCGGCGTTACCGGGCTGCTGCAGAAAACCTGAACTCGCCTAGCGCGGCGCCTAACTCGGTGAGTCGACCAGCGGCGCGTTGGGGCACCATCGGCCCGCTCCGCGGCCGGGATGGGGTTCTCGGGGCCGGGCTGGGTCCAATCGGGGTGCGCTTTGAAACAGGCCGATGACACGTTGAGCACTGCAGACGAATACGACGGAATCGAATATGCCGCATGTTCGTTATCGCGTTATGTGCCAACTCATTTCGTGATCGCTAAGCTAGCCGATAATCTCTCGCGACGCGCGGTATTTCGCTCAGGGACTGTCGGTTCCCGCACGCACACCTTCGGCGAGTCGGTATGTCAGTGTTGATGCGCCGTGCGAACCACTGAGGCCCGCCAAGAGAATTGGCGGGCCTGACCGCGGCTGCGCTAAGCGCCGCTCCCCCGCTGGGGACTAGCGCCGGGCAACGATCCGGCACAGAATGTGCCCTCACGCCCAGCGGCGGCCAGGATCTCGGTGAGTTGGAGCCGACGCCCGGGGCGCCGTGCATTAATGATCCGTCACGGTGACGTATTGGTGTCCTCCGTCAATGTATCTCGGCTTCGGTCACTTTAGTTTTCGCATCCGAGTCCCCACTGTCCTGGCCGCCGCAATTGGCTGAAGTGGTTGTGGCGGCGAAAAACGGCGCGGCGACGTCGACTGGTCACACGCGCTGCCCTGCGACCTCATCGCGGCCGTCGAACGCTCCCATGCCGACGCGACTAGCCGGCCCGACGCTCGCATTCTGGCGGGTGGCCGAGCACCTCGGCGACGCGGCCGCATCAGGGCCCCGAGTCGCGCGAGTCCGCGCTGCTCAGGTGGGTGGGCGGTACAAAACTGAGGCGCACGAATTCGGCTAATTTTCGAGAAGTCGAGGCGTAATCTGCACATTGAGCCCGGGGGCGAGCGCAACCGAGGGGGAAACGGTGACGGCGTATAGCGTTTGGATCTTCTTGCGCGAACAAGACTATTACTGTCAATGGGTTGCCCCATCCTGGCGCGACAAGCACTTGATCGTGTCATGACGGAGCCCACCGCCGGGCCCGAACACAAGCAATCATTGTTCGCTCGGGTTGCAACTTGGCTCAACGTGGATAGCCCGCAGGGCTTGACACATCAACTCTTCGCCGTCATTTCGTTCCTGTTCGCCCTGTACCTCGCGGCCTTCACCCTATTGGGATGGGCGCAAAGCTGCAGCGGGAAGCAATGGCTGCAAATCACGGTCGCCGCGATGCTGATCTCAGCGGCTTCAGTAGGCGCCGGATGGCTCCTCGGTTTTTTGTTCGGTCTGCCCCGCTCCATAGAGAAGGCTGAAGATCGTGGATTACACGGCTATTTAAGTAACACAAATTTGTTGGACGTCTCTGACTGGTTGACCAAGATTATTGTTGGGATTTCGCTGGTGCAGATCGGCAACCTGCCATCGGCGCTCGGCCGACTCGGACGGAGCATCGCGCCGATGCTCGGCTACTCCCCACAGCGCAATCCCTCCTGTGCAGCTGCTGTGATTGCCAGTGAGGGCGCCATCGGGGGTATCGGGGTCGCTATGTGCCTCAGCACCTTAGTGATCGCGTTCTCGTCGGGGTATCTGTTCACGCGTGTGATCCTCCTACGGGTCCTGAGACAAGCTGAGCAAGATGAGACAGAGGACGACGGGCAGCCGCCCGGGCCACGGCGAGGACCACCGCGGCAGGCCGACAGCTCCACCCCTCGGACAAGCTCGCCCAAACCGCTGAGGTGATGGCCGAACATCCCGCCGCACTTCAACTTCGCCTGTTGCAAACCGTCGTCGAGGTGCCCGCAGAGAAGAACTCCACCCTGGTCCTTCCTTACCCCGTCGAACTGCTGCGGTTCTTGGAACGCGCAACGCCCCAATCATCCGAGCACGCCGACACGAGAAGCCAGCGCCGCCGCGCCCTCCCGTGCGCGGCGTCCAACCGCGAGACGTTGACACGCGAATCACCACGAATTCCTAACGTCGCCCGGCGCACGCGCAGGAGAGCGACGCACCTATCGTGTCACCAGCGGCGCGACCATGCCCGTAACCCTGATCGAAGCCGTGCCCTACCGCCTTCAAAACCAAAGAGCATCAAAAGCAAGACACTCTGATGACCAACGATGTCGAGAAACGGTGGAAAGATCCCCCGACGTTCCGAGCAGCTCTGTCCTACGTAGTGATGACAATTGTTGCCTTGGCCGGCGCGGTTTTCATTTCGTTTCTGACGATCGCTCGTGACTCGCCGATGTGGGCGATGGGAACACCCGTGGTTCTGCTGGCCGGTGCTGTGGGAGCATTCATCCAGACCTATCGGGTTTGGCGAGCGCGCGGCACCTGGCCGATGTGGCACGGCGCTGGATGGTTTCTCCTGACGTTGATGCTGGTAAGTCTCAGCATCCCCGCGATGACGATAACCGAGTTGTGAACTGCCGGCCCCGACACTCTCAGGTCTTTCCAGACCGTAGCGCTAGCTGTCGTGCAGAACTGGCGGAGAGTTAGCAGCTCAATTGACCAACCCACTATAAAGGTGTTCTGGATCGGACAGCGGTGACCCACCGTCGGTCTGGGTGGCTAAGCTCGCAACCAACACAGAGGGCGCAAGCGTTGAGCCCAGAGCCGCAATTTTGGGAACTCCATGGACTCGACGGTCCTGAATTCGACGCCGAAACAGTATGGCAGGCAAAGGGACCCACCGGGGCATTGCAGATACCCATTGGCGTCGAACCCAAGGGGTCCACAGTCGCTCTCGACTTCAGTCGGTGGACAAGCCTCGATGATCACGTTTTGGTCGTCGGTGCTCCCAACGCCGGGACGAGCACCCTGCTGCGCACCGTCGTGCTTGGACTGTGCATATCCAGGTCACCGGCCGACGCGAATTTCCTCGTCGCAGAAGGCAAAGCAGGCCTCGCGGAATTCGCCGAGCTTGCTGAGTTGCCGCACTGCACGGGACACGTGACATTCAACAGTGGCGAGGAGGACGAATTCACACGACGATTGGCCGAAGTCGTGGTCGGCGCGGTCCAACGTCGAGAACACCTCCTCCGCGCAGCTGGAGTTGCCAGCATCGAGGACTATCGGCAAGCGTCAAAGACCGCAGACGATCTCGAAGATTTGCCCGAGACGTTCATGGTCATCGATGACCTCACCTGGCTGCACACCGAACACTTCGATGAAGCGGCGCGTTTGCTCATCACGAGTGGATTCCGTCTGGGGCTGCGGTTGATCGCCGGGGTTCCCTACCCGCTAAGGGAAACGCTGAGTCCCGCAGGCTATTTTGACCGGTTTACGGCCCGGATTGCGCTAGGGCTGTCCCAGCGACAGGCCTCATCGGTGCTCGGCGCGGACGTGCCCCAAGGACTCACCTCTCGCGGCGACGCCTACTTCAACTATCTGGGCGGCGAGCTGGCCCGAGTCAAGGTCATCTCTACAGATCGCCCATTTGTACGCTAGACGCCAGAACTCAGTTGGGCGGGCACTCACGAGCGGGGTGATGATGGCAGGACCCCAAGAATTGGGGGGCGGAGGTGATGTGAGAGTGGATGTCGAGTTCGAATACCGGCCGGCGACAGGAATTCATCCTCACTCATGTCTCTTGGGTTCGCCTCTGTTGATTGGCTATTCGGTACGTCTACCGGACAGGCCTAAACCTGCTGGTCCGACCCGCAGCCTTAGTGACTACCCGCCGCCGAAGAGTTGATTTACCTCGACAGCCCGTTGAACGACACACCAGAATCCCCACTGGTGAGGCTGAATGTACGCATTCGTCGCATCTGGCATGTCCATGAAACGTACCGGCACACAAACAAATTCGCCAGCCTTCGCGGTTGCCAGTGCCCGTTCTATCTTTTTGGCGGCCTCTGCGTTGTCATCTGCTAGCGCATACACGAGAAACTCATTCGGTCTCGACAATGGGTGCTGCAACGCCAGCGCCCATGCAAGCACCGCCCCGCCTGCATTCATGATGCTACGCATCTCCCTCTGGTATTGGTGTGGTTACGTTTCGTGGATGGGACCGACCACTGTGCGACGTCTTGCCGCGCGAGCTCGATCGAGCTTGGTGCACCGCGTTACGTCCCTGGTGGTCATGTATCACGGGTAATCGCGGGATGAGCCTGGCCGCGGCGCCATTTGCGCGCCGTCGCGCTTGGTGGCGACTCCGGCCAGGCGCCACCGATCCGGCTGCCCGCGGCGCTATCCGCTACCTCTGAGCCATCGCAGCACCCGCAGTCGCCACCGAGCGCGACACCGGCGACCAAGCCTCTGCGCGTGCGTAACGGTTCCGGGGCGGGGGCACATGCGTGCACAGCCAAAGCGGCTGTTGCGCCGAGTGCCGTGCCCCGTCCTTTCTGTCGAGATGCAGCGAAGATTGACAAGATCGCCGGGCTACTTTGACAAGCATTTGGTTGCAGAATTTGGAGTTCGGTGGCGGCTCGCGGGTACCTCCGCACAGACCACGCGCGTGGCGGACGTGTCATCGTCTCGGCCATCACCATATGTCCCGAGTTCTCAGCGCGCCCGGCTCTGCCGCCGGATCGCGGATCACGTCGGGATCTTGTCCGTCGGGATCTTGTCGCGGATGGCCTTGGCGATCTGCATCGCCGCTGACGGGTCGGATCCGCACACGTCGACATCGATGACGATGTTCGACTTCGCCGCGATCGCCTGCGAACAGTCGG
This sequence comes from Mycobacterium sp., assembly GCA_025965975.1. GTDB lineage: Bacteria > Actinomycetota > Actinomycetes > Mycobacteriales > Mycobacteriaceae > Mycobacterium. Next base: position 15,994 of record JAOPVX010000410.1, on the reverse strand, counting down.
TAATGCCGGCAGTGTCTGGTGGCCCGTCCCGCACCCACGGGATGCCGAAGGTTCCGTTCGGATGTAACTTGCCCACTCGCCGCGCCTCGATGGCGCCGTGACGCGCGACGCCAACCACGGCGTCGGCACAGTGCCGCCACACCTCTTTCGCGTGAGCGACAAAGTCGAAGGCCTTGCTGGGGGTGGGAAATGTTGTCACACCCTCGTCGACCCAGACGTGCAGCCCATCGGCGCCGCTGACCATCGACTGCTCCTGCGCCGCAGTCTGATCGCGGTAGTCGGGCACCAGACTCGACGTGGCCTTGTCATCCGCAACGGCCACGCATTGTGGTGGCGGGCCGGGTCGAGTGGCACTCAGCATGTTGAGCACGGCGCTTGTGCTCACCTCGGGCTCGAATTGGCCTGCGCCGACGACACGTTGAACCTCCTGAACCGTCAGCAGCTTTCCCGTCAGATCCGATCCGTCAAACGTCGGGACCACCTCCGGGCACTGCCAATACCGTTGCACGTTATCGCCGCCGCCGGTTTGGGCGGAACGCGATGAATGCACCGTTGTCGTAATGCGATTCGACGCGTCGGGTGTCACGATCACCGCGTACCCAGCATCCCGCGTCCACTTCGCCGGCACCAACACCCACCGATTCGCCCGGATCTCGACGCTGCGCAGGCACTCGTAGCGATACGTCACACCGACCGCGGGATTATCGGAAACGACTGGGGTCACCTTCACCACATCGGACGGTAGTCCAAGCTTGTCCTTGGTCTCCAAGGTCACACCGATATCGGCGCCCCACAGGCCCTTTTGCGTGTCAGCACCATCTCTGTCGCCCGACGCTATCGCGTACTGATTGGTGAGCGAGAACAGCGCGACAACCATCATCGCCACGGCCAGAGCGAGGCCAAACGGCTCAGCGGCGGCCAGCGCGCGAGGTCGTTCCCGGTGCGCGGCCGGTCGGGTAATGAGCAGTATCCAGTAGCCCGCGACCAACAGCCCGCCACCAACAAGGAACAACGTCCACGTCATGACCGGCGAACCGTCCGGGCCAAAGCGGCGTCGTAACACGTGCCACATGCCAGCATTGAGCGCACCGAGCGTTCCCAGCGTCAGCGACGTGCTCACTGCCGCCCGCGTCGGAAACTTCCTGAGGGGAAACCTGTTCGTTGCCGCGGCCGTCGTCAACCGTTGACCCGCCAGCAGCAGCAGGATTCCGACGGCCAAGGACGCAAGCGTCATCGGCAGAGACCGCGGCACCTCCCTTACAACATTGAACTTGAGCGAGGCGGTCGCGACTCCAATGCTCAGCGCTGCGGCGGCCAGCAGTGTCCAGGCAGTGGCCCGCAGCAGCCGGGTGTGTCGGCGGGCGCCGGCAAGGCTGCGGATACCAACAGCGGCCCCCAGCAGCACGACACAGACCAGCAGAACCTCGAACACCGGCACGTTGTACACGGCGACTGCCTTGACGACGTAGTCCGTCGTGCTGAAACCGAGAGCGCCTGGCTCAACACCGAAATACAGCAGGCGATGACGTGTCGCGACGAACCCCAGGAAGTAGCACAGCCCGCTAATCAACGTCGTTGGCGCGACGAAAATTGCCGCCACCGCCAACCAGTGCTGTGCGCGGGCAGTGAGCGACTCCTCGCCGCTCGTCATCGGCTGGGGCTGGGCGGCACGGGCAGCGGAGGCTGTGCCGAAGGTGTCGTCATTGTGGTCGTGGTCGTGATGGTGGTGGTGGTGGTGGTTTCCGGGGTGGTCGTGGTCGTCGTCGTGGTGGTGTAGACATCGCGGTCGTCGGACGTGCTGGTGCTCCAGGTCGTAACCGTGCCGTGTGTCGTCCACGACTGCGAGGTGGTGCTGGTCGGCGGGGTGGTCGTCGGCGGCGGCGGAGCTCCGTCGTTTCCGCACGCGACCACCCACCCGGCGACAGCGATACTCACGAGGGCCATGGGCACGCCCAGCACGGTCGACGATCGCCGAGGCGCTCTCTGGGGCGCCTGGTCAGGTATGCGCTGAGTCCACAGTGAACCGATCATGGACTCACGCTAGGGACCACCCCGCGCCAGCGCGTGAGTATCGCAGTACTCGATTTTTCCCGGGCGACGCCGCACCCCTAGCCGAATGGCGCGGCCACGGCCTTGCCGACCGTATCGCGGTCTCCAAGCTCGCGGGGCGCAGCGCCCAGTGAACGGGGGGACCGCAAACGCGTGGTAGCGACCACTCCCGGGCCAGCATTCCCGGCTCGGACCGGTCATTGTTCGCAAAACCGGTGACGGGAAACGAAAACTCCCCGAACCATGCGGCTTCGCGATTCACCGAGGAGAGAGGTGGTTTCGCGCCATCCATCGATATCAGCTAAGACAAGAGCGGCGGAGGACCTCGTTCGCAAGGACGACCGTGGCGATTTGTCCTGACTAACACCTCTAGTCAAACAACCACGTAGCGCTTGTCAATCTTCGCTGCATCTCGACAGCGGCCCAGCGCCTACGGCGCACAAAACTCTTCTGGATTGCCTTTCCGGCCTTCGACCTTAACCGGCTCGGTCGGTCGCACAAGGGCCGGCGGCCTGCGGCTCCCGGGTTTTCACCACTCGCTGCGCTCGCGGTGAAAACCCGCGCCGGCCCTTGCTGCTTTCCTGCCCAACGCCGGTTTGGTCTCAGATCTGCCGGAAGGCAAACAAGAACGGGCGGCCCCGGTCGCCCCTACTCAGAGAGGTCAACCATGACTGACACAACCACCACCACTACCACGCCCGACGCCGACGAAGCGGTCGGCGAGCACACGCCCGGGGAGCTATCCCATATCGATCCGAACGCGTTGGAGGTCGGCGACAATGTGCGCGAAGACGCCAACCTCGACAAACCGTTCCTCGACAGCATCGCCGAACACGGTGTCCTGGTGCCCATCACCGCGATTCGACGCCACGACGGTGTGATCGAGGTCCGCAACGGGCAGCGGCGCACCGTGGCCGCACGCAAAGTCGGGCTGAGCACCGTGCCCGTGTACGTACTCGCGGCCTCGGCAGCAGATACCGACGCCGAGACGATCGATCGCATCGTGCACCAGATCGTCACCAACGATCAGAAGCGCGACCTCAGCGACGCCCAGCGCACGCGGGGGATCCAACAGATGATCAACGCAGGCCTGTCGGTGACGAAGGTAGCCAAGATTCACCGGATTACCGGACCTAGGGCGGTGCGCCATGCGACGACTGACTCTTAATCAGCGGGTTCTGTCGGTGTTCGGGGTTCGAAACCCTGACGGCGCACGTCAGAGCCTGTTTTCAGGGCGTCGGTACTGCCTTCGCGTCGTTTATGCTCCGCTTATCGCGTCGTCCAGCACGTCGGCCACCCTGTGTGTACTTTGCCGCGTGCCATGTACACGTCCTGGGTCATGGACACCTTGGAGTGTCCCAGGTGATCGGCCCCGATCCGCGCCGAAAGTCCCCGGTCGTCGACGAGTTTGGCCAGTGTCTTGCGGAAGCTGTGCCTAAGACGGCGCCGGGCGTCAGGCACGGGGTGTACACCGGCGCGTGCTGAGCCCGCGTCATCGCGTCTTTCGACGATCCGCAGCAACCCGACACCAACTGCTCCCGCTCCACCCAGCCACCCGCCTACACCATCATCGCGCCGCTGCCGTGACGTCGACCCGCCCGGTCCCCGGACCATTGATTGCGCTGCGCACCGTGCTGGGCGGGGGCGCTGACCGGCGCCGCGGCGCTCGCGCTGGCCGCCGCATTTGACGAGCTTGACGCCAAGATCGGGGCGGCCATGAAGTCCGACGGGATACCCGGCGTTGCGGTCGCTGTCTCGCCGGCGGCCAGGAGTACGTCAAATGCGGCGGCGTCACCAACGTCGACCACCCGATACCAGTCGATGAAAACACCGTCTTCCGGATCGGCTCGACGACAAAGACTTTCACCGACACAACAATCATGCGGCTGGTGGAGCAGGGCGAGGTGTGACCTGGACGCCCCGGTGCGTCGCTATCTGCCCGACTTCGCCGTGGCCGACGCGGGCGCCAGCGCCGCGGTCACCCGTGCGGCAACTGCTCAACCACACCTCGGGCTGGCTGGGCGATGACTTGCAGGACTTAGGACGCGGAGACGACGCGCTGGCTCGCTATTAAACGTCATCCAAGACGCGGGTCATTTCGTCTTCTTCAACGAGTGCGACCAAGCGGGCCGCGATGAAATCCCAAAGGAGTGCATCGACCCTCCTGGTGTCGACCGCGCCGCAATCCACCGCGAAATCGGCGATGCCGCACTCCGATTCTTCGGGACGGCATTGGGTACTTAAATCTTGGTGGGGCGAAACCCTAACGTCACTGTCTTTGGTAGAGGCGCCCGTGGTTGCGGAACCATGCGATCGTCCCATCTGGGCCACGCACGAAGTTGGATCGGGTGCCGGTCGGTTTGCCGTCGGGGCCAAGGTCGAGACCGTAGTCGGGCCGGTAAAACGCTAGACCGAATTGCGTGCTGGTTTCGTCGGCCTCGGGATCGGAGCTGGTGTCGCCGTTGTTCACGGAGCCGATCAGTTGGCCGTTGCCAGCGCGGAGTTGAATGACGCTGGCCTCTAGGCTACCGGTTGCCGAGATCAGCTGAGCGACGTATCGGCCTTCGAAGGGTGCAAGTTCGGCGGCGCCGAGGTTTTGCGGCACCGCCGGGAGGTTACTGACCTCGACGAAGCGGCGCAGCGACCAATCCTCGGCGAACAACTCGTTGAGCAGCGCCGCCCCGCCTTCGGAGTTTGTCAGCACGGTCATAAAGAAGTTGCCGTCGGGCACCATGAAAAACCCCGACCGTTGACCTTGCCAAGTCCCGCCGTGCTGCACGACCGTCACGTTCTCGGCCGACGGGCGCAGCATCCACGTCACACCCATGCCGGACAGCTCGACCTGAAGCGTGCCACCCGGGCCCGGGTTGGATCGCATGGCGATTATCCCGTTGCGGCTCAATAGACGGGTGCCGTTGGGCGCGTTGCCGTCGCCCAAGTGAAAACGCGCGTAGCGGAGCTGATCGCGCGCGGTCGACATCAGTCCCCCGGTGGGGTTGCAGCTGCGCGGAAACTCCCAGAACGCGTTGTCCACCAGGGGTTTGCCCTCGACCACGTTGTGCGAAGCCGCGACGTTGAAGCCGACGATCTCGTCGGAAAAGTAGCGGGTGTGGCCCAACTCGAGTGGGTCCAGCACCAGATCTTGCACCGCCCGCTCATAGGTGGATCCGGCGACGACCTCGATGATCCGCCCTGCCACCACCAGTCCGGCGTTGTTGTAGGCGAACACCGTGCCCGGTCGGGTCAGCTGTGGCAGCCGGGTCATCGAGGCGACATAGCGGGCCACTGCGTCATCGCCGCGCCCGAAGTCCTGGTAGTCGTCACCGAGCCAGCCCGAGGTGTGGTTGAGCAGCTGGCGCACGGTGACGCTCGCGCTGGCGGTCACATCGGCGACGGCGAAGTCAGGCAGACAGCGCCGCACTGGGGCATCGAGGTCCACCTTGCCCTGCTCGACGAGCCGCATCAGGGTTGTGCCGGTGAAAGTTTTTGTGGTCGAGCCGATCCGGAAGACGGTGTCCCCGTCGACCGGCAACGGGTGGTCGACGTTGGTCACGCCATAGCCTTTAACGTATTCCTGCCCGCCTGCGAGCACAGCGACCGCGACCCCGGGTATCCCGTGGAACTTCATGCCGGCCTGGATCTTGGCGTCAAGCTCGTCGAACCCCGCGGCCATGCCGGCCGCGGTGCTGCTCGTCGTACTCGGCGCCGGCGCGGGCTTCGATGAACACGACGACAACGCGAGCGCCGCCGCCCCGGCGATGGCGCCACCGAGCACGACGCGTCGGGGCACCAGCGGTGCGACCATCGGCGGATTCGCCGGCGTCACAGTGGCGGAAGGGTGATCGCGTAGGGCGGAGGCTGTGTCGTGTTGACACAGCTGGTATCGGGCTGCTGCGGATTGTTGAAGAACGACGCTACGATGGCGGCCCCGCAGTGATCGACGTATATCCCGTGGGCGACGCCTGGGACCGTCACCACGGTGGCATGCAAAAGATGTTGGGCGACATACTGACCTGACGCGGGACTCGTTTGTCCGTCGTAGCTACCTGACAGCACCAGTGCCGGGGTCGCGCTGTCAGTGACCCCCCGGACCCAATCGGAGGCCTTGGGCACGTTCCATGCCGCGCAGGCCTGGCGCAAGAAGGGCAGTTGTGGCGCCTGGGCGCGAACCGAGTCGGGCAGCGCGGCGAAACTATTCCGAGCCGCTTGGAGTTGTTCGGCTTCTGACTCGAACGGAATCCATTCGCTGCACCAGACGCTGAAGGTGAGGCCCCAGCCCATTATCCCGACGGCACTGGGATTCGCCCAGGTTGTCGCCAAACGCTGGGCAATGCGCGTCGGATTGCCGTGCGCGAGTTCGTCAATCGCGGCGGGCACTTCGGCCGGAAAGTGGGTGCCCAGGGGGACCAGCCAGCTCAACAAGGCCCCACCATCGAGCACCACCTTGGTGTCACCAACTCCTTCGACTTTGACCGTGGTGGTGACCGGATGCGCCTCGAGTTGATTGAGCAGGCCAACGATGGTGTCGCCAAGGTTGGGATAGTGCGCTTGGCATGCCAGTTGGGCGGTGCACGCACTCATCATGTTGTCGAACGCTTCCCGTGCGCTGCCCCAGGTCCACCCTGGGGTTGCGAGTGACGGCGGCGCCACCCCGTCGAGGGCCAATGACCGCACGCCCTGTGGGTCTAGGCGCGCGTAGATCAATGCCAGGTCGGTGCCGTAGGAGTGCGAGAACACATTCCACTGACTGATATGCAGCGCATTGCGCAGATCGATCAGATCATGGGCACTCTCGGTGGAATTGAATGCAGCCAGGTCGGCGCCGCCGGCCACCCGGTCGTGGCAGGTCTTTACGGCCTTCACGTATTCGTCACCGGTCGAAGGGGCGTCATACACCAGACCCAGTCGGCGAGCGAAAAAATGATCGACTTCCGGACAGGTCAGCGAGGGCTGTGACGAGAAGGTGCCGCGTTGCGACATCAGGATCACATCGCGATTGTGGAAGCTAACACCTTCGGCGGCCGGAGGATTCAGAATCGCGTCCCCACCCGGCCCGCCGTAGAGGAAGACGATCGGGTCCGCGGCTGCCGGCTGGGTTTCCGACGGAATGATGGCCACCGGCAACCGCAGAGTGCGCCCACCGGGCTTGCTGCGATTCTCGGGAACCACCAGCACCGCGCAGTGCGCCCCCTGCAGCTCCGGCACGGGTTGCGGTGTGGTCGGGCAAGGGCCCGCCACATACTGTGCCGGATCGTGGGCCACCGCTGTCGGTGTGGCCGCCGACGACGGGTTGCCGCTCGAGGTCGAATTCGAGTGTCCGCAGGCCGCAGCCACCGCCACGGTTACAGCCAGCGCGGTCGCGATCCAGGGCCGATAGCACGCGCCGCGCACCATGGGATTGGTGCTTCTGATCGAAGTTGCCCGCGCCACGTCGCTGATAATCACATACTTGTCCGAATTCTTGTCCGAATTGCGGCAAACGAATCTGAAAATGACCGCGTTGTCGGCGGCCCTCTTGGGGGTGGTGGGGTGGCATGAGACTGCCTCGATCGCCGCCCACCGGACCGCTTTGGAGCATTGTTCGGTGATGTGTCCGCGGTGCGACGGTGTCGAATTCGCGGTGGCGCGGTGTCAGCCCGGCCCACGAGCACACGTGAGAGGGTCGGTGAACTGCGTGGTTTAGTCTGACGTTCGTAGGCAATCTGTTGAAAGCAGCGGTGACCCCAGCAATAATGCGATTGGAAATCTTGCGATAATGAAGTTCCGGACCAAAAAACCAGTCAGCCACCATCATTCCGCCTAGATCATCGATACCTGAAACACACTCAGCGATCTTTTGATCTGCCGGCCGTCCATCTAAGTACGCTATTCCCGTGTAACCTATCACCAGCCAACACTTATATCCGACGACAACGACTGACTTATTGCTATGCAAATCCCATTCGGTGTACCGGTTCTTTAGTCGGCTCTGCAAACTGATCAGGCGGTCGCTCGCCTGCAAGGCGTATACGCCATAAGTCGCGTTGATCACCAGCGTCATGCGTCATAACCGTACGAGCGTTCGTCCGAAGGATCGACGCCCATCAGCCGGGTCGTCGTACCGGCACCACATTGCTCGAGCGACCGGCCAGTGGTCGGTCGATGCAACGGCGCAGCCGTACTGTCGTCGCCTTAGGTGATGTAGTCGGCGTAGATCGTCAGGGACGTTACATGGCAGGCGTGACCGAGCATGGTCGATACCGCCGTGTGTGCCTCCGAGTCGGCCAAATCTCGACGGAAAGGAACGTAAGGCTTGCAGCTGCTTGCGGGTGGCTATCCGTGAGGCGCCGACTGCCGGTGCGGTGTTGCGCGCTGACCGATTGCCTCGCGTCGCCACGTGACGGTCTACGTCGGCTGGTGATGCTTACCGATGATTGTCGGTATGCCCAAATCTGTTCGTTCGGTTGCGCCCTGGCTCAATTGGGTGATCGCCCGGTCGAGGCCGACGAGCTTCTTGGCGGCGGCATTACGGCTCGTCTGCAGGCCTTGGACTTCGCCGAGCCAGCCGTTTAGTCGGGCTTCTGTGATGCGGTCCTCAAGGTTTCGGATGATCTCAACGAGGCGTCCACGCTGTTTGGGATCCGATCGCAGCATCGGGCATCTGATGCAGGCGTGCTCGTGTTTGCACGGTGTTCCGTAGGGCCTGCCGCAGGTGCCCAGCTCGAGTTTGCGTTCGTGGAAGTGTTGTCGGAACTCGGCCCACTCGTCGTTGGTCGGTTCCCGATATTCGGCTTCAGGCCGGATGCTCCGTCGTTTGTCGATGTACGTGCGGTAGGCGCGAATCATCTCGTCGGGGAAGACGGCGAGATAGTGCTGCGTGGTCTCGAGGCTCGCGTGGCCGAGCACTTTGGCGGCGATATGTACGGGCAGCCCTCCCGTTACCGCGTCCGTGGCGAACATCCTGCGGAAATCATGTGGCCGGAAGCGAACCGGTGCACCGGTCGCGTCGGTGATTTCGGCGTGGGCGACCGCGAGATCCAGTAGCCGGTGAATGTCCCCCATGCTCATCACGGTGTTGCGGCTTTGTTGGGTGCTGAAGTGTTGAAAAAGGTGCGGTAACGGTGGTCCGTCAATCCGTTCGGAGGGGTCGTATCGGCTCACGGCCGGCACTTTCCCGCCGTGGTGGTTGCGAAGCCGCGTGATGATCGTTGCCAACACGTTGGCGAGCTCAGGTCCGATGAGCAGTACGCGTTCCTCGTCGTTTTTAGATGGAACGATTTGGAGTAAGGGGACCGTCTCGCCGGTGTCTGGCAGTTGATATTGAACGACCGCGAGCTGCGTAATTTCCAGGAGCTCTTCAAGCCGCACACCGGTGTGGCGCAGCGTCTCGACGACCGCCCAGGACCAGAACGCGTCTGCTTCGGACTTGGTGGCGTCGTGCCTATCACCGGTGTCGAGTCGCTGGACGATGACTGCGGGCTCGTTCATATGGCGTGCCGCGCGCCCTACCTTGTACTGCGCTAGGCGCGAATACGTATGGCCAGCATGCTGAAACGTGCTCCCGACAGCTGTTGCCGAGGCCTGGGCTAGGAGATCAGCCGCGCCGCGGCGATGAGAATCAACAGCATCAACGATCGTGTCGAGATGGGGCAGGCGCTCACGGATCCGCTGATGCATATCAGCGATAACCTTCCGCTTCTCTTTCGTCAGACCGTCTGTCTCTCCACGTCGAATCGGACAGGGCACCGCCCACTGCGCCCAGGTCGGGTCCTCGAGAGCCCACTCCGCGATATCGAGGTAGAAACCGCGGATTCTTACGAGGTGTGTGAGGTAAAACCGGCGGGGTTTGACGTTGCCCTTGCTGGACACAATCATTCGTAGCCGCTGCTTCCAGGCGTCGGCGACCTCCAACGGCAGGTGCAGTGTGTCGATAGAGGGGTGATGCTTCTCGATGTCCGCCCAGAACAAACCCGCGAGCACAGTGACAAGACTCCGGAACGACGAATAATCCATCGCCGGACGCTTTTCGTCGAGGTAGCGCACCAGAACGTCGCGCACTGGGCGGCAGCGAATGCCGTAGGAGTCCACCAACTCGGCAGTGCTGCCTTGACCTTGACGTCGCAGCACCGCCGAGAATGATCTCGACTCGGTCAAAATGCCCAGCGCTCCCAAGATGTCCCATGCTGGCGCCGTGCCGACGAGGAGTGGACGACCGGCCCGGCGGTGCTGGTCGCGCATCTCCAGGAAATCGGCCTCGCGGAGGTCCGCGACCGAGCACCCGGTATGGAGAACCATCCGCACGATCGTTCTCATGCCGTCATTGAGCCGGGCCCCGGAGAATCCCAGTGTCTTGCCTGTGTCGTAGCAGCGATTGAAGGCCTCGGGTTCGATGACTTCGCGAGCCAGGTCGTATAGCGACGACGGGTGGTAGGTGAGGAAGAAGATGTAGCTCGGCCGGATGGCGCGAAGGTATAGCAACGCCCGTAGCCCGCGCAGGAGCTCGTCGCGACTTCGCACCGGCCCTCGTGGAGGACAGTCTGCAACCACTAATTCGTTTACCCAGCCCAGATCGTCGCCGCGGGCGGCTTCCCACCGTTCCTGCCAACCGTTGCCGTCAAACGTGCTGAGCCACTGCAGGATGCGATGTGCCCCACCTCTCCACATGGTGGCTGCCCCCGTGACGGAAGGCCAGTTCGCCAGTGTGGGAAGCTGTTCCAACACTTCAGCTGTGTCGAGGTGGTCGACTGCGGAGGGCGCTCGGCTATATACAACAGTGGCGCTTACCGGGACTTGTTGGCGCCGCATCGCGGTAGGCTTCACTGTGGCGGTCATTTCGCTTTCCCAAACAAGACCGACAGCGCGTCGCCGTCGTAGCCGGCCGCTACCGGCGGCGGTGGACGTCGATTGACTTCTTCTCGCGCGCTGAGGAAGTCGGCGACGCGGCGAATGACCTGTTGTTCTTCCTCCACCATGTAGATGTCAGCGGTCGTAGACAGGTGGGCGTGCCCAAGAATCGTTTGGACATCCCGCATGGTCAGGGATTCGTCGCGGCTCATGCGCAGGGCGGCCGTGTGTCGTAAGTCGTGCATAGACCAGTTGCTTCCCAGACGGTCGTTGGCACGTCGGAAGACAGCGCGTAACGCCTCGTAGTCGATCGGTTGTCGGACCAGGCCGCCGCCACGGTTGCGCCGCCGCAAGGTCCACCAGAGCAGGTCGTTCGGACCTAACGGCGTTGGCAGATCGGCGATGTACAGCCGGAGCCAGACGAAGGCGTCTGGGCTTGCGGGCAGCCACTGCGCCGCTCCGGAACCCTTGCGGTGTACTCGGATCTGCTGTTCACCCCAGTCGATGTCCGCGACATGTAAGCCGAGAACCTCGGCCGATCTTGCTGCGCTACTGACGGTCAAAGACAGTAATGCCCGATCGCGATTCGAACGCAACGTTGAGAAAAGATCAATCCACCGGTCATCCGAGAGCGCACGCGGTTGCTGTTTGGGCACGCGTGGGTTGTACGCCAGGCGCCCTTCGGCCCGAAACGGCTGAAGGGGATTGTGCCCAGCGTTAGGTCGTCCCGGCAACCGGTGATCGATGCGAACGGGATTCAGAAGCGGTCCGTCGCCCACCTCAATCCAGTATGCGTAGAAATCGCGAAGTACGGCGTTGGAGTGTCGAATCGTTCGCGCCGCCCGGTAACGATCGTCCAAGTAGTGCTTGCGCGTCACAGCGTTGACCGTCCCGGCGGTCGTCGCCGATCGCGTCCGAGCGTGCCGCCTCCACTTCGTCGTCGACTTGAGCCACAAGACATAGTCCTTCACATCCGCCGAAGTCGCCCGGTTCCACTCAACCCCGGTCGCTTTCAACCAGCGCCACCACCGCAGAAGATCAAACGCATAGCTCCGTGCACTCAACGGGGAACCGCCACGCGCGACGAACTCCCGGAGGTACTGCGCCACCGCGTCCACCTCTGTGTCGATATCGGATACGACGGTCCAAGGGACGGGGCCGTCCGCAGGCACTACCCGGCCCCACCGAGACACCTCAATCGTTTCGAGATCCTTGTCAGCGTTCTGCCTCATGCACAGAGGCATACCGCAGCGGTCGGACAAGTCCTGAAGGCCACGCGGCGTGTCATCTCTTAGTCCGGTCAACCGAGAAGTTGTCGGTGCCCAAGGACACGGTGAAGGCTGCAGAGACCGCCGCCAAGTCCAGTGCGGCGCTGGAAGCCCTTGAGGGCGGCCAGATCAGCCTCGCCGAGGCCGCTGTGCTCACCGAGTTCGAACAGGACGGCAGCGAAGCGGTCGCGCGTTTGGTCGCCGCCGCCGGCACACCTCAGTTCGACCATGTGGTCGCCCAGCTGCGCTCCGAGCGCGCCAGCGCCAACGCGCTGGCGCAGGCTAGGGCGCACTACACCGAGCGCGGATTCACCATCCTCGCTGACGACGACCGGTGGGGCTGGAAACTGGACCGGGTACCGCTGCGCAGCCTGCAGCGCACCGGCGACGGCCAACCCGAGGAGGTCGACGACACCGTGATCACCGACCCGCAGCACTGGGCAGTGCGGCTCGAGGAGTACGTCCAGTACGTCGACTCCGAGGGCAACGTCATCGATGAGGGCCAGATCGATTGGGACACCGAAGGTGTCCCCGACGCCGAGCCAGAGCCAGGGCAGCGCCACGCCGACTCCGTCACCGAGCGTCCAGTGTTCGAACCCGAGTGGTACTGCCTGCACCCCGAGGGAGCCGGTCTGCAGGTCACCGAGGCGTATCAGCGCAACGCCGAATGGCACGCGCGGGACCGCTCCGGTGAAAGCCACACGGTGGGCACCGATCTGGACAGCGATACCAGCGACGACGACCGGCAGGCCGCGCGCCTGCGCGCCGAAGCCGAACAGGCCGAGGCCAAAAAGCGGGAACGGCGCATCGGCCCGCGTGCAGGTCCGCGCCCAGGTTCCCGACGCAGACCCCGAGGACTTGGCGCTCGTCGATGACCTACTGGGCATCGCCGATCCCGAGGTTTCCCTGCCCAGAATCGATCCCGATGCCCGTGGACGGCGACTGACCGCGCTCGTTAACGCCTCCTCGTTGGCCCGCGAAACCCCGGCGCTCTACATCATCGAGGACGCGCACTGGATCGATGAGGTCAGCGAGTCGATGCTGACCGAGTTCCTCGTAGTGATCCCGCAGTCGCCCTCGCTGGTGCTGGTCACCCACCGTCCGGAATATCACGGCGCATTGACCCAGATGGCGGGTGCGCAAACTGTAGCCCTTGCGCCCCTGAGCGATGCAGAGACCGCGGCATTGGTTTCCGAGCTGCTCGGCCCAGATCCCTCGGTTGGTGCACTGGGCCAGAAGATCGCCGAGAGGGCCGCCGGTAATCCGTTCTTCGCCGAGGAGATGGTGCGCGAACTGGCCGAGCGTGGTGTGCTGCGCGGGGAGCTTGGAGCATACATCTCGACCGCAGAGGCTGCGGAGGTGAATGTGCCTGCCACGCTGCACGCGACGATCGCCGCGCGCATCGACCGGCTCGACCCGAACGCGAAACGCACGCTGAGCGCCGCCGCAGTGGTCGGCTCCCGGTTTGGCCTCGACCTGCTGACCGTGCTGGGCGTCGAACCAGCCGTTGATGACTTGGTGGCGGCCCAGCTCATCGATCAGGTTCGGTTCACCCGACAACCGGAGTACGTGTTCCACCACCCGCTAATTCGTACGGTGGCCTACGAGTCGCAGCTCAAGTCGGATCGCGCCGAATTGCACCGGCGGCTGGCGGCGGCGATAGGAGCGCGTGACCCCGCCTCGGCTGATGAAAAAGCCGCCATGATCGCCGAGCACCTGGAGGCCGCCGGTGATCTGCACGCCGCCTACGGCTGGCACATGCGCGCCGCAACGTGGGCGACCAACCGGGACATCGCCGCGGCCCGACTGAGCTGGGAGCGCGCCACAAGGATCGCTGACACATTACCCGCCGACGACCCGGACCGGGCAGCCATGCGCATCGCCCCGCGCACCATGTTGTGCGGGATCGCCTGGCGAGTCCATATGAACGTGGCCGGTGACCGCTTCGATGAACTGCGGCAGTTGTGCACCGCCGCCGGGGACAAGGCGTCACTGGCCATCGGCATGGTGGGGCTGGTGATGGATCACACATATCACGACCGGCTGCGCGAGGCGTCGCAGCTGGCATCGGAAGCCTGGGCCCTCACCGAGTCGCTCGGCGATCCGACCTTGACGGTGGGGCTGTCCATGCCGCCGGTCTACGCCAAGATTGAGAGCGCCGAGTGGTGTCACGTGCTGCGGTGGTCACAGAGGGTCATCGACCTGGCCGACGACGATCCGTCCAAAGGCAACCTCCTTTTCGGGTCTCCGCTAGCGGTCGCCTTGACGAACCGAGGTATGGCCCGTTACTGCCTGGGTCGTCCCGGATGGCGCGACGACCTGCGGCACGGCCTGGCCATGGCCCGCAGCGCCGACCCCCTGGCCTACGCCACGGTCGTCACCTACGCCTACTGCGCGGGAATACCGAATGGCGTGCTGAGGCCCGACGATTCGGCGCTGCGCGAGATCGAGGATGCCCTACAGGCTGCCGAACGATCCGGTGATGACCTCGCGTTGACCCTCGCCCGGGCGACGCTGGGCCTTGCGCTGGTGCACCGCCACACGGCTGCCGATCATGACCGCGGACAGAAGCTCCTGGCCGAGGTCAGCGACGTATTCGTGCGCCGGGGACACAACCTGTCCGAATTACCGATCGTCAATGTGTACGTGGCACGTGAGAGGGCTCGGCGCGGAGATCGCGATGAGGCCATACCGCTCATGCGCGCCACCGTCGACCATCTCTTCCGCGAGGGACAACTGCTGTTGTGGGGCGTTCCAGCGACCGGTGTTCTGGTGGAGACACTGCTGGACCGCGGCGCCGACGGTGACGTAGCCGAAGCCGAGGCCGCGATCGAGCGGTTAGCGGCGGCGCCGACCGACGACGGTGTAGCTGTGCGCGACATCCTGCTGTTGCGGCTGCGCGCATTGTTGGCACCAGCCCATGGCGACGACACCGGCTACCGGGACTATCGGGATCGCTACCGCGACATGGCGAGAACGCTTGGCTTCGAGGGGCACATGAGGTGGGCCGAGGCGATGCCATGACGGCGTTCATTCTGTACCGCTAGTGATGGCTTCATCGATTCGCGGTCTCGGGGCGTGTCGTTCCTTTAGCTGACAGACGACCCACGTGAGCCCGTGCCGCCTCGGCGGAATCGCTGCTCCCGTGGTCTTTGGGCGTTGTCCGAGAAGTGTTCGGCGATGGCGGCGGCGATCTCGTAGAAGCGGCGGCGCGTCTTGGGATTCATCTCGTGGCTGACGTCGATCACGCCGCCCGGACGCAGGTGTGGATCGAAGGGCACCTCGATGACGACCTGGCCTTGGTCGGCGAATTGCTGCGCCAAAATGGTGCGGGTCCGTTTGCCGACCACCATCGCCACGAGGCCGTCCCACACCGTGGCGACACCGGGCAGGAGCCCGCTGTGGGCCTAGTCGATGCCATGAGCCTGGGAGGGGGAGCCGGTGCGGCGGGGTGGTGGTCATGGACCATAAGCCCGGACGACGTTAGCTGGTCGTGCTCTAATTGCTTCACGATTTTCACGCGCACAACTGGGGGCAACGGCGGATGAAACGACGGATGAAAGGCGCTAGCGCGACGGCTGGCGATACCGGTGACAGCTCCGTGGCGGTGAATGTGCGGGTGCGTGTCTATCCGGGGACGGACGGCGAGGTCCGCGGCACTGTGGTCGAGGATTTCGGTGATCTGGCGGGGCATGCAGTGGATATCGGTGATCGTATAGTTGGCCCGGCGCGGAGATGGGCGGTGGCGCTCGACGCGGGTGGTCTGGTTTTCGTCGACAGCGACCAGTTGGTCGCCGACTAGTTTTAGCTGTCGCGGTTTACCCACCGTCGGGCGACCATCTTTTCCAGTTGCG
>JAOPVX010000387.1 GCA_025965975.1 Mycobacterium sp. | reverse complement strand
GCTAGACCGCCTCGGTCTGACGATTCGTTCTAGAACCTGGGGTGCTGGCCCACGAGGCTGGCACGGGAACTGTCCTTGCTGCCCTTCCTGATGGTGCCGAGGGTCCAGCAGGCCAGGTGCCGGGCGGTCAGCACGGCCAGTGCGCGGTCGGTGTCCTCGGGCGCGACGACGGCGACCATGCCAACGCCCATGTTGAACGTCTTCTCCATCTCGACCCGCTCGACGCGGCCACGTTGCGCGATCATCCCGAAAACCGGTGCGGGCGTCCATGTCCCGCGGTCGATCTCGGCGACAAGGCCGGGCGGGATGACCCGCTCCAGATTTGCGGCCAGCCCACCCCCGGTGACGTGGCAGAAGGTCCGGACCTGCGTTTCGGCGGCCAGCGCCAGGCAGTCCTTGGCGTAAATGCGGGTGGGCTCGAGAAGCTCTTCGCCCAGCGTGCGGCCGAACTCCTCGACATGGCCTGCCAGGTTCATCCGGTCGATCTCCAGCAGCACCCTGCGCGCCAGCGAGTAGCCGTTGGAATGCAGGCCCGTCGACGCCATCGCGATGATCACGTCCCCTGGCTTGACCCGATCCGGTCCGAGCACGTCGTCGGCCTCCACCACGCCGACGCCGGTGGCCGAGATGTCGTAGTGGTCGGGCGCCATCAGACCCGGATGTTCGGCGGTCTCGCCGCCCAGCAGCGCACACCCGGCCATCACGCAGCCGTTGGCGATGCCCGAAACCAGTTCGCTGACCCGTTCCGGCACCGTGCGGCCGACCGCGATGTAGTCCTGCAGGAACAGCGGCTCGGCGCCGCACACCACCAGGTCGTCGACGACCATCGCAACCAGATCGATGCCGACGGTGTCGTGCTTATCCATGGCCTGGGCCACCGCCAGCTTGGTGCCAACGCCGTCGGTCGACGACGCCAGCAGCGGCTCGCGATAGCCGCCGCGCAGCGCGAACAGCCCCGCGAATCCGCCGATCCCGCCTCGCACTTCGGGCCGGGTGGCCTTTTCGGCCAGCGGTTTGAACAGTTCGACGGCGCGGTCACCGGCTTCGATGTCCACCCCAGCCGATGCATAGGAGATGCCGTGTTGTTCGGCTTGATCCGTCATCGACAGCAAGGCTACCGTCGTTGCCCACACCTCGGTAACCGGTCGATCCGGCGCACTTTGTATCCGATCGCCTCGCGCGATCACCAATGGTGTGAGAACGTGGCCGACCATGAAAACAGTTCGCTGGTTTGCGCTTCTCGCCGCGGCTACCGTGCCGGCATCGATGGTCCTGCCCGCGACCGCTTTCGCGACCCAAGGAGTCAACATCGACGCCGCCACCATCTCGCAGTCGACGGTCGACGGGGTCGACTACATCACCAGGGAGATCACCATCCAGCCGGGCGGCAGCACCGGGTGGCATTACCACGACGCCCGGGTGTTCGGCGTCGTCCGGGACGGCACGCTCACCCGCACCATGGCGGACTGCACGGACGTCGTCTCCCCCGCCGGCTCAGCGGTCACCGAGGACAGCGGTCCGAATCACGTGCACATCGGCCGCAACCTCGGGCCAGTACCCCTCGTGCTGTGGATCGACTACATCGAGCCTGCGGGCAGCCCGCTGTCGGTGGACGTGCCCGACCCCGGCTGCGGGTCCTAAGGCCTAGGTCCTAAGGCCTAGGTCCTAAGGCCTAGGGCTTAGGGCCTGCGCAGCGCCGAGACGTTGTCGTTGTCGGCCTGAACCGGGATGCCGGTGCGGGCCGCCGTGGCCAGCATCTGCTCAATGACGTTCTTGCCCAACGCCGTTTCACTGGGCAGTTCGATCGGGTAGCTGCCGTCGAAGCAGGCGGTGCACAGCCGCGAGGCCGGTTGCTCGGTGGCCGCGACCATGCCGTGTTGCGAGATGTAGCCCAACGTGTCGGCGCCGATCGCGTGCCGCACGGCATCGAGCATCTCGCCCTCGTTCTCTGCATTGCTTGAGGCGTTGGCGATCAGCTCCGCTGGGGTGGCAAAGTCGATTCCGTAGAAGCATGGCCACTTGACGGGCGGCGAGGCGATCCGGACATGCACCTCGACGGCGCCTGCCTCGCGCAGCATCCGCACCAGCGCGCGCTGGGTGTTGCCACGCACGATCGAATCGTCGACGACGATCAGCCGCTTGCCGCGGATCACCTCTTTGAGCGGGTTGAGCTTGAGGCGAATGCCCAACTGCCGAATCGTCTGCGACGGCTGGATGAAGGTGCGCCCGACATAGGCGTTCTTCGTCAGGCCCTGGCCGTACGGGATGCCGGACTCCTGCGCGTAGCCGACCGCTGCGGGGATGCCGGACTCCGGCACCCCGATCACCAGGTCGGCCTCGACGGGCTTCTCGCGGGCCAGCCGACGGCCGATGTCGACGCGAGTCTTGTGTACGGACCGGCCGGCAATCGTGCTGTCCGGTCGGGCCAGGTAGACGTACTCGAAGACGCAACCCTTGGGCGAGGGCGGAGCGAACCTGCTCGACCGCACGCCATCGGCGTCGATCGCCAGCAGCTCGCCCGGCTCGATATCGCGCACGAACGAGGCGCCGACAATGTCTAGCGCGGCGGTCTCGGACGCCACCACCCAGCCGCGGTCAAGCCGGCCCAGCGACAGCGGGCGCACGCCGTAGGGGTCGCGGGCCGCATACAGGGTGTTCTCGTCCATGAAGGTCAGGCAGAACGCGCCACGCACCGTCGGCAGCAGCTCGAGGGCGGCCTGCTCCAGTGTCGCGTCGGCCGCACCGTGGGCGAGCAGCGCCCCAAGGATGTCGGAGTCCGTCGTGGCTGCGGGCGCGCCACGCCTCCCGATCAGGCCGGCTTCGCGGGCGCGGCAGGCCAGCTCGGTGGCGTTGACCAGGTTGCCGTTGTGGCCGAGCGCCACACCGGTGCCAGCGTCGGTGTTGCGGAACACCGGCTGTGCGTTCTCCCAAGTGGTTGAACCGCTGGTGGAGTATCGGCAGTGGCCGATGGCGACGTGGCCCTCCATCGCGGCGAGCGTCTGCTCGTCGAACACCTGGCTGACCAGACCTAGGTCCTTGAACACGAGCACCTGTGAGCCGTCGGCGACCGCGATGCCCGCGGCTTCCTGGCCGCGGTGCTGAAGCGCGTACAGGCCGTAGTAGGTGAGTTTGGCGACCTCTTCGCCCGGCGCCCAGACGCCGAATACGCCACACTCTTCGCGGGGTTCTTGATCGGTCTGCGGGCCGGTCACGATAGGGCTGCTCCCATGGCGAGGTGGGTGACGCGTTCAGTCTACGGCCATCAGGGGTTAATCACGGAATCGAACGGCGGTGTCGCCGCGTGTCAGTTAACGACAGTGATCACCGACTCAATTCCTGACCAGCAGCGGCACGCCGACACCGCGCAGCGTGCGTCCTGGCCCGAGGTAGCCAGGATCACATTCCGTTTCCGCTTTGGGCGCTTCGGCCGCCTGGTCGGTGCTCGACCGGTGCACCGAGTACGCGCTGCCGTGGGCCTGGTGCTGCCCTTCATCCGGATGTGCCTTGGCGGCCCTGATCGAACCATTTGTCGAGCCGAGCCCGAGGTCGGTGCGGTGGCAACGGGCAAATGTGCTTGTGCTGCAACGGTCGTCGGAACCCGCGATGGCGCCTGCGCCGTACGATGCTGGGCGGGCCGATCGGGTCGCGGCGGCGGGCGGGCCAGGCCGGAGCTCTACGGCTGGCGCCGTTGACACCGACGAAACCCGTTGGCAGCGCGTTATTTCCGATGAGCCAGCGGTGCTAACCTATCAGAGGATAGACGGCGAACCGGTCGGTGTGCCGGTGTCGTTTCAGCGGGTGGACTTCAACAGCTTCACGCTGCGCAACCGGGGCTTTGACTGGGTCAAGGACTACCCGTATCTCAAATGAGCCGACGGCTGCTCAGCCATCGAGTGTGACCAGCGGCAGCCATTGTGCGACCTCGGCGGCCCGCGCGCCCGACAGCCGCAACGTCCCGCTGGCCGCGGCGGCGGTGACGTCAAGCAGCCCGGTGGCCAGCAGCAGCCACGTGCGGGCATCGGTCTCCACGACGTTGGGTGGATTGCCGCGGCGGTGCTCGGGACCCGGAATGCATTGCACCGCAACAAACGGTGGTACCCGAACCTCGACGCTGGCACCTGGCGCGATGGCCGCCAGGGTGTGTGCGGTCAGCCGCACCGCCTCACCCAGTTGCGCTCGCGCCGGTTCGGGAAGGTTGTCGGCACGCAACCAGTCGCCGACGGCCGACACGGCGGCGCGGGTCTTCGCCGGATCAGCAGTGCGGCGAGCGGCCATACCTTAGATTCTCAAAGTGACATTCGACCGCCACCGACCGCCCTACAAAGCGGCCGGCGCGGTCTTCCTTGTGATCGCCTCCTTTGTCGCGGCCTTCATTTATCTTCAGTTCCGTGGCGACCTCACCGACAAGATTCAACTGACCTTGCTGTCGCCGCGGGCGGGCCTTGTGGTCGAACCGGGGTCGAAGGTCACGTACAACGGCGTTGAGATCGGCCGCGTCGCCCACATCGACATGGTCGACGAGAACGGCACGCCCAAGGCCAAGCTCACCCTTGACGTGGATCCGCGCTACACCGAGTACATCCCCGCCAACGTCGCGGTCGAGATCCGGGCCACCACGGTGTTCGGCAACAAGTACATATCGCTGAGCTCGCCGAAAAATCCGTCAAAACACCGCATTTCGGACCACGACATGATCGATGCATCGGCGGTGACCACGGAGTTCAACACCCTCTTCGAAACGGTCACTTCGATCGCCGAGCAGGTGGATCCCATCAAGGTGAACCAAACGCTGACCGCGACGGCACAAGCCCTCAGCGGGCTGGGTGACCGGTTCGGCGAGTCGCTGGAGCACGGCAACCGGATCCTCGGCGACCTGAATCCGCAGATGCCGCAGATCGCCTACGACAACCGCAGGGTGGCCGGTCTGGCCGACGTCTACGCCGACGCGTCGCCGGACCTGTGGGACGGACTTGAGAACGCGGTGCGGTCCGCGCGGACCCTTAACGACCACCGCGCCGACATCGATGAGGCGCTGATGGCCGCACTGGGGTTCGCCAACGACGCCGCGGACAGCTTCGAACGCGGCGGACCCTACCTGGTTCGCGGTGCCGCCGACCTGGTCCCGACGACCCAGCTGTTGGACGACTACAGCGGCATGATCTTCTGCACGTTCCACAAATTCTCGGAGGTGCAGAAGCGCGCCGCGGCGGTCCTTGGCGGCAACGGCTATTCGTTGGCGTCGGAGTCGGGCGCCATCGCGGGTGCGGGCAATCCATACGTCTACCCCGACAACTTGCCGCGGGTGAACGCCCGCGGCGGCCCAGAGGGCCGTCCCGGCTGTTGGCAGGACATCACACGTGACCTATGGCCTGCGCCGTATCTGGTGATGGACACCGGCGCTTCGATCGCGCCGTACAACCACTTCGGACTCGGCCAGCCGCTGCTGGTGGACTATGTCTGGGGCCGCCAGATCGGCGAGTACACCATCAACCCGTGACGGTTGACCTCAACGTTTGTTGAGGTCCTATGGTGGCGGCATGACCTTCAAATCACACGAACTCGACTTCCTGCGCCGGGCCGAGCTTGGCCGGTTGGCCACCATCCGGCCCGACGGCAGACCGCAGAACAGCCCGGTGGGATTCACCTACAACGAGGCGCTTGGCACCATCGACATCGCCGGCTACCGGATGTCGAAGAGCCAGAAGTTCCGCAACATCGCGCGCAACGACAACGTGGCGTTCGTCATCGACGACATCACCTCACGCGACCCGTGGCGGGTGCGCTGCCTGGAGATCCGGGGCACCGCCGAGCAGGCCGAGAGCCCGCCGTCGCGCGGCGCGGCCGGCGACGAGCTTGACACTGCGATAATTCGGGTCACGCCGAGGCGCATCATCAGTTTCGGCATCGACGATCAGGTCAGCGAGCCGCATCAGCTCGAGGTCGACCGGCGCGACGCTTAGCGCGCCGTTGCACACCAAGGGCGGCCAACGCGGCGGCCTCGTTGACCGCGAGGTGCGCCAGCATCGGCGCGGCGAGGCTGCCTGACCGCGCATTGAGCCAGCCGAACAACCAACCCGCAACGCCGGTGAACAGCACGGTGCCGACTACCGGCCCTCCGGTGACGCGGGCGTCGACGATGTGCCACAAGCCAAACGCCGCGGCTTGCACCAGCCGGCCGCAGGTCGGTCCGAATGCCCCTTCGGCGACAGCGCCCAGCGTGGCCCGGTAAGCCGCTTCCTCGGGCCAGACCGTCCCGACGGGGATGTCCAGCAACAGCCAGCGACCCGTCGATTTGGGCAGTTCCCGCCGGGCCATTGCCGTCCGCACCGGCGGCGCGGCCGTCATCGTCGCGACACCCAGCGCCACTGCCGCGCCTGCGGCCAACCCGTACCGCATGCCCGACCACAGCGCCGGTGGACGTAGGCCGAGCGGGGAACGGGCGACCGCGACGAGTCCGGCGCCCAGCGCCGCATTCGGCACCGGATGCCATCGCACCCTTGGTGCTGCAAAGCTCCATCCCACCAGCGCCGTCGCCAGCGCGACCGCGCGAACCTTGCTGGGCCGCATCAGTATTCGGGTCCGTCGACGGACTCGGTCTTCTCCAGTGAGATGCGGATGCGTTCGGTGTCGTCTGGGGTCCATCCGTCGGGCGGTGCGACGGCGGCCCATCCGTCGAGCACAAGGTCCCCGTAGTTGTGGCCGTGCCCGCCGGGAACGGACGAGGCGTTGGTCATGTCCGCGGCGACCTGCCAGAACGTGATGATCGGATACCAGCGCATCGACGCCGTGCGGTCGCGGCCGGGAGGTTCCTTCAACCAGTCCGGCCGGTTCAACAGCAGATCCTCCGACCACCAGACGATCGGGTCCGACGGATGCTGCAGGAACAGTACCCGGGTGCCCTCCCAGGGCGAGCCGGTGTCGCGGCGGATATTCGCGGGGCCGGTGCTCTGCGAAAACCGCACGGTGCGCCCGTTGTCGTAGCGCGGTTCGATCTCCGGCGTGCCGGGGTCGCGCCGCACGGTGATGGCCTTCCACAGCGGGCTGGCGTCGGGCGGGCCGACCCACAGCACCGACGAGAAACCCATCCGCGCGATGTCGGGCAGCCATCCGAACGCACCCTGCCCGGCCATCGAGCCGAGGCTTTCGCCGTAGAGCATCAGCTTGGGCCGGTGGTCGACCGGTAACTGCAGCCACCGATCGTGGATGGCGTTGATCATCATCCGCCCTGACTGCATCGATTTCTCGCGATCGCCGAGGAACGAAATCCAGCTCGGCAGAAAGGAATACTGCGACCCCACCAGCGCGGTGTCGCCGTTGTACATCATCTCCAGTGATCGGGCGGCCACCGGGTTGATCCACCCGGTGCCGGTGGTCGGGACGATCACCAGCACTTTGCGGTCGAAGGCTCCGGTGCGTTCGAGTTCGCTCAGCATCACCGCCATCCGGCTGTCGTCGGTGTCGGCGGTGTTAAGGCCGACATACACGCGGATCGGTTCCTTGGCGGGCCTGCCGTTCAGACGTGTCAGCTCGTCGGCATGCGGACCGGTCGCGACGAAGTTGCGGCCCTGGAATCCGAGCGTCTGCCACGGTGCGTAAGACGCTGGGCTGCCTGACCGTTCGGGCTGCCGCGGCTGGACAATGCCCGCTCGGGTGGTGGTGTTCTGCGGCTGGAATACCCGGTTGGCGCCGGCCAGGAAGCCGCGGATCAGCACACCGTTGATGAGAGTGATCGCAAGCACGACGACGATCGCGGAGCCGATGAACAGCGCCGTCTCGTCGTGCAGGTGCCAGCGCCGGATGAAGAACCTTGCCATGGTCTTGATCAGGTCGAGTAGCACGCGCGCGGCTCCGACGCATACACTACCTACCAGAACGGCGATGATCAGAGTGCGCATGTAGCCCAGCGTGTTTGGGCCCTCCATGCCCATCACGGCCGACACTTGACGCTGCCACGCCGCCGCGGGGATCACCATCAGCACACACGCCGTCGCGGATGCCGCGACGATCACCGTCTTCAACACGTGCCGAACCCGTTCCGACGGCGGCCACCACTTACGGCGACGTAATACGAAGCGGCGCACCATCTTCGCCAAGAATGTGCCGATGCCGTATCCGATGGCGGCAGTTAGCCCACCGATCAGGCCCTGGAACAGCCAGTCGCGCGGCAGCAGCGACGGGGTCAGCGACAGGCAGAAGAACAGCGTGCCGAACGCCACCCCGACGAAGTCGAGGTGACCCAGGCTCCACGCCCAAACGAGTAGCGGGTGTCGTTCGCGAGGCGCGACAGTCACCCGAACAACCCGGGAAGCACGCCCTCCGACGTGCTGCGCAGGTCCTGCAGGGAAGCCGTGAACAAGCCTTGTACTTCGATCGCGTCGCTGCCTTGGTCCACAACGCCGATGCGCGTCGCCGGCAGCCCGCGGGCCTCACACATCGCCCGGAATCTGCTCTCCTCGGTGCGCGGCACCGCAACCAGCACTCGGCCTGCGGATTCGGAAAAAAGGAACGTGAACGGGCCAGTGCCTGATTCAAAGCCCTCGGGAACTAGTATGCGGCAACCCGTTTCGCCGGCAAGGGCCGCCTCGACCACGGCCTGCATCAGCCCGCCCTCGGACAGGTCGTGCGCGGCCGACACCAGCCCGTCGCGCGACGCGGCGGCGAGCACTTCGCCGAGCAGCTTCTCGCGCGCCAGGTCGACCTTTGGCGGCAAGCCGCCGAGATGGTCTGCGGTGACCTGCGCCCAGATCGAGCCGTCGAACTCGTCGCGGGTGTCGCCGAGCAGGATCAGCGTCTCGCCGGGCTCGGTGCCCAAACCTGTAGGAATGCGTCGGCTCACATCTTCGATCACACCGAGCACACCGACGACCGGGGTCGGCAGGATCGGGGTGGTGCCGGTCTGGTTGTAGAAGCTGACGTTGCCGCCGGTGACCGGAATGCCAAGTGCCGCACAGCCGTCGGCGAGGCCGCGGACGGCCTGACCGAACTGCCACATCACCGCCGGATCCTCGGGCGAGCCGAAGTTGAGGCAATTGGTCACCGCGACCGGCGTCGCGCCGGTGACCGCGACGTTGCGGTACGCCTCGGCAAGCGCGAGCTGGGCGCCGGTGTACGGGTCGAGCTGGGTGTAGCGGCCGGAGGCGTCGGTCGACAGCGCGATACCGCGGCCGGTGGCTTCGTCGACGCGCAGCACGCCGCCGTCGGCGTGTTCGGCCAGCACGGTGTTGCCGCGCACGTAGCGGTCGTACTGCTCGGTGATGAACGCGCGGCTGCACAGGTGCGGACTGCCAAGCAGCGCAAGCAAAGTCGCTCGCAGTTCCTCACCGGTGGACGGCCGCGGCAGCTTGGCGGAGGTGTCGGCGTTGAGCGCATCCTGGGTATCCGGACGTTGCACCGGCCGCTCGTAGACCGGGCCCTCGTGGGCGACCGTGCGCGGCGGCACGTCGACGACCGTCTCGCCGTGCCAGGTGATCTGCAGCCGGTCACCATCGGTGACCTCACCGATGACGGTCGCCAGCACCTCCCACTTGCGGCACACCGCAAGGAACGCGCCGACGTTGTCAGGCGCGACGACCGCGCACATGCGCTCCTGCGACTCGCTGGACAGGATCTCGGCCGGCGTCATGTTGGCGGCCCGCAGCGGCACGGTGTCCAGTTCGATTTGCATGCCGCCGTCGCCGGCCGACGCGAGTTCGGATGTGGCACAGGACAACCCGGCGCCACCGAGGTCTTGGATGCCGATCACCAGGTCATTGGCGTACAGCTCGAGGCAGCACTCGATGAGCACCTTCTCCATGAACGGGTCGCCCACCTGCACCGATGGCAGCTTCTTGCGAGATCCGCTTGCCTCGCCGCCGAACGTCTCCGACGCCAGCACCGACACGCCACCGATGCCGTCGAGACCGGTGCGCGCGCCGAACAGGATGATCTTGTTGCCGGTGCCCGACGCGAACGCGAGATGCAGATCCTCCCTGCGCAGCACCCCGACGCACAGCGCGTTCACCAGCGGGTTGCCGGCGTAGGAGGCGTCGAAGACGGTCTCTCCGCCGATGTTGGGCAGCCCAAGCGAGTTTCCGTAGCCGCCGACGCCACGCACCACGCCGTCGACCACACGGCGCGTGTCGGGCGCGTCGGCGGCGCCGAACCGCAGCTGGTCCATGACGGCGACCGGCCGGGCGCCCATCGCCATGATGTCGCGGACGATGCCACCGACACCGGTGGCTGCGCCCTGATACGGCTCGATGTACGACGGGTGGTTGTGTGACTCCACCTTGAAGGTGGCCGCCCAGCCGTCGCCGATGTCGACGACGCCTGCGTTCTCGCCGATGCCTGCCAGCATCGCGGCCCGCATCGCCTCGGTGGTGGTCTCGCCGAAGTAGCGCAGGTGCACCTTGGAGGACTTGTAGGAGCAGTGCTCGCTCCACATCACCGAGTACATGGCCAGCTCGGCGTCCGTGGGCCTGCGGCCGAGGATCCCGCGTATCCGCTGGTACTCGTCGTCTTTGAGGCCAAGTTCGCGGAACGGCTGCGGTTGCTCGGGAGTGGCGGCGGCGTGGTCGACGGTGTCGACCTCATGGGTGAGCCCGGACGTCACGCGACCAGTGTAGTTTGAGGCCGTTGCGAGTGAGTGATCTTAAGTGGTCACGCGACTCGCACCCCATCTCGGGGCTGTTCCCCGGCTGGGTGGCCGGTTCCCTTCCGCGCTTCACGGCCACCAGCCCGGCTATGCCGGGTCTTACGGTCGGCTCCACGCTTGACGGCGGCCCCAACTGGGCCGACGGCGGTGGATGGTTCCTCCCACCGCGCGAGGTTGATGGCGGCGTTATCGTCACGCTGATGCGCTGCCGAACAAGCGTTGCACTGCCAATAATCGGCCCAGCCGATGTCCTGCACGTGCCCGCAGGCGTGGCAGGTCTTCGATGATGGGAACCACCGGTCCGCCGTCACCAGATGCGATCCGTACCAGCCTGTCTTATAGGACAGGTGGCGGCGGGGTGTGCCCAAGGCACCGTCCGACAGCCCACGCCGCCTAGCGCGGGCCCCGGGCAGGCCCTTTTGCCGCAGCATCCCAGCAACGTCCAAACCCTCAACAACGATCCGGCCGTGGGTTTTAGCCAACCGTGTTGTCAGGACGTGCAAGTGGTGGGTGCGGACGTCATTGACCCGGCGGTGCAGCCGGGACAGTTCTGTGGTGCGTTCGCGGTACTGCCGCGAGCCTTTCATGCAACGCGACCTGGCCCGGCATAGTTGCCGCAGCTCACGCAACGCAGCGTCTAGCGGGCGCGGGTTCTCGACTTGTTCGATCACGACACCGTCAGCGGTGGCCACTGTCGCCAAACGCCGCACACCAACATCAACCCCGACCCGCGAACCAGGTAGCGCGACGCTGGGATGCTGGGGTCGTTGAACAAGCACCCGCACGCTCGCGTCCAAACGAGTGCCGTTGCGGCGCACTGAGATCGCTAGCACCCGCGCCCGTCCCACACGGATGAGGCGTTCGATGCGGCGGGTATCCTCGTGCGTGCGGACAGTGCCGATCACCGGCAGCGTGAGGTGCCTGCGATCTGGCTCGACCCGCATCGCTCCGGTGGTGAAGCACACCCGGTCACTGTCGCGGCCTTTGCGTTTGAACCGCGGGAACCCGACCCGTTTCCCAGCGCGCTTGCCAGCACGGGAGGTCTGCCAGTTCCAGTAGGCATCCACCGCGCCAGTGATGCCGTCGGCGTACGCCTCCTTCGAGCATTCGGGCCACCACACCGCACCGGTCTCGGCGTTGACACACACGTCGTCTTTTTTTGTGTTCCAGCGTTTCCGCAGCACCCGAAGGGACGGCTTCGCGGTCTCTATCCCGGCCGCGTGCCACGCTTCGACATCAGCTTTCAGGGTGGCGACAGTCCAGTTGTATGCCTTGCGCCGAGCGCCGAAATGCCTTGCCAGCGAACTGGCTTGATCCTCGGTCGGGTCCAGCGTGAACCGGAACGCCTGCACACACCAGCCCTCAGGGACTTTAAACTTCGCCATCAGGCCGCAACCCGCTCCTCGCTCGCGGCAGCTGCGAGTGCGCGCTTCGCGCCGTTTTCGGCGGCTCGCTTGCCGTACAGACGAGCGCACATCGAGGTCAGGATCTCGGTCATATCCCGCACGAGGTCGTCATCGACCTCGGCGGCGTCCACCACGACCAGCTCTCGGCCCTGTGCGGCCAGCGCGGCCTGTACGTATTCCGAGCCCAACCGGCAGAACCGGTCCCGGTGCTCGACCACGATCCGGTGCACCGACTGGTCGCGCAGCAGGACAAGAAACTGGCGGCGGTGCCCGTTCAGCGCGGACCCGACCTCGACGACAACTTTGCCGACCGTGATCTGCTGGTCCGTTGCCCACGCGGTCACCCGCACCACCTGCCGATCGAGATCTGCTTTCTGATCGGCCGACGACACCCGCGCATACACCGCCGCGCGCGCTCGTAGCCCAGCCTCGCCGATCGGCTCGCCCACGAGAATCAGCCGACCCACCCGCCGGGCGGGTACCGGCAAAAGCCCAGCGCGAAACCAGCGATACGCAGTCACGCGCGCAACACCATTGCGCTCAGCCCACGCCGCGAGATTCATACTCCTGTTCCTACAGCACACCACCGACAACTACCGACCACTCAAACCGCAACAGCTGGCAGCCCCCGACCCCGGCGGTTCAGGTAGCTGCGGCCACGTCGCCCCCTGCCACGCAGAACGCGTTGCCGTCGGGATCGGCGAACACCACCCAGCGGAACTCCGGTCCTGCCTCGCCCCTGCCGGTCTCGGTGGCACCGAGGCCTACCAACCGGTTGACCTCCGCATCGAGGTCGGCGGCGGAGAAGTCGATGTGCACACGGTTCTTGCCCGGCGTCGGATCGTCGACCTTCTGGAAGGCCAACCCTGGCCCGCCGGAGCGAGTCACAGTGACGAAAAACCCCGGCGCCAAAGCGTTTAACGTGCCATTCACCACGCCGGCCCACCACTCGGCGAGCCGGTCGGGGTCAGTGGAGTCGAATGTGATGTTCTCGACGGAGAGTGCCATTCCGCTGACCCTAGATCAGGCAGGTGACAGGAACGCCCACAGTGCGGCGGAGTATGCGGCAACGTCGTCGGCGCCCATCACCTCACGCGCGGAATGCATGGCGAGCTGGGCCGCGCCGACGTCCACGGTCGGAATGCCGGTGCGGGCCGAGGTCATCGGCCCGATCGTCGACCCGCAGGGCAGGTCCGCGCGGTGCTCGTAGCGCTGCAGCGGGACGTCCGCCTGCGCGCACGCCAGCGCGAACGCCGCCGCGGTGCGCCCGTCCGTGGCGTAGCGCAGGTTCGGCTGCACCTTGAGCACCGGCCCCGCGTTGACCTCGACGAGGTGGCCGGGCTCGTGCCGCTCGGGGTAGTTCGGGTGGGTGGCGTGCGCCATGTCGCCGGAGGCCACCATCGACGCGGGCAGCCGGCGCAGGAAGTCCTCCCGCCCGCCACCGGCGGCCAGCGTGATCCGCTCCAGCACCGTGTGCAGCAGCTCGGACTGCGCGCCGTGATCCGACTGCGAGCCGACCTCCTCGTGGTCGAACAGCACCAGCACCGGCATGTGCTCGCCTGGCTCGGCGGCAAGGAACGCCTCGAGCCCTGCGTAGCAGCTGGCCTGATTGTCCAGCCGGGGCGCGCTCACCAGCTGGGCGTCGACGCCGGCCAGCGTCGACGGGGTCAGGTCGTGGGTCATCAGGTCGGCGCCGAGGACGTCGGCTTCATCGACGCCCGCCCGCTCGGCGACGTGAGCCAGAAACGACCTGGGGCCGCTGCCAACGCCCCAGACCGCGTTGACGTGCCGCTGCGGATCCAGCGACACCGACTTGCGGTCCTCGGCCAGGTGGATCGCCAGCTGCGGCACGCGCAGGATCGGTTCATCGATACGCACAAGCCGGTGGTCGATGGTGTTTCCGACGCGTATCGACAGCCGGCCGCTGATGCCGAGATCGCGGTCAAGCCACGAGTTCAGCCAGGCCCCGCCGTAGGGCTGCAGAGCGACCACCTGCCACCCGGAGACGAACCGATCCGGGTGCTGCTTGACCCGCAGATTGGGGCTGTCGGTGTGGGCGCCGACGATTCGAAAAGGCCCAGTACGGCCCGCGTGTTCTGCCCGCCATGCGACCAGCGAGCCGGCCCGCACGGTGAAGAACCTTCCCTCACCCGGCCACTCGTCGCGTTCGGAGAGTTCGGTGAACCCCGTTTCGCTCAACCGCTGCGCGACAGTCGCGCAGACGTGAAACGGCGACGGTGACGCGTCGATGAATTCGCACAGCCCTTGCGCACTCGGGGACATGGTTCACCATCATTGCCGACAGACAGTTCGCTAGGGTCGAATGGTGCCCGACCCACTGCCGCAACCGGTAACGGCGCCGTTGACACCGGCGGCCATCTTCCTGGTGGTCACCGTCGACGAAGGCGGTGAGGCCGCCGTCCACGACGCGTTGCCCGACATCTCCGGGTTGGTCCGCGCGATCGGCTTCCGGGACAGGGACAAGCACCTCTCCGTGGTCACCTCGATCGGATCGGATGCCTGGGACCGCCTGTTTTGCGGTCCGCGGCCGGCCGAGCTGACCCCGTTCATCGAGCTGCACGGCCCGCGGCACCACGCCCCCGCGACGCCGGGCGATCTGCTGTTCCACATCAAGGCACTGTCGATGGACATGTGCTTCGAGTTGGCCGGCCGGATCGTCAAGGCGTCGGGGGCGGTCACCGTCGTCGACGAGACCCACGGCTTCCGGTTCTTCGACAACCGCGACCTGCTGGGCTTCGTCGACGGCACCGAGAACCCCGACGGCCCACTTGCGGTGTCCGCCACCGAGATTGGCGACGAGGATCCCGATTTCGCCGGTGGCTGTTACCTGCACGTGCAGAAGTACGTGCACGACATGGACTCCTGGGAATCGCTGTCGGTCACCGAGCAGGAGCTGGTGATCGGACGGACCAAGCTCGAGGACATCGAACTCGACGACGACGACAAGCCGCCCAACGCCCATATCGCGCTCAACGTGATCGAAGACGACGACGGCAACGAGCTGAAGATCGTCCGGCACAACATGCCGTTCGGTGAGATCGGCAAGGGCGAGTTCGGCACCTACTTCATCGGCTACTCGCGCACCGCCTCGGTCACCGAACGGATGCTGCGCAACATGTTCATCGGCGACCCGCCGGGCAACATCGACCGCATCCTGGACTTCTCGACCGCCGTCACGGGTGGGAAGTTCTTCACGCCGACCGTCGACTTCCTCAACGACCCTCCGCCGCTTGCGGATTCGGAACCTGAAGAAGAGCAACCAGATGTCACCACGGTGCCCGCTTTGCCCGTCGCCACCAACGGGTCGCTCGGGATAGGCAGCCTGAAAGGAACCCGTCAATGAACAACCTTTATCGCGATCTGGCTCCGATCACCGAAGCCGCATGGGCGGAGATCGAATTGGAGGCGACGCGGACATTCAAGCGGCACATCGCCGGGCGGCGGGTGGTCGACGTCAGCGAGCCGGGCGGACCGGTGACCGCGGCGATCAGCACGGGTCACCTTCTCGACGTGTCCCCGCCCGGCGACGGCGTGGTTGCACACCTGCGGGCCAGCAAGCCGCTGGTGCGGCTGCGGGTGCCGGTCACGGTGAGCCGCACCGCCATCGACGATGTGGAGCGCGGCTCGCAGGACTCGGACTGGGATCCGGTCAAGGACGCCGCCAAGAAGCTGGCGTTCGTCGAGGACCGGGCCATCTTCGAGGGCTACGACGCGGCGTCCATCGAGGGCATCCGCGCGTGCAGCTCCAACCCCGCGCTGGCCCTGCCCGACGACGCCCGCGAGATTCCCGACGTCATCGCCCAGGCGCTATCCGAGCTGCGGCTGGCCGGCGTCGACGGCCCGTATTCTGTGCTGCTGTCGGCCGACGTGTACACCAAGGTCAGCGAGACCACCGAACACGGCTATCCGATCCGCGAGCACCTCAACCGGCTGGTCGACGGCGAGATCATCTGGGCGCCGGCGATCGACGGCGCGTTCGTGCTGTCCACCCGTGGCGGCGACTTCGATCTACAGCTTGGCACCGACGTTTCGATCGGCTACCTGTCGCACGACGCCGACGAAGTGCAGTTGTATCTCCAGGAGACGCTGACGTTCCTGTGCTACACGGCGGAGGCCTCGGTGGCGCTGACGCCCTAAGCGGCCAGCAACAGATCCAGCGCCGAGTAGAACAGGCCGAGCCCGTCGTCGGACGGGCCGGTCAGGGCCTCGGTGGCGTGCTCGGGGTGCGGCATCAGACCGACAACGCGGCCGTTGGCCGAACTGATGCCTGCGATGTCGCGCAGCGAGCCGTTGGGGTTGTCGCGGTAGCGGAACACCACCCGGCCCTCGCCATCGAGCTCGTCGAGCACCTTCTCGCTGGCGACGTAGCGGCCCTCCCCTGACTTCAGCGGCACCAGCAGGTCGGCTCCGAGTTCGTAGCGCGACGTCCACGCCGTCGAATTCGACGCGACCTCGAGCCACAGATCGCGGCAGACGAAGTGCAGGCCCGCGTTGCGCGTCAGCGCGCCCGGCAGCAGACCCGCCTCACACAGCACCTGAAAACCGTTGCAAATCCCCAACACCGGCATGCCCCGGCCGGCGGCGGTGACGACCTCACCCATCACCGGTGCGAACTTGGCGATCGCGCCACAGCGCAGATAGTCGCCGTACGAGAAGCCACCGGGCACCACCACCGCGTCGACCCCCTTGAGGTCGGCGTCGGCATGCCACAGGCTGACCGCCTCGGCGCCGGCCCGCCGGACCGCCCGTGCGGCGTCGACGTCGTCGAGCGTGCCGGGAAATGTGATGATCCCCACCCTCCCCCGCGAGCCGGAGGTGCCCCCAGCCGTCATGATTGCTCCCTGCTGACCGACCAGTCCTCGATAACCGTGTTCGCCAACAGCGATTCGGCGATCTCGGCGAGGGTGGCGTCGTCGATGCTGTCGTCGACCTCGAGCTCAAAACGCTTGCCCTGCCGGACATCTGAGACGCCGCCGAAGCCCAGACGGCTCAGCGCGCCGACGATCGCCTGACCCTGCGGGTCGAGGATCTCCGCCTTGGGCATCACGTGCACAACCACCCTTGCCACGGCGATCACTCTACCGGCGGCATTGCCGGGACCGCCTCACCGGCACGATCCGATGTACGCGCTGCACAGCGGCGCGGCCAGCGCGTCGAGGACCTGCGCGTCGGCCACGGCGGGCCAGTCCACCTTCGGGGGCAGCGACGACCACATGGCCAATTCGGCGACGCTGCCGCTGTTCGGGTCGGCAAGCAGGTAGGTGTGCATCACCCGGTGGCCAGCATCGCTGATCACCGCGGCGATCCGCTGCGGTTCGTTGGTGGTGATCGACGGCGACGCGTGCGGAGCCGTGAGCTGGCAGTCGCGAAGCCTGGCCCTTGCGGTCTCCAGCGTCGCCATCGCGGTCGGACCGCCCCACGCGGTGTCACCGCGCCAGTGCATCACCTGCACCTGCAGCTGCCACTGGCCCGTCGGGTTGGACACCGCTGCCCGCGCCGCCACGACGTAGTCGCGGGCATTGCCGGCAACCGGCGGGCTCGCGCACAGCTCTTCGAACGCGAAGCGAGCTGGCCTGGCCGTGACCGCCAGTCCGGCCAGGCCGGGCCAGCGGTACACCGGGTACAGCGGAATGGCCGTTGGGTCGACCCACGCCGAATCGGGGATCGCGTCGCAAATCGGCGGGCACTCGCCTGGGACCGCCGACGCCGGCCAGCCGGCACTGGGTGCGATGGCCAACCCGCAGGTCGCCATTGCTACCGCCAGCATCCTTCGCACGACTTATTCACCCCCTGCTACCACCCTGCGCGCCACAATATAGGCATGGAACTGACGCATTTCGGCCATTCATGCCTACTCGCGAACTTCAAGGGCGATTCCGGCGCGTCCACCACCGTGTTGTTCGATCCGGGAAACTTCTCGCACGGTTTCGAGGGCATCACCGGGCTCTCGGCGATCCTGATCACCCATCAGCATCCCGACCACGCCGACACGCAGCGGCTGCCCGCACTGGTCGATGCCAACCCGCAGGCCGCCCTTTACGCCGATCCGCAGACCGCCGCGCAACTCGGCGCGCCGTGGCGG
Source organism: Mycobacterium sp. (assembly GCA_025965975.1). Lineage (GTDB taxonomy): Bacteria > Actinomycetota > Actinomycetes > Mycobacteriales > Mycobacteriaceae > Mycobacterium. The sequence goes on along the minus strand of JAOPVX010000387.1, from coordinate 31,638 downwards.
GCGGTGCATGTCGGCGACGAGTTCAACATCGGGCACCTGACGGTGCGTGGCGTCGGCGGACGGCATGCGGTGATCCACCCGGAAATCCCTGTGATCGACAACATTTCGTACCTTGTCGGCGACGGCTCGCATGCGGTGCGCTTGATGCACCCTGGCGATGCGCTGTATGCACCTGGCGAACCGGTCGATGTGTTGGCCACCCCCGCGGCGGCGCCGTGGATGAAGATCTCGGAGGCCGTCGACTATCTGCGGGCCGTGGCGCCGACCCACGCCGTGCCCATCCATCAGGGGATCGTCGAACCCAGCGCCCGCGGTATCTACTACGGCAGGCTGACCGAGTTGACCGACACCGACTTTCAGGTGCTCGAACCCGAGAGCGGGACGGCTTTCTAGGCGTCGCGCGCCGCGGCGCGGCCCGCCGCCCTTCCGGAGAACACGCAGCCGCCAAGGAACGTACCCTCCAGCGAGCGGTAGCCGTGCACACCGCCGCCGCCGAAACCGGCTGCTTCACCCGCAGCGTACAGCCCGTCGAACACGCTGCCGTCGGACTTGAGCACCCGTGAATCCAGGTCGGTTTCCAAGCCGCCCAGCGACTTACGGGTCAAGATGTGCAGTTTGACGGCGATCAGCGGTCCCGCTTTCTGGTCGGTGAGCCGGTGCGGGGCGACGACGCGGCTGACCCGGTCGCCGAGGTAGTTACGCGCGACGCGGATCGACATGATCTGCGTGTCCTTGGTGAACCGGTTGGCCACCTCGCGGTCGCGCGCTGTCACCTCTGCCTCCACGGTCGCGTAGTCGACCGGCAGCACATCGGGAACGGTATTCATCGCGGACACCAAGTCTCGCAAGGAGTGTGCGCTGACGAAGTCGACACCTTTGTCGACGAACGCCTGCACCGGTGGGGGCGCGCCTGCCCGCACCCTTGCGAGCACTTTCTTCACGCTCTTGCCGGTCAGATCTGGGTTCTGCTCCTGCCCCGACAGCGCGAACTCCTTGGCGATGATCCGCGCGTTGAGGATGAACCAGGTGTAGTCGTGTCCGGTCTGCGCGATGTATTCCAGCGTGCCGAGCGTGTCGAAGCCCGGATACAACGGAGGCGGCAGCCGCTTGCCGGTGGCGTCCAGCCACAGCGACGACGGGCCGGGCAGGATCCGGATGCCGTGCAGCGGCCAGATCGGGTCGTAGTTGGTGATGCCTTCGGTGTAGTGCCACATCCGGTCGCTGTTGATCACATGTGCGCCAGCGGATTCGGTGATGCCGATCATCCGGCCGTCGACGTGCGCTGGCACCCCGCTGAGCAGCTGCTCGGGCACCCGCCCCATCCGCTTGGGCCAGTTCTGCCGGACCAGGTCGTGGTTTGCGCCGATGCCGCCGCTGGCGACGATCACCGCTGAGGCGCGGAACTCGAATTCGCCAACGGTTTTTCGTGACGATGCCACCCCGCGCGCCGCGGTCGTCGGCTCCAACACCGCACCGCGCACCCCAACCGCGGTGCCGTTGTCGACGACCAGTTCGTCGACACGATGGCGATGCGCGAAACGCACCTTCGGGTTGCCCAGCAGCCGGCGCGCGAAGATGTCGACGATCGCGGGTCCGGTCCCCCATGTGACGTGGAAGCGCGGCACCGAGTTGCCGTGGCCGCGTGCGTCGTAGCCGCCGCGCTCGGCCCAACCAACGACGGGGAAGATCTGCAGCCCGCGTTCGCGCAGCCAGCTGCGCTTCTCGCCGGCGGCGAAGTCGACGTAGGCGTGTGCCCATTGCCTCGGCCAGTGGTCTTCGGGCCTGTCGAATCCCGCGGTGCCGAGCCAGTCCTGCAGCGCCAGCTCGTGGCTGTCGCGGATACCAAGCCGCCGCTGTTCCTGGCTGTCGACGAAGAACAGGCCGCCGAAGGACCAGAACGCCTGGCCACCGATATTGCCGGCGTTCTCCTGGTCAACGATCAGCACGCGGCGCCCGCGTTCGACCAGCTCACATGCCGCGACCAGGCCGGCAAGCCCGGCGCCCACCACGATCACATCAGCGTCAGCCATGGCCGCCAATGTAGCGGCGCGCTACGCGGCGTCGGTCAGCGCAGAGTATGGGTGCCAGTTGTAGACGGACGGCTTGCACCGATACATCAACGCCAGATCGACGGCGTCGAGCATCGCCTGCCGGGGTCCGGGCCTACGCAGGTGACGGGCGGCCACCGCGACGCGGACGATGCCCTCGCGGCGCGCCGTGCGCTCGGCCGACAGCACCAGCGTGCGGCACCACCACGGCTCGCTCAGGAAGCCCTCGCCGATGCCGAGCACCCTGGCCCGCATCGTCGTCAGACGGGCCAGGTCGGTGATGCCGTTCAACCCGGCCAGTAAACGAAAGCCGTTGCGGGGCAACGCTGTTACTGTGCCTTGCGACACCGTCCAGCCGGGCGCGGCGAACAGCCGGGTTCGCAACCCGAGGTGCTCGAGCACCCGATCGGCAGCCATCAGCCGCAGGTTGGCTTCGTGTGCGGGCAATGTCGCAAACTCGCCGCGCCGCTTCTTGGTGGCCGCCTCGTCGAAGCCGTGCAACACGATCACGTCGCCGCATTCGCGCCGGTCAGCGAGCCACTGAACGGTTGGCGCATCGGAGTCGAGCCGGTAGCCGCCCTTGATCCTGGGTGCCACAAGAAACGAGGCAGGAACGTCGCGTGCGGCCAGCTGACCGCAGAACTCGTCGACGTCGGCCAGGGTGCGGTCGCTGATCCCGGAAACCGAGACGATCAGTTGTCCAGCCACGTGTTCATTGTGGCAACGTCAGGTGTCCCAACGGTTTACAACACATGGTCAGCAGTTGACCATCTATCGCGGCAGGACCGCCTCGATCGCGGCGATCACCTCTGGCGCGTCGGGAACCGTACGCGGCCGGAACCGGTTGACCACCTCGCCACCGGGTGCGAGCAGGAATTTCTCGAAGTTCCATTGCACGTCGCCCGCCTCGCCGCCGCCGTCGGGCGTTCTTGTCAGCTCGGCGTACAGCGGGTGCCGGTCCGGGCCGTTGACGTCGGCCTTGGCCAGCAGCGGAAACGTCACCCCGTAGGTTGTCGAGCAGAACGTCTTGATCTCGTCGGCGGTGCCCGGCTCCTGGCCCATGAATTGGTTGCACGGCACGCCGATCACCGTCAGCCCACGCTCGGCGTAGTCCTTTGCCAGCTGCTCCAGCGCGGTGTACTGCGGGGTGAGGCCGCATCTCGAAGCGACGTTCACCACCAGCGCGGCGCCGTCGGCGAGCTCGGCCAGCGTGGTGGGGCGTCCGTCCAGCGTCGTCAATGCGATGTCGGGGAGCGGGATTTCGGTCATGTTCGGAGGCTACCCGGTAGCCTGGCTAAGTGGTTCACCGCGCGGACAATCCGAAACCGCGCGCGCCACTGCCGCATCCCGAACGGGACTGCCCCGACAATCTCGACGCCCGGCTGCTGCGAATCGCCGGGGTGTGCGTGCTGGCCTCGGTGATGGCCATCCTGGACGCCACCGTCGTCAGCGTCGCGCAACGCACATTCATCGCGCAGTTCGAGACCACCCAGGCCGTCGTCGCGTGGACGATGACCGGCTACACGTTGGCATTGGCGACGGTGATTCCGCTGACGGGTTGGGCCGCCGACCGGTTCGGCACCAAGCGGCTGTTCATGGGCTCGGTGTTGTTCTTCACGCTCGGCTCGCTGCTGTGCGCGATGGCGCCGACCATCACGCTGTTGGTGGCGTTCCGGGTGGTGCAGGGGCTGGGTGGCGGCATGCTGATGCCGCTGACGTTCACGATCCTGACGCGCGAGGCCGGCCCGAAACGGCTCGGCAGGCTGATGGCGGTGCTTGGCATTCCGATGTTGCTCGGGCCCATCGGCGGTCCGATACTGGGCGGCTGGCTGATCGACACGTACGCCTGGGAGTGGATCTTCCTGATCAACCTGCCTATTGGGTTGCTGGCGCTGGTGCTTGCCGCGGTCGTGTTCCCCAAGGACGAGCCGCAACCGGCGGAGTCGTTCGACTTCATCGGCATGCTGCTGCTCTCCCCCGGGCTGGCCGCATTCCTCTACGGCGTGTCCTCGATACCCGCGCACGGCACGGTCGCCAACCGGCAGGTGTGGATTCCTGCGTCGATCGGGCTGGTGCTGATCGTCGCGTTCATGTTCCATGCCGTTTTCCGCGCCGACCACCCGCTGATCGACCTGCGGCTGTTCAAGAACCGCGTCCTTGCGCTGGCCAATGCGACGATGTTCCTCTTCGCTGTCGCGTTCTTCGGCGCAGGGCTGTTGTTTCCCAGTTACTTTCAGCAACTGCTTGCACAGACGCCGATGCAGTCCGGCCTGCACCTGGTGCCACAGGGCCTTGGCGCGATGGCGACGATGCCGATCGGTGGGCGGATCATGGACAAGCGCGGTCCCGGTTACGTCGTGCTCGTCGGCATCTCGCTGATCGCCACCGGCATGGGCACATTCGCCTACGGCGTGTACCACCAATACCCGTACATGCCAGTGTTATTGATCGGTCTCGCGGTGATGGGTATGGGCATGGGCTGCACGATGATGCCGGTGTCCGGCTCGGCGGTCGGAACCCTCGCCCCGCATCAGGTGGCCCGCGGATCGACGTTGATCAATGTCAACCAGCAGGTCGCCGGGTCGATCGGGTCCGCGCTGATGTCGGTGATCCTCACCAGCCAGTTCAACCGCAGCGAATACGTCGCTGCCGCAGGCAAAGCCGCGGCATTACAGCAGGAGGCCGCAAAACGCGGCAGGTCCGCTGACCCGACGCAGCTGCCGCCGAAGGTACTGGAGCCGAACTTCACGGCCCACGTCACCCACGACCTGACGCATGCCTATGCCGTCGTGTTCGCCGTTGCTGTGGGTTTCGTTCTTGCGACACTCATTCCGGCCGCGTTCCTGCCGAAGAAGCCTCCCGAAATTGTGTCCGCGCGCCCGGCGTTGGCGCTGGCGCACTAGGAGTCGAACAGTATCTTGGCGATTCGTTCCACATTGACCATCGGATCACCTTCGGTGTCGATGGCCTCGTTGAGCCACAACATCGCAAAACCGTGCACCAAAGACCACGCGGCGAGCGCAGCGCTCTGCGGATCGGCCTTCGCCCGTGGATCTTTCAGTGTGCCGACGCCCCGCGCCAGCTCGGCGCCTGCGGCGTTTTGCGCCGCCTTCAGGTCAGGGTCATCGGGATCCACCAGTGAATGGTCGAACATCACCGCGTAGTGGCCGGGATGGTCGAGTGCGAACCGGACATAGGCCAGTGCCGCCTCGATGAAGTCCGGCCGCGCGCCCGCCAGCGCGTCGGCGAGCATCCGCCACCCCTGCGCGGCGAGCGCGGTGAACAGTCCGCGGCGGTCGGTGAAGTGATGCGCAGGGGCGGCGTGTGAGACGCCTGCCTCCCTGGCGAGTTCGCGTAGCGAGATCCCGTCGGCGCCGCGGTCGGCCACCAGGCCAGCGGCCTTGGCCAGGATGACGGCCTTCAGATCGCCGTGGTGATAGGTGTCCCTGCTCATGTGGCCATCATAACCAGGAATCTTGACAGTGCCTAGTTCGCTGGCTAGCGTGTTCCACTATCTTGTCACTGACTAGATAAGGAGTCTGCAATGGCCGTCTTCGTCACCTTGGTGGTTGGCACGCTTGGCGCCCGGTTGGTGGGCTGGCTTGGGGTCGATTACGTCAACAGCTGGCCTGAGGCCGTCGCGGTTGGGCTGGCGGCGATGTTCGTGATGACCGGGGTCGCGCATTTCGGTCCTGCGGTGCGGCGCGACATGATCGCGATCGTGCCACCGCGGCTGCCTGCCGCCGGATTTCTGGTCACGATCACCGGCATCCTCGAGCTGCTTGGCGCGGCCGGACTGCTGTACCCGCCCACCCGAGTCGCCGCGGCACTGTGCCTGTTCGTGTTGATGCTGGTGATGTTCCCGGCCAACATCTATGCGGCGCGGATGCCGAACCCGCCGAAGTCGATGACCTCGCGGCTGGACCTGCGCACGGCCGGGGAGATCGTGTACCTAAGCGCCGCCGTCGTGATCGGCCTTGGCAGCATCCAGTAGCCAGGCGTACTGGAAGGCTGCTTCCTTCCAGCGTTCATAGCGTCCACTGATCCCGCCGTGGCCTGCGTTCATCTCGGTCTTGAGTAGCACCGAGTGACCGTCGGTCTTGGTGTGCCGCAGCGCCGCAACCCATTTCGCGGGTTCGACGTAGTACACCCTGGTGTCGTTCAACGACGTCATCGCGAGAATCGGCGGATAGTCCTTGGCCTCGACGTTCTCGTAGGGTGAATAGGACTTCATGTAGAAGTAGACGTCCTTGTTTTCCAACGGGTTTCCCCACTCGTCCCACTCGGTGACGGTCAGTGGCAGCGACGGGTCAAGGATCGTCGTCAACGGGTCGACGAACGGCACTGCGGCAAGGATGCCGGCGAACAGTTCCGGCGCCATGTTCGCGACGGCGCCCATCAGCAATCCACCCGCGCTGCCGCCGAATGCGACCAGGTTCTCCTGCCGGGTCACATCGGTGTCGACGAGATGGGATGCTACGTCGATGAAGTCGGTGAAGGTGTTCTTCTTCTCCAACAGCTTGCCGTGCTCGTACCATGGCCGGCCGAGTTCGCCGCCACCGCGCACGTGCGCCACGGCGAACACCATGCCGCGGTCCAGCAGCGAGAGCCGGGCGATGGAGAACCGCGGGTCCTCGCACGACTCGTAGGCGCCGTAGCCGTAGAGCAGCGTGGGCGCAGGGTAGGGCACACCGATGCGGTGGACGATCGAGATCGGCACCCGCGCGCCGTCAGGGGCGACTGCCCAGTCGCGGCGCTCGACATACTCGTCGGCGTGGTAGTCGCCGAGCACCGGCTGTTCACGCAGCAGCGTGCGCTCGCCGGTGGTGAGGTCGATGTCATAGATGCGCACCGGGATGACGAACGACGTTGCGCCGATCCGCAGCTTCGGTGCACTCCAGTTGGGGTTGGCGGAAAGGCCCGCCGACATCAGCTCGGAGTCGAACGTGATGTCCTCGGGGTGGCCGTAGTCGCCGTCCGCATAAATCGGCCACAGCTGGATCCGCGGTAGCGCCTCCCTGCGGTAGCCGACCACAAGGTGGCCTTCGAACGCGTCAACAGAGTCGAGTCGCACATCGTCGCGGTGTGCGATCAGCGTGCGAAAAGCGTTGGGATCGCTGACCGGAGCCTCGACGAGAGTGAAGTTCTCGGCGCCGTCGTTGTGCAGGATGAGGAACCGGTCCTCACCGCCGATGACCGCGTGTTCGATGGAGTACTCGACCAGCTCACGGCGCGGCCAGACGGTGGTGAACTCGGTTTGCCCGTCGGCGGCGTCGCCGTAGCGCAACTCGGAGGTGACGGCGCTGCCCGCCGCAATCACCATGTATTTGTTACTGCGGGTGCGGCCGACCGCGAGCCAGAATTTCTCGTCGGGCTCGTGGTAGACCCTTTCGGCGGCTAGCCCGGCCCCAAGGCGGTGCCGCCACACCGTGTCGGGCCGCCAGGCGTCGTCGACCGTGACGTAGTAGACGGTGCGGTTGTCCGCGGCCCAGGTGGCGCCGGCGCCGATGCCGACGATCTGGTCGTCGTACAGGGCGCCGGTGCGCAAGTCCTTGAACCGCAACGTGTAGCGTTCGTCGCCCTTGACGTCCGTGGAGTAGGCCAGGATGTTGCCGTCGAGGCTGACGGTGGCGGCGCCGAGCGCGAAGAAGTCATGCCCTTCGGCTTCGATGTTCTCGTCGAGCAGGACCTGCTCGTCGGGGATCTCGGTTTCCTCGTCAAACTGAGGTGGTGTCCAGTCGTCGGGATCGTTGACCGGGCAACGGCATTGCACGCTGTATTGCTTACCCTCGAAGCTCCTGCCGTAGTACCACCAGTCGGCGCGGCGGGTCGGCACGGACAGATCGGTTTCCTTGGTGCGGGCCTTTATCTCGTCGAAGATCTTCTCCCGCAACGACGCCAGGCCCGACGTTGCGTCTTCGGTGTACTCGTTCTCGGCTTTGAGATAGTCGACAACTTCGGGATTCGACTTGTCGCGCAGCCACTCGTATGGGTCGATGAACACGTCGCCATGATGTTCCCGGCGAGCGTCGATACGCTCTGCCTCCGGCGGTTTCACGGCTTGATCCAGTCGCTGAAGTTGCGGCCCGAGATGCGCTCGTAGGCTTCGATATAGCGTGCGCGGGTGGCATCGACGATGTCGGGCGGCAGCGGTGGCGGTGGCTTGTCGCCATTGCGATCCCAGCCCGACGCCGGACTGGTGAGCCAGTTGCGCACGAACTGCTTATCGAAGCTCTGCTGGACGACACCCTCCTGGTAATTGTCGGCGCGCCAATACCTGCTGGAATCCGGGGTGAAGACCTCGTCGGCCAGCCGCATGTTGCCGTGCTTGTCCACACCGAACTCGAACTTGGTGTCGGCGACGATGATGCCCTTCGTCAACGCGTGGTCGGCGCCCTGGATGTAGGTCTGCAGCGTGCGTTCACTCAATTGGTTGGCTCTGACGGCGCCGACGAGCTCGATCACGTCGTTGAACGTGATGTTTTCATCGTGTTGTCCCAGTTCGGCTTTGGTGGCCGGGGTGAACAACGGCTGGACGAACTTGCTGGCCTCGGCCAGCCCTCGCGGCAGCACGATGCCGCACAGCTTGCCGGTCTTCTGGTAGTCGATGAGGCCCGAACCGGTCAGATAGCCGCGGGCCACGCACTCCACCGGCATCATCTCGAGCTCCTGCACGACCAGTGCACGGCCGAGCACGTCTTCGGGGATGCGCTCGTCGTCGGGTGGGCCTGCCAGGTGGTTAGGCGCCTCGACGTAGTCGAAGAAGAAGACGCTCATCGCGGTAAGGATGCGGCCCTTGTCGGGTATCTCGGAGTCGAGGATGTAGTCGTACGCGGAGATCCGATCGGTGGCGACGAAGAGCAGGTGTTCGTCGTCGATGCGGTACAGCTCGCGAACCTTGCCACTGGCCAGATGTTGGTAGTCGGACAGAGCGGGACGCATCGGGCCAGCCTATCTGCTGGGATCAATCCCATGACGTCCCGTTATCTGCCCTATGCCACCACCCCGGCCCGACTGCTCGCGCAGCTGATCAGCGACTTGGTGGTGATCGCCTGGACAACCGTGTGGGTGCTGGTCGGGATGGCGGTACACGCCGCCGTGTCGACCATCGCCGAGTTCGGCAGGCAAGTCGAAGGCGGCGCCAACGGCATCGCGGGCAACCTCGATTCGGCAGGCAGCGGCGCGGACAAGGTGCCGTTGATCGGCGACACGTTGAGCAAGCCGTTGACGGCCGCGGGTCAGGCCGCGCGCGACGTCGCGGGCGCCGGGCACAACCTGGACGTCACCGCGAGCTGGCTGGCGTGGCTGCTGGCGCTGGCCGTCGCGGCGCCGCCCATCCTGGCGATCGCGATGCCGTGGCTGTTCCTGCGGGTGCGGTTCTTCCTTCGCAAGTGGACGGCTTTGGCGCTGGCGGCCACGCCCGCCGGCGAACAGTTGCTCGCGCTGCGGGCGCTGGCCAACCGGCCGCTGACCAAGCTCGCCGCGATCAGCGGGGATCCCGTCGGCGCCTGGCGGCGCGAGGACGCCGTCGCGATCCACGGCCTTGCCGCCCTTGAGCTCCGCGCCGCAGGCGTTCGGCTACGCCACTAGCGATTTGTGCACGATTTGCTCGGCCAGCAGGTTCGCGTTCAGGGGGTCAGACCCGACGGAGTTTCCGCATCGCGTGATCGCCGAATCGCAGCAGCGATTCGATCGCCACGATGACCCACGCTGCGAACGCGATCCAGAAGAACACCTGCGACACCACCGTCAGCCACCGCCAGCCGGTTTCGACGCCCGTGGCGTACGTGGCCGCCGAGTACATCCCGGGTGGGAACACCGCCGCCCACCACAGCGCCGGCGGAAGCCCGCGTCGCCTTCTGAAGCGTCGCACGGTGAGGTAAATCAGCGGCGGGATCCACGCCGTCGCGACCAACCACGTCACCACCGTCACGGGGCGAACGCTCTCGAGTCCGGCCGGGTGGATGTGATCGCCCGCCAACGTCGCGATCGCCGCACCGCCCATCAGAATCCACATGTCGGGCTGCACCAACTCCGGAGCAGCCGGATCGTGGATAGACCGCCAGACAATCAGCCCCGTCATCAACAGGTAAACGCCGATGGCGATGGCCCAGAACAGCACCGCGAGGAAGGCGATCTTCAGATCCGCTGTCACGATGGCCAATCCGGACGTCGCAAACGCTCGCCAGTTCCCAGCAGCCATGCGCGCGGTCGCGCAGGCCCGCCCAGCCATCGCGCCACATGCGCCGGGCCATGACCGGAGCCAGCGAGAGCCAACCCTGCAACGCCATCCCCGCGAGCAGCCCCAGCACAATGCGGTGTTCGGCCAGTCGCGCCCCAACGACCGCGCAGGCCGCCACGTTTGTGCACAGCCGAAGCGACACATCGAGATCGGTGAGATCCCAAGATCTTCGTCGCCAGGCAGTGGCGCCCGCCACGATGAGCGCCGGCAATGCGACGGCCGCCAGCACGATCAACACGTCGCTGATTGCGAGACGGCCGTGATCCGCTGCGGCGATCGACACGATGCCGGTCGCCATCACCGACGCGAGGCGTCCGGCTTCACGCCCTCAGCTCGACCACCAGATGCCGGATGCCGGTGTGGCGGTTGCTTCTGGTCCACTCCACCGGCTTGACCACCTGCACCGACGAGAAGCGGCCGAGCAGCTCCTCGAACAGCACGCGAAGCTCGAGCCGCGCCAGATTGGCGCCAAGGCAGTAGTGCACGCCTTGACCGAAGCCCAAGTGCGGATTGGGTTTACGCGTGAGGTCGAACGAATCCGCGTCCTCGAACACCGCACCGTCGCGGTTCGCCGATCCCTCCCACACCAGTACCTTCTGGCCAGCCGAGATATGGTGCCCGCCAAGCGAAACCGGATGCGTCGCGGTGCGCCGCTTCGACGGCGACGGCGACGTCCATCGCACCATTTCCTCGACCGCGGTCGGCAACTGTTCCAAATCCGAACGTAGCGGGGCCAACTGATCGGGATGTTCGGCCAACGCCAGCAGCCCGCCCGCCACCGAGTTGCGCGTGGTTTCGGCGCCCGCACTGAAGAGCAGGTTGAAGAACAGGTAGACCTCGGCGTCATTGACGTCGGCGTTGGCGACAACCGAGAGCATGTCATCGGTCGGCGAAGCCCGCTTCGACGCGATGAGCTCCTTGCCGTAGTTGTACATCCGCGAGCCGGCCTCCTCGATGGACAGCCGGGTGATGGACGCCTTGCGGGAGCCACCGAAGTCGAAGCTCGGCTCGATCGCCTCGAACAGCCGATGTCGTTCGGACTCAGGAATTCCCAGCAGGATGCAGATCATCTGCATCGGCAGCTCCGCGGCCACCTCGACGACGAAGTCGAACGCCTCGCCCGCAGCAATCGAATCCAACAGGCGCCGCGCCCGCGACCGCAGATCGTCCTCCACCCTGGCGATCATCCGCGGGGTCAGGCCCGAACTGACCAGACTGCGAATCTGCGAATGGCGGGGGTCGTCCATCATGTTGAGCACCTGGCCCGCGATGGCGAGGTCCTGCAGCAGCGTGCCGCCATACCGCCGCGAGCCACCGGACACCGACGAGTAGGTCACCGGATCCTTCAGCACCGCAAGGGTTTCGGCGTAGGTCGCGACCGACCAGAAACCCTCCCCGTCGGGGGTGTTCTCGGTCGCCGAGTGCCAGTACACCGGCGCCTCGCGACGGTGTACGGCGAACAGGTCGTGCGGAAAGCCGTCAGCGAAGTTGTCCAGATCGGTGAAGTCGATATCTGCCACCGAGCCGACCTCAGTCACAGGATGGCGCCCGACGTGTACTTGGCGGCCTCGGGATAGCGGCCCACCAACTCGTCGACCGCGTCGACCACCCGGTCGACCTGGTCGCCCGCGGCGCCGGTGAACGCCCGCTTGTCGGCCAGCGCCGCGTCAAGGGCAGGCCGGTCAAGCGGCAGCCGCGGGTCGGCGGCCAGCCGGCCAAGCAGATCGGGCTCCAAGCCCTTCTCGCGCATCGCCAGCGCGACCGCGACGGCGTGCTCCCTGATCACCTCGTGCGCGGCTTCGCGGCCCATGCCGGCGCGCACCGCGGCGATCAGGATCCGGGTGGTGGCCAGGAACGGCAGGTAGCGGTCGAGTTCGCGCTGGATCACCGCCGGGTAGGCGCCGAACTCGTCGAGAACGGTCAGGAACGTCTCGATCTGCCCGTCGGTGGCGAAGAACGCGTCGGGCAGCGCCACCCTGCGCACCACGGAGCAGAACACGTCGCCCTCGTTCCACTGCGCGCCGGCCAGTTCGGCCGCCATTGACGCGTAACCGCGCAGCACGACCTGCAGCCCGTTCACCCGCTCGCACGACCGGGTGTTCATCTTGTGCGGCATGGCCGACGAGCCGACCTGCCCTGGCGCGAAGCCCTCGGTCACCAGTTCGTGGCCCGCCATCAGCCGGATGGTGTGCGCCAGCGACGACGGGCCCGCCCCGACCTGCACCAGCGCGGAGACGACGTCGTGGTCCAACGACCGCGGATAGATCTGCCCGACGCTGGTGAAAATGTCTGTGAAGCCAAGGAACTCGGCGACCCGCCGCTCGAGGTCGGCCAGCTTGTCGGTGTCGCCGTCGAACAGGTCGAGCATGTCCTGTGCGGTGCCCATCGGGCCCTTGATGCCGCGCAGCGGGTACCGGTCGATCAACGACCGCAGCCGCGTCAGCCCAAGAAGCATCTCCTCGGCCGCCGACGCGAACCGCTTGCCCAACGTGGTCGCCTGCGCGGCGACGTTGTGGCTGCGGCCAGCCATCACCAGGTCGCGGTAGCTGATCGCCCGTTCGGCCAGCCGCGCCACCACCGCGACACCGTGGGAGTGCACCAGTTCAAGTGACCGGCGGATCTGCAGCTGCTCAACGTTTTCGGTGAGGTCGCGGCTCGTCATGCCCTTGTGCACGTGCTCGTGGCCCGCGAGCGCGTTGAACTCCTCGATGCGGGCCTTGACGTCGTGGCGCAGCACCCGCTCCCTTGCGGCGATCGAGGACAAATCGACGTCGTCGAGCGCCCGCTCGTAGTCGGAAAGGACTGAGGAAGGAACAGCTGTGCCTTCGATGCCCAACTCTATCTGCGCCCTCAGCACTGCCAGCCACAACCGGCGTTCGGCGACGACCTTGGCCTCCGGTGACCAGATCGCCACCATCTCGTCGCTGGCATACCGGTTGGCCAGCACGTTGGGGATCGTCACAGGAACACAGCTTACGGCGGCGGGTGGGCGCGGATGGGGGACAGTAGGCGTATGTACTTCGTTGGGCTTGATATCCCATGGGGCGAGAAGAACCACACCGGAGTCGCGGTGATCGACCCCGGCGGTCGACTTCTGCACGTCGGTAGCGCGCAGGACGACGCAGGCATCGATGCCGCGATCGCTCCCTACGTCAGCGACGAATGCCTGGTTGCCATCGACGCCCCGCTGATCGTGCCCAATTCCGAGGGCCGCCGGATCGCGGAGATCGAGTTGGGCAAGGACTTCATGCGGTTCGATGCGGGCCCCCATTTCGCCAACAAGGCCAATGCGTTGTTCGATCCGCCGCGCGGAGCTGTGCTCTGCGGTCGGCTGGACCTCGACATGGACCCGGAGTCCCGCGCCGAGCGGCGGGCCATCGAGGTCTTCCCACACGCGGCCACCGTCGTGCTGTTCCGTCTGCCAAAGATCCTGAAGTACAAGAAGGGCGAGGTCGAGGACCGCCGTCGCGAACTGCTCTCGTTGATGACGCTGATCGAGGGGCTCGACAAGGCGACGCCCCGGCTCCGAGTGAACCACAACGTGGCCTGGGTGGAGCTGCGCAACAGGATCGCTGCCGCGACTCGACAGGCGCAGCTGGACAGGGACGAGGATCCCGTCGACGCCGTGGTTTGCGCGTATGTCGCGCTCTACCGGTTTCATCGGCCGGACGACGTGACCACGTATGGCGACTTCGCGTCCGGCTACATCATCACGCCGACGCTGCCGAGCGATCTCGCACCCGCGCCGGGGCGGCGTCCGGCGCAACAACCCGACTCCGGCGACGTGCTTCCGCGCCTCGAACAGGTTCAGGCACTAATCGAGAAGGCGCAACGCGAGCTGACCGCGATCCGTAGGCAGCTGGGCGGTTAGTCCGGCGCCGCACGTCAAAAGCCTTGTACGCGTTGAGAGCACCGCCTGATGCGTTCCTTCGGTCAGACCTGTGCCACTCTTTCGTCGATCGGCGCGAGCACGTCGATCACGTCGATCAACGTCGCCCGAGCCGTGGCCCGCGGACCGTCACCATCGCCCACCAGCGCCGCCACCACCGCGCCGTCGACGGCGCACACCAGCGCAGTGAGCAGTTCGGCGCGCACCGCCCGGCCGGACCGCTCGACGACTTCGACCACCGCGTCGGTGCGCTGCCGCAGGATCCGCCGCTGAATGTCACGCAGGCCGGGTTGCCGCGCGCACGCGATGTAGCGCTCGTAGCGCGAGATCAACTGCTCGCTGATCCGCTGCCCGGGGGTCTCACCGACCAACAGATCCACCAACACCTCGGCGGTCGACTCGACACCCCTGCGCCGCCGTGACAGCACGGCCACTCGCGCCCGCAACTGCTCGGCCTCGCGCATTCCGACGTGCTCGACGGCGTTGGCGATCAGGTCGTCGAGGGAGGAGAAGTAGTAGGTCGTCGACGCCAGCGGCAGCCCAGCACGGCGGGCGACGGCGCGGTGCCGCACCGCGTCGAACCCGCCTTCGCACAGCAGCTCAGCGGCGGCGCTGACCAGCGCATACCGCCTGCGTTCTCCCTTGGGAGTGACCGCTGCCGTCACGTCTAGCATGCTGCCAGCCACCGGGTTGCGGCATAGCGCTTTCGGCTAATCATCAGCCTTTACTCAGGGAAGTCGGCGGCGGCCCGGCCAACCGCCGATGGCATGATGGCCCGCATGTCCGAACTGAGCCGCCGCGCGATTCTGCGCCTCGGGGTCGGCGCGGCGGCAGGCGCGGCAGGCGCGTACGCATTGGGCTCCGCGTTGCACACGCCGAGCGCGTCCGTTGCCGGGCCGCAGGTGTCGATGACGAGTGCCGGTGCGCCGCTGGCTCCGCCTCGGCCACTTGAGCCCGCGCCGACCGCTGCGCCGACGTACGTCGACGGCTCGTTCGTCTCGGCGGCGCGGGGCGGCGTGGCGACACACTGGGCGATCGCCCGCCCGCCCGGCCAGGCTGCGCCGTTGCGTCCGGTGATCGCGCTGCACGGCAAAGGTCAGGACGCGGCGGGCGTGATGGCCGGTGGCGTCGAGCAGGGCCTGGCGCAGGCGGTCGCGGCGGGCCTCCCGCCGTTCGCGGTCGTCGCGGTCGACGGCGGCGGAAGCTACTGGCACAAGCGGGCGTCGGGCGAGGACTCGGGCGCCATGGTGGTCAATGAATTGATACCGATGCTCAGCTCGCAAGGCCTCGACACGTCACGCGTCGCGTTCCTCGGCTGGTCGATGGGCGGTTACGGTGCGCTGCTGCTCGGCGGGCGGCTCGGCCCGGCCCGCACCGCCGCGATCTGCGCGGTCAGCCCGGCGCTGTGGACGACGTCCGGCGCGGCCGCGTCCGGTGCGTTCGACGGCGCCGACGATTTCGCGGCAAACACCGTTTGGGGACTTCCCCAGCTCGGGTCCATTCCGATCCGAATCGATTGCGGCGACAGCGATCCGTTCTATTCGGCGACAAAGCAATTCATCGCGCAGCTGCCCAACCCGCCCGCGGGCGGGTTCTCACCCGGTGGACACGACGGCGGGTTCTGGAGTTCGCAGCTTCCTGCGGAGCTGGTCTGGATGGCGCCGCTGCTTACGGCTTAGAGGCTGATCCGGCCTTCGGCTGCGGCGAGCCCGATGTCGCTGCGAAAGTGGCTGGCCGGCAACCGAATCGACTTGATCAGCGGGTAAGCGGCCTCACGGGCGGCCACCAGGTCGGGGCCCGCCCCGACGACCGACAGCACCCGGCCACCCGAGGATACGATCGCGCCGTCGTCGCGGCGCGTAGTTCCGGCGTGCAGCACGCCGTCTGCTTCGGCGCCGGCGATGACGTCGCCCACCCGCGGCCGGCCCGGATAGTTCTCGGCGGCCAGCACCACCGTCACGGTGTAACCGTCGCGCCAGCGCAGCGGAGGCTGGTCGGCCAGCTGACCCGTCGCGGCGGCACGCAGCAGTTGCCCGAGCGGGGTTTCCAGCAGCGCCAGCACGGACTGCGTCTCGGGATCGCCGAAGCGACAGTTGAATTCGACGACCGCTGGACCCCGCGATGTGATCGCCAGCCCGGCGTACAGCAGACCCGCGAACGGGCTGCCCCGCCGAACCATCTCGGCCGCAACGGGTTTCACGACATCGTCGACAATCTGCGAGACAACCTCGTCGGGTAGCCACGGCAACGGTGCGTAGGCGCCCATGCCGCCGGTGTTGGGCCCGGTGTCGTTGTCGCCGACCCGCTTGAAGTCCTGCGCGGGCAGCATCGGCAATACGGTCTCGCCGTCGACGATGCTGAACAGCGAGACCTCGGGTCCGTCGAGAAAGGATTCGAGCAGCACCGGATGGCCGGCGTCGAGCAGGCTGGCGGCGTGTGCCCTTGCCGTGTCGCGGTCGGCGGTCACCACCACTCCCTTGCCCGCAGCCAGCCCGTCGTCCTTCACCACCCAGGCCGGATCGCCGGCGGATGGCCCGAACCGGTCGATCGCCGAGTCGAGGTGCGCCGGATTGTCAACGATCTCGCTGGTCGCTGTGCGCACCCCTGCGGCGGTCATCACCTCCTTGGCAAACGACTTCGACCCCTCGATGCGCGCGGCGTCCTTCGTCGGCCCGAAGCAAGCGATGCCTGCGGCGCGCACCGTGTCGGCGACCCCGAGGACCAGCGGCACCTCGGGCCCGATGACAACCAGGTCCGCGCCGATGCGTTGCGCCAGCTGCGCGATGGCGTCGCCGGAGGTGACGTCGACCTCGTACTGGTCGGCGATGATCGCGGTCCCCGCGTTGCCAGGGGCGACGGCCAGCTCCGCCACCTCGGGATCTTGGCGCAGCGCGAGCAGCAATGCATGTTCACGGGCTCCGGATCCGATCACCAGGACGCGCACAAGGGCCAACCCTAACGCCTCTGATTCGGCCATACACTTGACACTTCGATGTATGGTCAGGGTATGACGCAGAGCACATGTCCGTTCGGACAGGGCGGTGCCAATCCCCAAGGCGCCGTGCGCCTGCCCCAGGGCGGTGCCAATCCCCAAGGCGCCGCGCGCCTGCCCCAGGGCGGTGCCAATCCCCAAGGCGCCGCGCGCCTGCCCCAGGGATATGACTTCACCGACCCCGACGTCTTGCTCAAGGGCATCCCCGTCACCGAGTTCGCCGAACTGCGCACGACCGCGCCGGTGTGGTGGAGCGCGCAGACCGACTCGATCTTCGACGACGGCGGCTACTGGGTCATCAGCCGTCACGAGGACATCAAGGCCATCTCGCGCGACGGCGACCTGTGGTCAACCAACCGCAAGGGTGCGGTCATGCGGATGCCCGACGGCACCACATCCGAACAGCTCGAGCTGACCAAGGCGCTGCTGATCAACCACGACGCACCCGAGCACACCCGGCTGCGCAAGATCGTGTCACGGCTCTTCACGCCCCGGTCGGTCGCCACGCTCGAGGAGAAGCTCGCCGTCGCCGCCCGCGTAATCGTTGCCTCCGCAAGGGAGAAGGAGAGCGGTGACTTCGTCGGTGACATCGCGATGGGCCTGCCGCTGCTTGCCATCGCCGACCTGATCGGCGTGCCAGAGGCCGACAGGGACAAGTTGTTCCACTGGACCAACGCGATCATGAACACCGAAGATCCGGACTTCGCCGACGATCCGATCGCCGCCAACGCCGAGCTGATGGGCTACGCCTACAACATGGCCGAGGAGCGTCGCCGCTGCCCGGCCGACGACATCGTCACCCGGCTGATCGAGGCCGATATCGACGGCGAAGCGCTCGGCGACGTCGAGTTCGCGTTCTTCGTCATCCTGCTCGCCGTCGCGGGCAACGAGACCACCCGCAACGCCATGACGCACGGCATGAACGCCTTTTTCGAGAACCCTGATCAGTGGGAACTGTTCAAGCGTGAACGCCCCGACACCGCGGCCGACGAAATCGTCCGCTGGGCCACGCCCGTTCACTGCTTCCAGCGAACGGCGTTGGCCGACACCGAACTCGGCGGTGTCACCATCCGCGAGGGCCAGCGCGCCGGTCTGTTCTACAGTTCTGCCAACTACGACGAATCTGTCTTCGAGTCCCCGTTCCAATTCGATATCAGCAGGGACCCCAACCCGCACCTGAGTTTCGGCGGCAACGGTGCGCATTACTGCATCGGCGCGAACCTGGCCCGCATGGAGATCAAGCTGATCTTCAACGAGATCGCCGACCAGATCCCGAACATCGCCAAACTGTCCGAGCCCCGCCGGCTTCGGTCGGGGTGGCTCAACGGGGTCAAGGAGCTGGCGGTCTCCTACCGAACCTGACTGGCTACCTGGCGGAAGCTACGATCCGCTGGTGCGCACCCACGGTTGGTCCGGATCGGCGCCGACGACCGACGAGGAAGCGATCTCGCGGATCCTCGACGCGGCGGGCGACGCCATCGACGCGCGCGGCGCCGACTTTTCCATCGCCGACGTCGCCCGCACGCTTGGCGTCACCCGGCAGACGGTCTACCGATATTTTCCAAGCACCGAGGCGCTGCTCGTCGCGGCGGCCGTACACGCCGCAAGCGGCTTCCTTGACCGGTTGGCCGCTCATCTGCAGGACATCACCGATCCGGCCGACGCCGTCGCGGAAGCCGTCGCTACCGCCCTCGAGTGGTTGCCTGCGGACAAACACCTTGGCCTACTCGTCGTTCCCGGGCGGCCG
The DNA here is from genome assembly GCA_025965975.1 of Mycobacterium sp. Taxonomy (GTDB): domain Bacteria; phylum Actinomycetota; class Actinomycetes; order Mycobacteriales; family Mycobacteriaceae; genus Mycobacterium. Next base: position 12,720 of record JAOPVX010000387.1, on the reverse strand, counting down.
AATCCCCATACCGAGTCGGTGACATCCGACGTTGCGCTGGACTTCGCCCACTCGATGGTTCGCCGTTTCGACGTCGACTGGGTCGGCCTTGGCTTCACGGATGCCGATCTCGACGAACTCGCCGAGCATCTGCTGCGGATCATCCAGTCGTTCGTCATCGACCCTGGCCGACCGCCGCGCCAAGGCGACGAATTGCGAGACTACCTGCGGCGCTGGGTGGGCGCCGCGGTCATACCACCGTCAGCGGCAACGATTTCCTCGGCTCGAACACGAACGTCGAACCGCCGCTGACCTTCGCCACCGACACTTCCGGGAATTCCTTTGCTGCCGTGCCGGTCTCGATAACGCGCGCAGTCCAGTCGGTGTCGGTTCCCGCAACCTCCACGTCCAGATGCGGGTCGACGGCGGCGACGATCGCCTGAAGGGGCCGCGTCTCGGCGGGGGTGACCAACGAGATCCATGCCACGTCTTCGTGCGCGGACGACCGGTGGACATGCACCGAGTCCTGGCCGAACTCGCCCGACACATAGGCCGCCGGATTGAACAGCGGATGCAACTCGAGCACGCGCACCGCACCCTCGATCCCGCCTGCCAGGTCAAGAGCACGGTGGATGCGTTCGGCCGCCACACCAGCAAGGCCGATCAGCTGCTTGGTGCAGATCTCCTTCGCGAGTTCGGTGTCAGTTCCCGCCCGCTTGCCCACCGCGAGCACGAACGACAGGTTGAGCAGGTGCATCTGCAGACACACCTCGTCGGCCATCCGCACCAATGCGGAATGTGAGAACGCCGCGAAGTCGAGGTCCGACAGCAACGCCCCCGAGTAATCGGCCTGGCCCTGGTCGGAAGCGTCGATGGGATCGAGTTCGGTGCCGGCGGCGCGGGTTCGGCGGATGATGTCCAGCGCGGGAATACCGGTGACGGGTGGGTACGACTCGTCGATGATCACCGTCCACGCGCAGTGCGGATGCCGATCGGCCGGCGCGCGCGGCGGACGGTGAATCGGCCGCACCTGAGCCTTCGCATTGGTGGCCACCGCCGTGGCATCGAAGGTCGGATCCTCGATGTCGTGGCACATGCCGCGGACGTAGTCCTCGCCCATCGGCTCGACGTCCAGCAGCGCCCCGCAGTGGTCGAGCCGGAACTCGCCGTGCCAGCGGTCGTGCACGGTGTATCGGAAGTCCATGAACTGCGGCGGCGCGCCGATGTCGAGTTGCAGGCCTTTGAAGATGGTGATGACGTCGTCGCCCTCGTAGCGCAGGGCCTTCTGCATGCGCCGCGTGTAGATCGGGCTGCACCCAGCCCACTCCTCGATCGCGATCTGCAGCATCTCTTCGCGACCGAAATTGCTAATGCACCAAGCCATTCCAGAACGATCGATCATCTGCCCGATAAGCAGCAGCTCGGGGACAAGGGCGGCTAGCTGCTCGCGGGAGAGCTCGGCGTACCTACTGGTCATGGAGGGTCTTACCGGTGTGCATCTTGACGGCGTCGTTCACGTTCGCCTTCTTGTCGTTGCCTGCGCCCTTCTCCGCGGCCTTCTTGCGCTTGGCGGTGACGCGCCCGACGACGCCGTTGAGGCCCGAACCGAGCGGGAATCCGACGTATTGGGTGAGGAAGACCGCCATCTCCTTCAACTCGTCCTCGGTCAGCTCATCGTTCTGCATGGCGGCGTTGACCTGGACCTCGCACAGGTCCTGCAAACCGAGCGCGGTGACCACCGTCAGCGTCATGATCCGCTTGTCGCGCATCGACAGTCCTGGCCTGGTCCAGATCGCGCCGAAGAGGTGGTCGACGGTCAGATCGAAGAACTCGTCCCCTTCGATGTTGGGCATTTCCCACGCGTAGACCTCGTTCATCTTCGCGAGGCCCTTGCGGCGTAGCTCGTCCATGACCTACTCCTTCGTGCTCGATGCGGGGTGCGGCACACCGAGCCCGTCGGCGAGTCTTTCCAGCGCCACCTCTGCGAGCGGGAGGTCGACGTCCACCGCCTCCCCCAAAGCCAACGCCAGGCTCAGGTCCTTCTCGCCAAGACCGCGGGTGTGGGTGAACGCGTCGTGGAGCCAGTGATCGGGCCCCAGCTGCGTCATGTCCTCGCGGACCATGATCGCACCGGCTCCGCTGGTCAGCGCGTCGGTGTGGCGCACCACCCGACCAAGCGCCTGCAGATCGATCCCTGCCGCCTCGGCCAGTTTCATCGCCTCGCAGGCCGCGGCATACGACGTGAACGTCAACATGTTGCGGGCCAGCTTCATTCGAGTACCCGCGCCGGGTTGGCCGGCGTGGATCACCATCGACGCCCACTGTTTGAACGCCGGCTTGATGCGCTCGTACACCTCGCGGTCGGCGCCAACCATGGTCGCCAGCTCGCCCTTTTCGGCCGCCCCGCCACCGCCGCTGACCGGCGCGTCGACAACGTGAATACCTTGCGGTGCAAGCCGTTCGGCCAGCTCGACGGCGGTGTCAGGGCTGATCGTGGAGTGAATGGCGATGACCGTGCCTGGCTTCGCGTTCACCGCAAGCTCGCCCACCACGTCGCGCACCTGCTCGTCATTCAGGACGGTGACGCTGATGATGTCGGCGGCCGCGACGTCGGCAAGACTGTCCGCAAGGGTGGCGCCCGCTTCGGCCAGCGGCGTCATCGCCTCGGTGCGGACGTCGAAAACCGTTACCCCGCCGGGCCAGTCGACCAGACGCTTGGCCATCGGGGCGCCCATATTGCCCAACCCGATGTAGCCGAGCTTCGCGTGCTCACTCATGATCGGATGATCTGCCCGCCGTCGACGTTGAAGATTTGGCCGGTGATCCACTTCGCCTGATCCGACAGCAGGAACAGACACATGCCGACCAGGTCCTCGGGTTCGCCCATGCGGGACAACGGAATACCCTTCACGATGTCGGCGACCATCTCCTGCGGGGTGGTGGTCCTGGTCGCCTCGGTGTTGATCGGCCCCGGTGCGATCGCGTTGATCCGGATGTTCATCCCGCCCAACTCGCGCGACAGCTGCTGGGTCAGGCCGTTGATGCCCACCTTGGCCAGCCCATAGAAGTTCGCGTACATCCACGCCGCGGTCGACGACTGGTTGACGATCGCTCCCCCGCCGCGTTTAGCCATCTTGCGGTACACCGCGCGGGTGCACACCAGCGCGCCGTCGAGGTTCACGCTCATGAACTTCTTGTAGTAGTCCCAGTCGACGGTGAGCAGCAGGTCCAGCTTCATCCCGCCGAAGATCGCCGCGTTGTTGACCAGGTAGTCGATCCCGCCGAACTCGGCCAGCGTCCGGTCGGCCATCGCCTTGGCCGAGTCGATATCCGACACGTCGACCGGCACGCTGATCGCCGTTCCCCCGTCGGCGACGATCTGCTTGGCCACCCGCTCGGCGCCTTCGGCGTTGATGTCGGCCACCACCACCGCAGCGCCCTCACGGGCCAGCGCCTCGGCGTATGCCTGGCCGATCCCGCCACCGGACCCGGTGACGATTGCGACCTTCTCGTCGAACTGCCCCATCGATGTCTCTCCTTAGTTGGCTTCCCAAAAATCAAGCGGAAGTGGCAATGACCTTCATCTCGAGATACTCCTCGAAACCGGCGAGCCCCATCTCCCTGCCGATGCCGGATTGCTTGTATCCACCGAACGGCATGTCGGCCGAGTACCAGACACCGCCGTTGACGTTGACCGTGCCGACGCGCATCCGCGCGGCGATTCCCGCGGCGCGCTCCTCGTTAGCCGAGAACACCGTGCCTGACAGTCCGTAAGGCGAGTCGTTCGCGATCCGCACCGCATCGTCGTCGCCGTCGTGGGCGATGACCGTGAGCACGGGTCCAAAGATCTCCTCGCGCGCGACCCTGGCATTGTTGTCGAGTCCGGCGATCACGGTGGGCTCGATGAAGAAGCCGGTATCTCGATCCGCGGGACGGCCTCCGCCGCATGCGAATTTGCCGCCCTCCTGGGTCGCCGAATCCAGATACCCCTGTACCCGGTCTCGCTGCCGCGCCGATATCAACGGCCCGCAGACAGTGCCGGGGTCCGTGGGATCCCCCGGCTTGATCGACCCCATCGTGGCGGCCGCCGCCTCGACGGCTTCGTCGTAGCGAGCACGGGGCACTACCAGCCTGGTGGTGATCGCACAGCCCTGCCCTGCGTGCATCGATGCGGTGAACGCTGACATCGAGCAGGCCCCAGCGAGATCCGCATCGTCAAGCACGAGGAACGCCGACTTCCCACCGAGTTCCAGGAACACTTTCTTCAGCGTCGCCGCCCCGTCGGCCATCACCGCCCGGCCGGTGTTCGTCGACCCGGTGAACGACACCATGTCCACCCGTGCGTCCTTCGACAGCAGCGCCCCCACCCCGTGATCACTCGACGTGATGATGTTGACGACACCGGCAGGGATGTCGGTGTGCTCGAGGATCAGCTCACCAAGCACTGCTGCGCACCACGGGGTGTCGGGCGCCGGTTTGAGCACCACCGTGTTACCCGCGGCCAGCGCCGGACCGATCTTGGCGAGGTTGATCTGATGCGGGAAATTCCAGGGGGTGATCGCTCCGACCACGCCGACCGGCTCCCTGACAATCGTCCGATGGGTCTTGATGCCCATCGGCGACGCGATGCCTGCATCAGTCGTCCACTGGTACGACTCCGCGGTATCGGCGCAGAAACTGAGGTCGGCGATCGGGCCCTCCAGCTGCGCCATCGATGTCAGCATCACCGGCGCGCCCACCTCGGCGATGGTGATCTCGCGCAATTCTTCAATGTGCTTGGTCAGGACTTCCTGCAGCTGACGCAGGCACCGCACCCGCAGCTCGGTGTTCGTCGACCAGTCGGTGTCGTCGAACGCGCGGCGGGCCGCCCCGATCGCGGAGCCCATATCGTCGGTGGTCGCGTCGGCCGCGACACCGAGCACCTCTTCGGTCGCCGGGTTGACGGTTCCGAAGGTGCCCCCGCCGCCCGCCACCAGCTTGCCGTCGATGAGCAGTTGACTTTGACGATCGTTCAACAGGCCCATACCAACTCTCCGCTTCTTTGCTGGACAACTGTCCGACTGGGTTCTCTCGAACGATAGCCCCAGACGGCGGTGCGAAGCAAGACGGGGTCCTCTTTCAGCCACCGTTCAGCCGTTTATAGTGCGTGTTTCCGGTCGGTACTTGCCCAAAGCCGCTGCCGTCGGATAACTTGGACATGTGTCCAGCGATGCAGTGGTTGCGCTCACAGAGTCGCCACGCAACCGTCGGCAGGAGGAGACCTTCCGCAAGGTGCTCACCGCCGGTGTCGAGATGTTGCGCGAGTCGTCGTACGCCGACCTGACGGTGCGGGCGGTGGCCGCCCGCGCGAAGGTCGCCCCTGCGACGGCGTACACGTACTTCTCGTCGAAGAACCACCTGATCGCCGAGGTCTACCTCGACCTTGTCGGTCAGGTGCCCTACTTCACGGATGTGAACGACAGCAGGTCGAGCCGGGTCGAGCAGGCTCTGCGCGCGCTGACGCTGATGATCGCCGACGAACCCGAGGTCGCGGCCGCCTGCACGACGGCGCTACTGAGCAACGGCGACGCGGCGGTCCGCACGGTCCGCGACCGCATCGGCTCCGAGATTCATCGCCGCATCCGCTCGGCGGTCGGTCCGGACGCCGACCCGCGCACGGTGTCGGCTCTTGAGATGACCTACTTCGGCGCCCTGGTCCACGCAGGCAGCGGCGTTGTCACATACCACCAGATCGCCGACCGCCTCAGCTACGTGGTCGGCCTCATCCTCGGAGACGATCGATGACTGTCGATATGAGCGACCTTGGCCTCGACCCGTACGACTACGACTTCCATGAAGACCCGTACCCGTCCTACCGGCGGTTGCGCGACGAGGCGCCGCTGTACCGCAACGACGAGCTCAAGTTCTGGGCACTGTCGCGGCACGGCGACGTCCTGCAGGGCTTCCGCAACAGCACCACTCTGTCGAATAAGTACGGCGTCTCGCTCGATCCGATCTCACGCAGCTCGGACGCGCACAAGGTGATGTCCTTCCTCGCCCTCGACGACCCCGCGCACCTGCGACTGCGCACCCTGGTGTCAAAGGGCTTCACCCCACGCCGAATTCGCGAGCTCGAGGCGCGCGTCACCGAGATCGCGGTTGCTCACCTTGACGCCGCGTTGCAGTCTGGTTCTTCGGGGGCACCTTTCGATTTTGTCGACGAGTTCGCAGGCAAGGTGCCGATGGACGTGATCTCCGAGCTGATGGGCGTGCCCGGCCCTGACCGGGCCCGCATCCGCGCGCTGGCCGACGGCGTCATGCACCGCGATTCGGGCGTGGCCGACGTGCCCGTTTCGGCGATGCAGGCGTCGGCGGACCTGATGGTCTACTACGCCGACATGGTCGCCCAGCGCCGCAAGCAGCCGTCGGACGACTTGACGTCGGCGCTACTGGAAGCCGAGATCGACGGCGACCGCCTCACCGACGAAGAGATCATGGCGTTCCTGTTCCTGATGGTGGTCGCCGGCAACGAGACCACTACGAAACTGCTTGCCAACGCGGCGTATTGGGGTGCCAAGAACCCCGACCAGTTGGCGCCGGTCTTCGATGACCACTCCCAGATACCGTTGTGGGTCGAGGAGACCCTGCGCTACGACACGTCCAGCCAGATCCTGGCGCGCACCGTGTCCGGCGAGTTGACGCTCTACGACACCACGATGCGTGACGGCGACGTACTGCTTCTGCTGCCCGGCTCGGCGAACCGTGACGACCGAGTGTTCGAACAGCCCGACGAGTACCGAATCGGGCGCGAAATCGGTTCGAAGCTGGTGAGTTTCGGTAGCGGCGCCCACTTCTGCCTTGGTGCGCATCTAGCCAGGATGGAAGCACGCGTCGCGCTGACCGAACTGTTCAAGCGGATCAGCGGATTCGAGATCGACGAGGCCAACGCCGTGCGAGTCCATTCGAGCAACGTCCGCGGATTCGCCCAATTGCCGATAGCAGTAACGGTCCGTTGAAAGGCTAGGCATGCCCCGTTTCGACCAACTTCCCGACCGCAGGCCCGCGATCGTCGCCGGTGCCTCGTCCGGAATCGGCGCCGCCACCGGCGTTGAGTTGGCACGCCGCGGTTTTCCCGTCGCACTCGGCGCCCGTCGCGTCGATAAGTGCCAGGAGCTCGTCGACCAGATCCGTTCCGCGGGCGGGGAAGCGATCGCGCTGCCGCTCGACGTCACGGACGCCGACTCGGTCAAGGGATTCGTGCACAGGGCCACCGACGAACTCGGCGACATCGAACTGCTCGTCGCCGGCGCTGGAGACACATACTTCGGCCGGCTGCACGAAATCAGCACCGACGCATTCGAATCGCAGGTGCAGATCCATCTCATCGGCGCCAACCGGTTGGCCACCGCGGTGCTGCCCGGAATGGTAGACCGGCAACGCGGCGACGTGATCTTCGTTGGATCCGATGTCGCGCTGCGCCAGCGTCCGCACATGGGCGCCTACGGAGCCGCCAAAGCGGCGCTGACGGCGATGGTCACCAACCTGCAGATGGAGCTCGAAGGCACAGGGGTGCGAGCGTCGATCGTGCACCCTGGTCCGACGAAGACGTCCATGGGCTGGAGCCTGCCTGCCGAATCGATCGGTCCGGCGCTGGAGGACTGGGCGAAATGGGGCCAGGCCCGCCACGACTACTTCCTGCGCCCGGCGGATCTGGCGCGTGCCATCGCGTTCGTCGCCGAGACGCCGCGCGGCGGTTTCATCGCCAACATGGAGCTCCAACCCGAGGCGCCGCTGGCCAACGCACCGAAAGAACGTCAGCAACTCAAGTTAGGGCAGGAGGGGATGCCGTCATGACCACAATGACCGTGCCGCGGGTGTCCGGCGGGCAAGAAGAGCACGGCCATCTCGAGGAGTTCCGCACCGATCCGATCGCGTTGATGACGCGGGTCCGCGAGGAGTGCGGTGACGTCGGCATCTTCCAGCTGGCCGGCAAGCAGGTGGTGTTCCTCTCCGGTGCAGAGGCCAACGAGTTCTTCTTCCGCTCAAGCGATGACGATCTCGATCAGGCTGCGGCATATCCGTTCATGACGCCGATCTTCGGCGAAGGCGTGGTGTTCGACACCGACCCGGAGCGCCGCAAGGAGATGCTGCACAACGCCGCGCTGCGGGGTGAGCAGATGAAGGGCCACGCCGCCACCATCGAGGGCGAGGTCCGCCGGATGATCGCCGACTGGGGCGATTCCGGGGAGATCGACCTGCTGGACTTCTTCGCCGAGCTGACCATCTACACCTCTTCGGCGTGCTTGATCGGCAAGAAGTTCCGCGAGCAGCTCGACGGCCGGTTCGCCCGGCTGTATCACCAGCTCGAGCAGGGCACCGATCCCCTGTGCTACGTCGACCCGTACCTGCCGATCGAGAGCTTCCGACTGCGCGACGAGGCGCGGCTCGGGCTGGTGGAGCTGGTGCAGGAGATCATGAACGACCGGATCGCCAACCCGCCGAGGGACAAGAGCGACCGCGACATGCTCGACGTCCTTGTGACCATCAAGGATGAGGACGGAAACCCTCGGTTCTCCGCCAACGAGATCACCGGCATGTTCATCTCGATGATGTTCGCGGGGCATCACACCAGCTCCGGCACCGCGTCGTGGACGTTGATCGAGATGCTGCGTCATCCCGACGTGTATGCCGACGTGGTCGCCGAGCTGGAGGAGCTCTACGGCGACGGCCAGGAAGTCAGTTTCCATGCGCTGCGCCAGATTCCGAAGCTGGAGAATGTGCTGAAGGAGACGCTGCGGCTGCATCCGCCACTGATCATTCTGATGCGGGTGGCCAAGGGCGAGTTCGAGGTGGCCGGTTTTCCGATCCACGAGGGCGAGATGGTTGCGGCGTCGCCCGCGATCTCCAATCGGATCGCCGAGGACTTTCCTGACCCGGACGCCTTCAACCCGGACCGGTACGAGAAGCCCCGCCAGGAGGATTTGATCAACCGCTGGACGTGGATTCCGTTCGGCGCAGGCAGGCACCGCTGCGTCGGCGCGGCGTTCGCCACCATGCAGATCAAGGCGATCTTCTCGGTGCTGTTGCGCGAATACGACTTCGAGATGCTCCAGCCATCGGAGTCCTACCGCAACGATCACTCCAAGATGGTGGTGCAGCTGGCCAAGCCCGCCAAGGTGCGCTACCGCAAGCGCGGGTAGGGAGGCGACCGTGGGCTACAAGATTGAAGTCGACCGTGACCTGTGCCAGGGCCATGCGATGTGCGAGGTCGAGGCGCCCGACTACTTCAAGGTACCCAAGCGTGGTCAGGTCGAAATCGTCAATGACGAACCGCCCGGACAGGATCGGGCGCAGATCGAGCAAGCCGTGTGGGCCTGTCCCACGCAAGCACTGTCCATCAAAGAAGAGGATGACTGATCATGGCGGAATTGTCCCGCGAGCAACTGGAAGACTGGGTCGAGCGGTGGCTCCAGGTCAACCGCGACGCCGAGAAGGCCGGTGACTGGAAGCCGTTGGCGGACTTCTACGCCGACGACGCCACCTACGGCTGGAACATCGGTCCGAAGGAAGACGTGATGTGCATCGGCATCGGCGAGATCCGCGACATCGCTCTGGGTTTGGAGATGGTCGGCCTCGAGGGGTGGCGCTACCCGTACCAGAAGGTGATCATCGACGACAAGATCGGCGAGATCGTGGGATTCTGGAAGCAGATTGCCGGCCGGGCCGGCGATACAGACGGAGACACCGAAGCCGAAGAATATGAGATCTATGGCATCGGCGGCAGCTGGTTCCGGCTGGACGCGGATGCCAAGATCGAGTGGCAACGCGACTTCTTCGACTTCGGCCACGTGCAGAAGCTGTACCTGGACCTGATGACGGCGGGCAAACTGTCCAAGGGCATGCAGGAGCGGATCGAACGCAGCCTGGCCGGAGAAAAGCTGCCTGGCTATTACCCGCTCGGCACGTCGCCGGTACCGATCTGGTAAACCGGCCGAGGAATGTGTGACCTAGATAACTTAGTCTGGCGCTACAGTTCTCCGACGAAAGCAGGACGCGATGAAGACAAAAGGCGCTCTCATCTGGGAGTTCAACCAGCCGTGGTCGATCGAGGAGATCGAGATCGGCGACCCCGTCAAGGACGAGGTGAAGATCCAGTTGGAGGCGGCAGGGATGTGCCACTCCGACCGGCACCTGGTCACAGGCGCCATCCCGATGGGCGGCTTCCCCGTCCTCGGCGGACATGAAGGCGCGGGCATCGTCACCGAGGTCGGGCCAGGGGTCGAGGACTTCGCCCCCGGCGACCACGTTGTGCTGTCGTTCATCCCGTCGTGCGGCAAGTGTCCGTCGTGTCAGGCGGGGCTGCGCAACCTCTGCGACATCGGAGCGGGATTGCTCAACGGCGCCGCCGTCTCCGACGGCACCTTCCGCATCAAGGCCAAGAACGACACTCCCGTCTTCCCGATGACGCTGCTTGGCACGTTCTCGCCGTACATGGTCGTGCACAAGAGCTCGGTGGTGAAGATCGACCCGTCGATCCCGTTCGAGGTGGCCTGCCTGGTCGGCTGCGGCGTCACCACCGGCTACGGCTCGGCCACCCGCACCGCAGACATCCGGCCAGGACAAGACGCCGCGATCGTCGGCGTCGGCGGGGTCGGCATGTCGGCGCTACAGGGCGCGGCCAACGCGGGCGCCCGCTACATCTTCGCCATCGACCCAGTGGAATGGAAGCGCGATCAGGCGCTGAAATTCGGTGCTACCCACGTGTATCCGGACATCAACGCCGCGCTGGCCGGTATCGCCGAGGTCACCTGGGGTTTGATGGCACACAAGGTGATCGTCACGGTCGGCGAGGTCAAGGGCGCCGATATCGACAGCTACATGATGATCACCGCGAAGGGCGGCACCTGTGTGCTCACCGCGATCGGCAGCCTTCTCGATACCCAGGTCACGCTGAACCTGGCCATGCTGACCCTGATGCAGAAGAACCTGCAGGGCACCATCTTCGGCGGCGGCAACCCGCAGTACGACATCCCGCAGCTGTTGTCGATGTACAAGGCAGGCAAGCTCAACCTCGACGACATGGTCACGCGCCAGTACAAGCTGGAGCAGGTCAATGAGGGCTACCAGGACATGCTGAACGGCAAGAACATTCGCGGCATCATCCGTTACACCGACGACGACAGGTAGGACCAGATGAGCAGGCCGTTGCGCGTCTTTCAGGTGGCGTCGGGAAACGTCGGCACCGTCATGGTCAACCGGATTCTCGCCCGCCAAGACATGGAACTCGTCGGGCTGCATTGCTATTCGCCGGAGAAGGTGGGGCGCGATGTCGGCGAAATCGTCCGGATCGACCCGATCGGCGTCACCGCCACGGGCTCGCTCGAAGACATCCTGGCCGCCCGGCCGGACTGCCTTACCTTCCACGGCATCTGGCCAGACCTTGACCTCTACGAGCGAGTCCTCGAGGCGGGTATCAACGTCGTCACCACCGCCGACTGGGTGACCGGCTACCACCGCGACACCAACCACCGCCACAACGGCACGACCGAATCGGAGATGCTGCAAGCCGCGTGCCAGCGGGGCGGCTCGACGTTCTACGGCACCGGCATGAACCCCGGTCTGGCGCAGATCCTTACGATCGTGCATTCCGCCGACGTCGCCGACATCGAAAGCGTCACTTGCATCGAGTCGGTCGACGTCTCGTGCCATCACTCCGCGCCGACGTGGGCCAACTGCGGCTTCGGGCGCCCTGTCGACGACCCGGAGGTGCCGCGGCTGCTCGAACTCGGCACCCGCGTCTTCGAGGACGGGGTTCGGTTGATGGCCGACTGTTTCGGCATCGAACTGGACGAGGTGAAGTTCATCTACGAACTCGGTGCCTGCACAAAGGATGTCGACCTCGGCTGGTACAAAATGCCCGCGGGGTCACTGGGCGGTTGTGTGCTGCGCTATGTCGGCACGGTCGACGACATCAAGCGGGTCGAGCTGCGCATGGACTGGCAGATGACCCCGCACACCGATCCGCATTGGGACATCCAAGGCTGCTACATCACCAAGATCGAGGGCGATCCGTGCATCTACAGCAAGCACATGATCCTGCCAAAGCCAGGCACCGACTTCTCGTCGGTTGACGCGTTCGCGAAGATCGGGATGAGCGTGACGGCGGTACCCGCGCTCAACGCTATTCCCGCCGTCGTCGCCGCGCCGCCAGGAATCGTCACCAGCGCCGACCTACCGCTACGCGCGTTCTCCGGCCGATTCGCACGGTGACAAGGCTGTCTGCTCTTCGCGCAAGCGGCTCATCGCCGCACTTCCCCAACCTATTGGCGCCGGGGCGGATCGGCGCGATGACGCTGCGCAACCGGCTGGTGATGTCTCCGATGGAGACCATGTACGGGACGCCGGAGGGGTTGCCGTCGGAACGCACCCGCGACTACTTCGCCGCGCGGGCGAAGGGTGGCGTCGGGCTGATCACCGTGGGCGCCACAGGGATCGACCATCATCATCCAGAGACGCCTGGCGGCCTGCACCTCGGCACCGACGCGGCAGCCGACGCCCACCGTGCACTGGTCGAGGTGGTGCACGAGCACGGCGCGAAGATCCAGCCGCAGATCGTGCACGCAGGGCCCGACGGGCTCGGGCCGGAGATGCACGGCGTGACTTCCATTGGACCGTCGGTCATTCCGTCGTATCTGACGGGCAGGCCGTCGACGGAGGTCACCCACGAGCAACTCATCGAGGTGTTCGATCTGTTCAAGGCGG
>JAOPVX010000339.1 GCA_025965975.1 Mycobacterium sp. | reverse complement strand
CCGGCGTTGCGGCCACCGGCGGGGCCGCGGCTGCCGCCGCGGGCGGCGCGGCAGCCGGTTCCGCGGGCTTGGCGGCGGGAACCTTCTCTGGCGCGGCTTTCGGCGCGGCGACCTTGGCCGGCGAGCCGTTGACCTCGGCCTTTACCTTTGCCGCGGCGGGCTTTGGTCCGCCGAATGATTCGCGCAGCCGCCGCGCGACGGGCGCCTCCACAGTGGAGGATGCTGATTTGACGAATTCGCCCTGTTCGTTCAGCCGGGCGAGTACTTCCTTGCTGGTGACACCGAGTTCCTTGGCCAACTCGTGCACGCGGGCCTTGCCTGCCACTACATCTCCTGTCTGAGAGGCGACAGCGGTGGTAGGGCCGCGCCTCGGGTTTAGCTATGACGCATGGTCATCGAGACTTCACGGTGTGCTCATGTTCTTCGCTACCTGTTCTCTCGCCGGGTGTATCAAGCCCATCAGTGCTGCTAACAGCGCTTACGTGCTCTAACACCGCGGTTATGTCCGGTGAACCGGTGATGCGCAGCGCTCGCACGAATGCTCGCCGCCGAATTGCTGCGTCTAGGCACGCCCGCTCGGGATGCAGCCAGGCACCCCGCCCGGGCAGTTTTCTCGCCTGGTCAACGGTCACGGCTTGTTCGCCATTCCCGTCGACGGCGACCACTCGAAGCAGTCCGACGGCCAGCTCTCGCTTCCGGCAGCCAACACACGTCCGAACCGGTCCATCTGGTCGTCGATGCGCCGAAGCCGAAGTCTCGCGCTGGATCACAGCTGAGTCTACCGTCCCCGTCCTTGCGAACAGAAACGGCTCTACCTGGGGGTCTCGTGCGCTACCTGTCGCGGACCGCCCCGTGTGCCGCATCGGGGTTCGGCTGCGGCGCGGCGTCGCTTCTGATATCGATCCGCCAGCCGGTGAGCCGGGCGGCCAACCGGGCGTTTTGCCCCTCCTTGCCGATCGCCAGCGACAGCTGGAAATCGGGCACCACCACGCGGGCGGCGCGCCCGGACTCGTCGATGACGCTGACCGACACCACCTTGGCCGGCGATAGCGCGTTGGCCACGAATCGGGCCGGGTCCTCGTCGTAGTCGATGATGTCGATCTTCTCTCCTGACAGCTCGCTCATCACGTTGCGCACCCGCTGACCCATCGGCCCGATGCAGGCGCCCTTGGCGTTGAGGCCGGGTACCCGCGAGGTGACCGCGATCTTCGAGCGGTGGCCGGCTTCCCGCGCGACCGCGACGATCTCGACGGACCCGTCGGCGATCTCGGGGACCTCCAGTGAGAACAATTTGCGCACCAGGTTGGGGTGGGTGCGCGACAGCGTGATGAGTGGCTCACGGGCACCGCGGGTCACGCCGACGACATAGCAGCGCAGCCGGTCGCCGTGTTCGTAGCGTTCACCGGGCACCTGCTCGGCGGCGGGGATGACGCCCTCGGATCCCTTGGTCTCGCTGCCCATCCGGACGACGACGAGTCCTCGTGCGTTGGCGCGGGTGTCGCGCTGGATGACGCCGGCGGCGATGTCACCTTCGCGCGCCGAGAATTCGCCGTAGTTCTTCTCGTTCTCGGCATCGCGCAGTCGTTGCAGGATTACCTGGCGCGCTGTGGTCGCCGCGATCCGACCGAAACCCTCTGGGGTGTCGTCCCATTCACTGATGAGGTTACCGTCGTCATCGGTCTCGCGCGCCATCACCTTGACGACACCGGTCTTGCGATCAATCTCGATGCGCGCGTCCGCTTCATGCCCTTCGGTATGGCGGTAGGCGGTCAGCAGCGCCGACTTGATGGTGTCGACGACCACGTCGACCGAGATGCCCTTGTCGGCCTCGATGGCGTGCAGCGCCGCCATGTCGATGTTCACGTGCAAGCCTCCTTCCCAGATTGGCCGGCAAGCTCCAGCTCGCGCTGGTTTGCCGGCGAAAATTCAACCTGGACAACGGCTTTGGTGATGCCGCCGACAGGCAGTTCACGGACCGAGAAGTTGGCCCTCGCGCCGTCGCGCACCACCAGCCGCACGGTGCCGTCACGGGTTTCGCCGAGCCGGCCGATCAGTTGCGAGCCGTCGGACAAGGTCAGTTCGACCTTGCGGCCGCGGGCGCGCCGGTAGTGCTTTTCGGAGGTCAGCGGGCGATCGACGCCCGGCGAGGTGACCTCGAGGACGTACGCAGGGGTGTCGATGCGGTCAAGCAGATCGGACGCGGACCGGGACAGCAACGCGATCGAGTCGAGATCCAGCGGAGCCTCGCCGTCGGCGACCACGGTGATGCGTGGTGGGCGTGCGGCGGTGTCGATCACCACGTCTTCGATTTCATAGCCTGCACGCGCGAACTCGCCGTCGAGTAGCTCGATCACCTGTTTCTGCGACGGTAATCCCGCAGACAGCTCCGTCACGGCGAGCTCCTCATCTTGAGTTGTCCGGACACGATTCCCGCGGCGCAACTTGGAACCGACTATCAACGATACGCCAGCGCCGCCGTGCCAAACGGCAAACGCGCGGCGGCGTCCAGCGAATGCACAGTGCCGCCGGGGTGCTCACCACGCGCGGCTTGTCACAGCGCTGCACGCGCGGCTTGTCACCGCGCTGGCGCCGCACGGGCAATGGCAGGATGTTGCACGTGCCGAGCCCGCCGCCGACCGTCAGCAGACGACGCGTGTTGTTCGCGGCTTTGGCACTACTTGGCGCCACCGCCGCCGCGTGCGGGTCGTCGCCGCCACCACCGGAAGTCGACGAGCTGGCCGCCCAACTCGACCGTGCACGCGCCGACAGCCAGCTTGCCGCAGACGCCGCGGCAGCGACGCCTCCGCCGCCGACCGCTCAGGCGCTCACCGCGGTCGCAGCCGAGCGGTCGGCGCATGCCAGGGCGTTGGCCGACGAACTGGTCCGGATGGTCGGCAAGCCTGCACCGACGACGGCCGCGACCAGCACCCCGGTGCAGCCGGCGAAGGTGCCAACTAGCCAGGACGTGATCGAGGCGCTGGGTCAGTCAGCGCAGACCGCTGCACAATTGGCGGCCAAGCAGTCCGGCTATCGCGCCGGGCTCCTGGGCTCGATCGCCGCCTCCTGCACGGCGGCCTACACGGTCGCCTTGGTCCCGCCGGGGGCGCCGCAATGACCTCCCCCCAGCCGACACCCACCACCACAACGACGCCGTCCACGACGACGCCGTCCACAACCATGACCACCTCGTCGCGGGCGGCGGCGCTCACCACGCCGGGACGGCCGTCGGATGCGGCGAACGGCGCCCTGTTCGACGCGATCGCCACCGAGCACGCGACCGTCTACGGCTACGGGCTGGTGTCGGCGCACTCGACGCACGATCTCAACGACCTGGTTTCGGCCGCGATGGCCGAGCACAGGGACCGTCGTGAGGCGGCCATCGCGATGCTTTCGGCCCGGTCAGTCGACCCGCCGCTGCCCGCTGCCGGCTATCGGCTGCCGATTGAGGTCGACAACCCGACCGACGCGGGCAACCTGGCGGTGCGGATGGAAGGAGATGCCGCGGTCGCGTGGCGCGCGGTGCTCGAGCAGGAGACCGACGAGCAGGGCCGGGCGTTCGCGGTGACGGCGCTGACGCAATGCGCGGTGGCGGCGGCCCGATGGAGCCGGGCGGTCGGGACGCCACCGATCACGGTCGCCTTCCCCGGCGGCAGCGAATAGCCGCTAGTTGGTGACCGCCGCGGAAATGTCGGCGGCCGCGGCGTCGGCGGCGATCTCCAGGGTCTGCCCGGTGAACCGATTGCGCAGCTCGACCACGCCGTCGGCCCAGCCGCGGCCGACCACGACGATCCACGGCACCCCGAGCAACTCGGCGTCCTTGAACTTCACCCCTGGCGAGGCCTGCCGGTCGTCGAGCAGCACCTCGGCGCCAAGCCGGTCCAGCGCGTTGGCCAGTTCGGCGGCGCCGGCGCGGGCGGCGCTGTCCTTGTTGGCGATCACGACGTGGGCGTCAAACGGCGACACCGACGACGGCCACCGCAGTCCAAGCTCGTCGTGGTGCTGTTCGGCGATCACGGCCACCAGCCGGGACACGCCGATGCCGTAGGAACCCATGGTGAGCCGGACCGGCTTGCCGTCCTCGCCGAGTACGTCGGCGGCGAATGCGTCGGTGTATTTGCGGCCGAGCTGGAAAATGTGGCCCACCTCGATGCCGCGGGCCGAGACAAGCGGGCCCGCGCCGTCGGGCGACGGATCGCCGTCGCGCACCTCGGCCGCCTCGATGGTGCCGTCGGCGACGAAGTCACGGCCGGCGATCAGGCCAACCACATGCTTGCCGGGCTCGTCGGCGCCGGTTATCCAGGACGTGCCGTCCACCACACGCGGATCGACGAGATAGCGAACGCCGTTGGCCAGCAACGCTTTCGGCCCGATGTAGCCCTTCGCCAGGAAGTGATGCTTGGCGAAGTCGGCCTCGTCGAGCAGCGCGTACTCGGCGGGGTCCAGCGCCGCGGCCAGCCGCTTCTCGTCGACCTCGCGGTCCCCTGGCACACCCACCGCGAGCAATTCCCAGTCGCCGCCGGGCTGACGCACCTTGAGCACCACGTTCTTCAGCGTGTCGGCGGCGGCGATCTGGCGGCCGAGGTCGGCGGTGTTGGCCCAGTCGACGAGTGTGGCGATCGTTGGGGTGCCGGGCGTGTCGTAGACCTTGGCCTCGGGCTGGCCCTCGATCGGCGGCGCTTGCGGCACCGCGGTGATCACCGCCTCGACGTTGGCGGCGTATCCCGATTCCAGGCACCGCACGAAGGTGTCCTCGCCGATGTCGCTTTCGGCCAGGAATTCCTCGGACGCGCTGCCGCCCATTGCCCCTGAGACCGCGGAGACGATGACGTATGAGACACCGAGCCTGGAGAAGATCCGCTGGTATGCCTCGCGGTGTGCGTGGTACTGGGACTTGAGCCCGTCGTCGTCGATGTCGAACGAATACGAGTCCTTCATGATGAACTCGCGGCCGCGCAGGATCCCTGCGCGCGGGCGGGCCTCGTCGCGGTACTTGGTCTGGATTTGGTACAGCAGAACCGGGAAATCCTTGTAGCTGCTGTACTCCCCCTTGACGGTCAGCGTGAACAGCTCTTCGTGGGTCGGCCCGAGCAGGTAGTCGTTGCGCCGGCGGTCCTGAAGCCGGAAGACGCCGTCGCCGTACTCGGTCCAGCGGTTGGTCACCTCATACGGCGCCTTGGGCAGCAGCGCAGGAAACAGAATCTCTTGTCCGCCAATGGCATTCATTTCTTCGCGGACGGTTTTCTCGATCTTGCGCAGCACCCGAAGGCCAAGGGGCAGCCAGCTGTACAGCCCGGGGCCGATCGGGCGGATGTAGCCGGCCCGGATCAGCAGCTTGTGGCTTGGCACCTCGGCGTCGGCGGGGTCGTCGCGCAGGGTGCGCAGGAACAGCTCGGACATGCGGGTGATCACAGCCGACCACCTTACTGACGTGCCCGCTTCATGTTCGCCGAGGCCGCAAGGGTCAGTACCGCACCGCCGATCACCCACACCAGCAGCACGACGACGGGAGGGATCAGCCCGTGCCCGTTGAAGTAGACGATCCGGCGGATCGCGTCGGTGCCTGCGCCGTTGGGCAGGTAGTCGCTGATCGCGCGCCAGAACGGCGGCAGCAGCGGCGCCTGGTAGGGCACCGCCGGCCGATGGGTTGCCAAGGATCACGAAGATCACCACGGTCAATCCGATACCGATGACGCCGAACAGCGTCTGCAGGGCGATCGTGACCGTGGCGGCCGAAAGGGTCACCAGGACGCCGATTCCCGCGATCTGCAGGAAGTGATGATTCAACGCGTGCAGCCCTGGTCCGGCGATCGTGGCGCCGCCGAGGCCGGACGCCAGGGCGTATGGCACGGTCGCGCCGAGCCGCCACACTGCGCGCGGCAAGGTGGCCGGACGCGAGCCCTTGGCGACGCCGAGCATGGCCGCGAACAGATAGCCGCCGACTGCCCAGCCGATGACGAGGTAGAAGCCGGACAGGCCGCGGGCATCCCCCGGCTGGAGCGGCACACATCCTCGACGGTGACGGTGCGATCGTGCAGCTGTGCCGCCGTGGTGAACAGCTGTTCGACCGCGGTGGCCACCGCGGTCCCGCCGCCGGACGCGATCAGCACCGAATCACCATCGCCGGTGGTGCTGACCAGATACACCCCGGAGGTTTCGCCGGTGCGCAGCGCCTCGCGGGCGGCCTGCTCGTCGGTGGAGGCGGTTGGCGTCACCGGCTGCCCCGCCACCGAGTTGAGCTGGTCGACGATTTGGCCCGCCACCTGTGATGGCGCCACCACGGTGACGGGAATCCGGTGCGGCGACGGGGAATGTAAGGCGCCGAGGTAGGACAGGATGAAGGCGAACTGCAGCAACAGCACACCGATGCCGAGCAGCACGTGCGCGGCGCGATCGCGTCGCGGAAACGATCGCGCACGGTGTCCGGCTCTTCTGGCGCTTCGTGTCTGTTCGTCGTCATGTCAATCGCGTCCCTGCCATGTGCAGATGCAGGCCTCGTTGCCTTCGGGGTCGGCCAGCACCCAATAGGCCGGGGCCGCGTCGTCGGACAACACGCGGCCGCCTGCGGTGATCGCCGCGTCGATGCGGGCACTGGCCGCCTCGGGCGGCACATCGATGTCGAGGTGGATGCGATTGCGCTGCGGCCGGGGTGCGTCCATCTGCTGGAACCAGATCGCGGGCGCGCGGCCGGACGGGTCGATCAGCGCGGCCTGCAGCTCGGGTCCGGGTTCGTCGGCATATCCGGTGATCGCCTTCCAGAACGGCCGCACGGCCGCGATGTCGAGCGCGTCGATGGCGATCTCGAGCGCCTGCAGGGATCCGCCGCCGGGCTTCGGCTCCAATCCCCTGGCCGCCAGCGCCGCTGACACGTCGTGCGCGAGCCGGATGTCGCGCCCGGTGACCCGGCCTGTGTGGCCGGATTGCAGCCGCAGCACGGCTCGGTCCGCGCGGATGTCGACCGTCAGGTGCCCCTGCCCGCCGGCGCCGACCGCCGAGACGACCAGCGACGCCGCCTCTGTCGCCGCCGTCAGCGAGGAGGTCTGCACTTCGGTATAGATGGCGCCAAGGATGAGGCGCCAGCCCGCCGGGTCGACCGCGTCGGAGATCTGCTGGCGCGTTGGTGTCGCGTCGTCTTCCACGGCGACAGCCTAAGACTTGACCCGTAATCGGGTGCGGGTCTTGAGGTTCCAGAGGCCGGCGACGATTTGGAGGCTGTGGTCGATGGCGTCGGCGCGGCGGCGGCATTGACGCAGTATTTGCCAGTCTTTGAGCCTGGCGATGACGCGCCGATAGTTTTTCGACGGGCGGTGATCGACTGGTCGTGCACCGGGATCAGGGTGCCGTCGACGATCCACGGCCCGCCGTGGTCGATGAGTTCGGGCCGCAATGTGTGGGCCGGCACCGGGACCAGATGGTGGATGACGCGGTCCCCGGTCGAATGGCTGGTGTCGAACAGGGCGGCCAGCGCGCGGGTGGTCAGGTTGGTCCGCAGGTGGATCAACACGAGCAGCACCCTGGCCGTCAGTGGCAGTCTCCAGGGCCTGCCGGGGTGTGGTGGTATGCGGTGTCGGGTCAGGGCGCAGACGATGTCGACCGACTTGCCCACGCCCTACGGGCGTGGCTGGCCTCCCAGTGAGCAAGAGTGGGAGGGCTCAGTCAACCCGCACCAGCCACCAACACCCGGTGTTGGATCGGCCAGGACGGGCAGCCGCTACCCGGGGGTCTACTGAGCGAGCAGCACTCGGCCTACCCCCGAACAGACCAGACCCCAAGCCTGGACGTCGCGGACCCAGCCGAAAAAACAGCCCCCCAAGCTGTTTGGCGCCGCATGACCCATTACGGGTCAACTTAGAGTTCACCGGCCTCAACCGCCTCGCGGGTGTGTTGCGCGGCGGCGATCTGGCGGGCGGAGAAGCCGATCCAGAACGCGGCGACGCCGACGATCACCGCGATCCCGGCGACCCAAAGCAGCGAGTAGGTGTAGCCGTAACCCAGCGCGTCCAGTTGGGCGGGCGTCATGTTCTTCACCGGTCCCGTCGTCCCGCCCAGGTAGAGGGTGCGCGAGGTCTGCACCGCCTGGATGACGACGAGCACAACGGGTCCGCCGAGGTTGTACACCATCAACGTGATCGCCGACACCGGTCCGATTTCCAGCGGCCCCACCCCGGCGACCGCACACAGGGGCAGGATCACCGCGATCATCCCGATCCCGAAGCCACCGACCACGACCGCTATGAATAGATCTGGGAAGTACGGGATATGGCGGGTCAGCGTGGAGCCGTAGAGCATGGCGACAAGCACAAACAGGCCGCCGCCGATGATCAGCCATCGCGGCTTGACGCGCGGCGCCAGCCTGGCGGCGAGCGCACTTCCGAGGGCGAATGCGACGGCGAACGGGATGAAGCTGATGCCTGCCTTCAGAGCGGAGTAGCCGAGCACATCCTGTACGAGCAGACCAATCATCACCGTCAGGGTCAGCATCACTCCGCCGGCCAGGAACAGCGAGACGAACGTCATCACCCGGTTGCGGTTGTCGAACACCGAGAACGGCACCAACGGGTTCTGCGCGGTGCGCTCGACGAGAAGGAAAGCGATGAAGAACACCGCCGCGGCGACAGCGGCGCCGAACACCCAGGGGTCAATCCAGCCGCGCGGTGGGCCCTGGGTGAACACGAGCACGGCCGATGTGCACCCGAGTGTCGCCAGCAGCGCTCCGGTGATGTCGAGCTTCAGCCGCTCGTGCTGGGTCTCGCCGACGCGATAGACCGCGATCGTGATGATGACGATGCCGATCGGCACGTTGATGATAAACGCCAGCCGCCAGGAGATCACCGTCAGCATGCCGCCGAGCACCAGGCCCAGCACGGATCCGATGCCCTGCATGGCGGCCGACACCGCCATCGCGCGGTTGCGGGCGTTACCGACCGCGTATGTCGTTGCGATGAGCGCAAGGCCGGTCGGTGCGGCAACGGCGGCGCCGGTGCCCTGTACCGCGCGAGCGGCGATCAACGTGACGCCGTCGGTGGCCAGGCCACACACCAGCGAGGCGATCGTGAACACTCCGACGCCGGACAGGAAGGCCCGCTTGTGGCCGATCGCATCCCCGACCCGGCCGCCGAGTAGCAGCAGCCCGCCGAACGTCAGCACGTATGCGGTGATCACCCAGCTCTTGGTCACGTCGGATAGGTCCAGGTCGGCCTGCATCCGCGGCAGCGCGACAATGACGATGGTGCCGTCGAGGGTCGACATCAGCTGCATGCCGGTGATCGCGATGATCGCGACGCCGAGCACATGGGTCGACAACGGCGCCGAAGGAGCCGGCGTGGTGCGTTCCGCCGGGTTTCCTGAAGAACCACCCACCCCGGACATGGCTTGCCAGCCTACCCAGCGACGGTTTCGACGCGACCAGTAGCGCTCGGCGAACAAGAAAGTTGACGAAAATGTGTCTGCTTCATGCGGGCTTGCCGCTCCTACCTGTGAGAAGAGCCGATCCGGGCAGCAAGCCAAGCGTTAGGACACGAGATGACTCATCCGACGGCGAGTCGCCTCCGAATAACGGGCATGTACCGACGGGGCACTCGTGCCAGGGCGATGTATCGGGTCGCTGATCGCCTGCACGAAGGACGCACGGTCCACGTGCCAGCTCATGAGATCGCGACCACCGTCTCGGCGTGGTTAGCGGAGTTGGGCGCCCACAGCCCATTGGTCGACGACCTCGCACGCGCGGTCCGTGCCGGTGACTGGCCCGCAGCCCTTGGCATTGGCGACTACCTATCCGTCGACGTGTCGGTCGCGGCCTGATCTCGCAAAAGTGTCCCCGCGGGGGGTTAAAGCTCCCCGGCGTCGATCGCGTCCTTGACTTCCTGCGCATGGGCGACCTGCGACGAGGAGTAGCCGATGAACAATGCGACGGCGCCGACGATAACCGCGACCGCGGCCACCCACAGCAGGCCGTAGCTGTATCCCTGGTCGAGTGCGTGCAGCTGCGCGCTGTCCATGTACTTCACCGGGCCGGTGGTGCCGCCCAGATAGAGCGTGCGCGACGTGATGACGGCCTGGATGACCGCGAGCACCACCGGGCCGCCGAGGTTCTGCATCATCAGCGCGATTGCCGACACCGGGCCGATCTGGTCGAAGCCCACACCGGCGATCGCCGACACCGTGAGCGGAACGACGATCATGCCGATGCCGAAGCCGCCGACGGTGATCGGCAGCACCAGGTTCGGGAAGTACGGGATGCCGCCGTTGAGTGTGGAGCCGTAGAGCATCGCGGCGAGCACCAGCACGCCGCCGGCAATCACCAGCACCCGCGGCGGGAAGATCGACACCAGATGCGAGGACAGCCCGAGCCCGATGCCGAGCGCGATGACGAACGGAATGAAGCCGATTCCGGCGTGTAATGCCGTGTAGCCCATGATGTCTTGGACGTACAGGCCGATCAGCACGGTCAGCGTGAACATGACGCCACCGGCCAGGAAGACCGCCGCGAATGTCGCGACCCGGTTGCGGTCCTTGAACAGATCGAACGGCACGACCGGGTTGTCGGCGGTGCGCTCGACATAGAGGAACGCGAT
>JAOPVX010000336.1 GCA_025965975.1 Mycobacterium sp. | reverse complement strand
TCCCGCCGTGTCGCACTGAGCACACTCGTTGGAGCTACTGCCCGCGGTCGCGTTCCCCGCGTTCTGCCACCCCAGGTGAGAGTTCGAGAACCAGCTTGCCGGTGTTCTCGCCGCGGAAGAGCGTGAGCAGGACACCCGGGAACTCATTGACGTCGCCTGCCACGACGTGCTCGCGTGAGCGCAGCTCGCCGCTGCGCAGCCACTTCGCCAGCTGGGCAACGCCTTCGGCGTAGCGGTCGGCATAGTCGAAGATCACGAAGCCGGTCATCGATGCGCGCGCAACGAGCAGCTGCATGTAGTTGGCCGGTCCGCGCCCCGCGGCGGTGGCGTTGTACTGCGAGACGGCGCCGCACAGCACGATGCGAGCGCCCCTGGCGAGGCCAGCCAGCGCCGCTTCGAGCGCCTCGCCGCCGACATTGTCGAAGAACACGTCGACGCCGTCGGGAGCGTGCGTCTTGAGCTGCGCACGCAGATCGCCGGCCTTGTAATCGATTGCGGCGTCGAATCCGAGCTCCTCGACCAGCCAGCGACACTTCTCCGGCCCGCCGGCGATACCGACCGCCCGGCAACCCTTGATCCGTGCGATCTGGCCTGCGACGCTGCCCACCGACCCGGCCGCACCCGAGATGACGACAGTCTGACCCGGCTCGGGCCGACCGACATCGAGCAGCCCGAAGTAGGCGGTCAGGCCGCCGATGCCGAGGACACCGAGATGGACCGCGGCAGGCGCGAGGCTTGTGTCCACCTTGGTCACACCGCGTCCGTCGGTGAGCGCGTACCGCTGAACCCCGAAGACGCCGTACACCTCGTCGCCCACCGCGAAGTCCGCGTGACGTGACTGGGTGACGCGTGCGATGCCAGCGGCACGCATCACTTCACCGATCTCGACGGGCGGCGCGTATGAACGACCGGCGTTCATCCAGGTGCGCATCGCCGGATCGATGGACAGGTACTCCACCCGCACGAGGAGTTCACCGTCGGCCGGACTCGGCACCGGCTCCTCGGTGAACGTCCAGTCGGTTGCCTCGGGTAGGCCGACCGGCCGCGCGGCCAGACGACACTGGGCGTTCACAAGCGTCACGATGCAATCTCCTGTTCGGGTCGTTGTAGCGGAACATCTTTCGACAACCGTCGCGTTAACATTCGCTTCGGGCGCTGGCCACCGCGGCGAGGGCCGCCCGTCCGCCGGGGTCCTCGGCAGTGGCCGGTACGATCGCCACGCTGTCGGCGCCAGCGTCGTGGTAAGCCTGCAGCCGCTCGGCGATGCCGTCCGGCGAGCCCATGGCGCACACCTGGTCAAGTAGCTCGACGGGGACGGCGGCCGCCAGCTCGAAGCGCTGAACGCCCGCGCGGGCCCGCTGGACGAGGTCGAGAAAGCCGAGCTCGCCGAACATTTCGCCGTATCCGGGAGGGGCGAGATAGACGGCCAGCTGGGCAGCCAGCTGGCCGCGCGCCGAGTCGCCGGGGTTGACTGCGACCGGAACCCACACGGTCAGGCGCGGCGGGGTACGGCCGGCCGCGGCGGCCTCGGCGTCGATGATCGCCCGCACGTCGGCGACCCGGGCCGGCGGTACGAGATTGAGCACGACCTCATTCGCGTGCCGCGCGGCCACCTTCGTCATCGCGGGCCCGAAGGCGCCTACCGCGATTCTGCTGTCCGGCATCGGCTTTCGTAGCCGGAAGCCGTGGCTGCGAACGTGCCGTCCGTTGTAGTCGGCTCGCGTCCCTGCCAGGATCGACCTGAGACACTCGATCGTTTCGCGCATGCGGCAGGCATGCTGCGACCACCGGCGGTCGTGCCAGCCTGCGACGATCGCCGGACTGGAGGCGCCCAACGCGATGTCGACATCGCTGCCGGTAAGGGACGCGACCGAGGATGCGCCTAACGCCAGCGCCACCGGGCTGCGGACGCCGAGGGCCAGGGGTCCGAGCTTCATGTGCAGGCCGGGCACGCGGTGCCCGATCGCGGTGGCCAACGCGAAGGCGTCGTAGGTAGCCATTTCGCCGATCCACAGCGTGCCGAACTCGGCTTCACAGGCGGCCAGCGCGATGTCCAGCGCCTCCTGGTCGGGCCGGTCCAGCCAGAACGGCAGGGCGACCTCGATTCGTCCGGTCACAGCATCGCCACGTCGGCCGGTTGGTCGAGCAGGATGCGGCCAGGCAGCTCGCGCGACGCCTCGTTGACCTGGAAATGCGCCGTGGCGGTGTAGGCGTCGCGGAATCGTCGCTGCAGCGGGGCGCTGTCGTATATGGCGCTTCCGCCTGCGAGGTCGTACATGTCGCGGACCACGTCGGCGGCGGTTCGCACCGCGTGAGTTGCCGCAAGACGCAGTCGGTTTCGCGCCTCTACCGACACGCCGTCGCCGTCCTGGCTGGCCTGCCACCCAGCCTCGATCGCTTGGTAGTAAAGCGCCCGCGCTGCGCTCAGCGCCGACTCGGCCGTCGCCACCGCCGCTTGTGTCGCGGGGCGTTGCGCCAGCGTGCGAGTCGACCCAAGCCCCTTTTTCTCGCTAGCCAGCGCGACGAGGTCGTCGATCGCGGCCCGCGCGTTGCCCAGCGCGGCCGCGGCGATCGACAAGGCGAAGAACCCGAACACCGGGAAGCGATACAGCGGCCGGTCCAGGGTCGGGCCGTCGAACAACGAGAACACGCGATCGGCCGGCACGAAGACCTCATCGGCCACCGTGTCGTGGCTGCCGGTGCCCCGCAGGCCCAGCGTGTGCCACGTGTCGAGAACCTGGAGATCTTCTTTGCGCAGCGCGACGATCGACGGCACGCGCTGATCGTCGACCAGGCAGCCGGCGAACATCATGTCTGCGTGGGTGATTCCGCTGCAGAACGCCCAGCGGCCGGACACCACGACGCCGCCATCCACCGTCCGCCCTGTGCCGCGCGGCGCCCAGACTCCGGCTGCGACGCCGCGTCCGTCGCCGAAGAGCGCCTCCCTGCTGGAAGCAGGCAGATACGCGACCAGCAGGCTGCTGGTGATCGCGATTGAGACGCACCAGCCCGCTGACGCGTTGCCGCGCGCCACCGCTTCTGCGCACCGCAGGGCCACTCCTGGCGGCAACTCCAGTCCCCGGACTTCCACCGGCGCCCCGGCGCGCAGCAGGCCAGATTCCCCGAGGAGCGCCACCAACTCCCCGGGTAGCCGGCGGTCGTCGTCGATCTCGCCGGACATCTCGTGCGCCATTACCGCGATCTGCCTGGCGACGGTCTCGATGTCGTTCGCACTGCTAGGCGGTGCTGTGGTCAGGTCGGGCTTGTTCATAGCGATCTCGGCATTCGGGTGAGGCGGACGGCTGGTTCAATCACGTTACCACTGTTGGTTCAGCAATTGAACCGGTATGGTTATTGAACCATGGTCGGTTCCTCTGATCTGTCCCACCGCTTCGAAGCCGAGTCCGTTGGCCGGGCACTCGAGCTGGTCGGCGAGCGCTGGACGCTGCTCATCCTGCGCGAAGCGTTCTTCGGCGTGCGCCGCTTCGGTCAGCTCGCACGTAACCTCAACATCCCGCGGCCCACGCTCTCGTCCCGGCTGCGGATGCTGGTCGAAGCGGGCCTTCTCGAGCGGGTCCCCTATTCTCGCGATCCCGAGCGCCACGAGTACCGGCTCACCGACGCCGGGCGCGATCTCTTCGGAGCTATCGTGACCCTGATGCGGTGGGGCGACGAGTATCTGCCGCACCCGAGCGGCCCACCGGTCGTGCTGCGCCACGACGCCTGCGGCGAAATCGCCGACCCGCGCCTCATGTGCGCCCATTGCGGCGAGCAGATCACCGCACACAACGTCACGCCTGAGGCAGGCCCCGGCTTCCGCGGATGAGGCGCGTCATCGTCGACGGTCTTCGTCATCCGGCCGAGCCGGAGGTTTGGCAAACGAATATTGCATGCATATACATGTATGGTGCCCACCGAGGTCCGCGGATCGACCGCCTCTCCGTGCCTGTGCGACGCGCTGCGACAGGCGTCCCGAGCCGTGAGCCGGCTATACGACGAGGAGCTGCGCGGCGTGGTACTGCGTACCACGCAGTTCTCGCTGCTCGACCACCTTCACAACGCCGGTGATCCGACAGCGGGACCTGGGCGTCCTGACGTCGCTGGACCAGACGACGCTGACTCGCAACCTCCGACCCCTGATCGATGCGGGCTGGGTTGCCGTCACCACCGGTGCGGACCGGCGCGAGAAGCTCGTCCACGTCACCGAGGCCGGGGCGGCGAGCTCGAGGAGGCACGCCCGGCCTGGGAGCGCGCGCAGGCGCGCATGCGATCACGCTTGCCGGAGGCAAGCTGGTCGGACCTCCTTGCCACCCTCCCCAACCTCGCCTCGTTGGCCGGCGAGGTTTAATTTTTTATGTATTACATGCATATACATGTGTTTGCAAGGCACAAGGACCGATCACGAAGGGCTAGTTGATGACGATTGAAGAACGGCAGGACATCGAAGGTATCCGGGTTCTCGGCGGGACCCGTGAACATCGGCTCGCCGGCCGGGTAGCGGACCTCTATGCCGACGACCGGCAGTTCAGGGCCGCCGAGCCCAGCCCCGCGGTAATTGAGGCGGCGCGCCGGCCGGGTCTACGGCTCGCGCCTATCTTGCAGACGCTGTCGGTACCGCCGAGGTGATCCGGCTGGCGATCACGACGCAGATCAAGCCCGTTACCTACCTCTCGACGGTTGCGGTGGCCATGTCGGTCGCACCCGGCGACTTCGAAGAGGATGGCGATATTCGTACCGTCAGCCCTGTCCGTGGAATCGACGAGACATATGCCAACGGTTATGCGAACAGCAAATGGGCCGTGAGGTGCTGCTGCGGGAGGCGCACGACCTGTGCGGTCTGCCAGCGGCGGTGTTTCGTTCCGACCTGATTCTCGCCCACACGCGATATGTCGGGCAGCTGAATGTGCCCGACTCGTTCACCCGGCTGATCTTCAGCCTGATCGCGACCGGCATTGCGCCGCAATCGTTTTACGAGACCGACGCTGCGGGCAACCGGCCGAGGGCACACTACGACGGACTTTCCGTTGATTTCGTCGCCGAATCGATCACCACGCTTGGCGAGCAGATTAGAGACGGATTCCACTCCTTTGACGTCATGAATCCCCATGACGACGGCGTCTCGCTGGATGTGTTCGTCGACTGGCTCATCGACGCCGGCCACACGATCCAGCGGATCGACGACTACCAGGACTGGGTCGCACGGTTCGAAATCGCCCTGCGGGCGTTGCCGCAAAAGCAGCGCCAACAGACGGTTTTTCCGCTGGTCCACGCGTATCACGAACCCGAGAAGCCACTGCGAGGCGCCCCTGCGCCGACCGACGTGTTCCACGCCGCAGTACGGGCGGCCAAAGTCGGCACAGACAAAGTCGGCACAGACATGACATTCCACATGACATTCCACATGACATTCCACATGTCTCGGCACCACTGATCGACAAGTACGTCACCGATCTGCAGCACCTCGGCCTGCTCTAAACAGGTTTGGCCGCCGGACTGAAAAGACCGGCAGTGGAACCCAGTCAGGGAGTCGGAGCAACGTCAGAGCTTTGGCGGGGGTCATCGATCCTGGCGATGATCCGGGTAGCGATCGCACGCAGGGTGTCGAGCTCGCCGTCGTCGAGCGCGTCGATGACCAGCTCGCGCACGGTAGCAACGTGGCCGGGGGCGGCGGCGACAACATGCTCGAAGCCTGCGTCGGTGAGGACGGCGTTGGTGTAGCGACCGTCGCTCGGGTCGGGTTCGCGTCTGACATAACCGCGCTTTTCGAGGCGGGTGATCAAGTGCGACAGCCGCGAGAGCTCGGCGTTGGTGAGCACCGCGAGCTCGCTCATCCGCATAGCCTGCGCGGGCGCCTCCGACAGGCCCGCAAGCGCGTAGTACTCGATATAGCTCAGCTCGGCGTCGCGTTGCAACTGTTCCTCCAGCGCGGTTGGCAGCCGCGCCAGCAGAAGGGTGAATGCCTGCCACGCCTCAAGCTGGGCCGCGGTCAGCCAGCGAGGAGAGCTGGCATTGGCGGCTTCAGCCCGCCGGGGGGAACGGCCCATGATCGCAGCATA
Source organism: Mycobacterium sp. (assembly GCA_025965975.1). Lineage (GTDB taxonomy): Bacteria > Actinomycetota > Actinomycetes > Mycobacteriales > Mycobacteriaceae > Mycobacterium. Next base: position 20,497 of record JAOPVX010000336.1, on the reverse strand, counting down.
GGGGGCATCACTTGAACATTCAAGCGCGATACGCTAGTTTGACTTGAACGTTCAATAACGAGCGGACGTTGTACGAGGGCCCGGGTTGGGCTGTGCCTAGCCCGCCTCGTGCAGAGCTGATCGACCCGATTTGAAAGGGAAACCCCATGAGCGAGTTGAAGATTGCGATCGTCCTTGGCAGCACCCGACCCGGCCGCAACGGCAAGGCCGTCGCCGACTGGGTGCTCGATAAGGCGCGAACCCGCATCGGCGCCGACTACGACCTCATCGACCTCGCCGACCACCCGTTGCCCCACATGGACGAGCCGATGTCCCCGATGCTGGGCCAATACGCCGGCGAGCACACCAAGGCCTGGGCCGCGACCATCGCCCCCTACGACGGGTACGTCTTCGTCACGCCCGAGTACAACCACTCCACCTCCGGTGTGCTGAAGAACGCGATCGACTACCTCTACGCGGAGTGGAACAACAAAGCCGCGGCCTTCGTCAGTTACGGCTCCGTGGGTGGGGCCCGGGCGATCGAGCACCTTCGCGCCGTCTGCAGCGAGCTGCAGATCGCTCATGTGCGCCAGCAGCTGTCGTTCTCGATGTTCACCGACTTCGAGAACTTCTCCATCTTTCGTCCCGCCGCCCTGCACGACGATGCCGCCACCATCATGTTCGACCAACTCGAAGCATGGGCCCGCGCGCTCAAACCCCTGCGCAAGTAAGCACACCGCGGTAGAAATGCGATTCCGTTCAATCTCCCTGCGGCTCAGGCCACCTCGGTGTGGTCCTGCTGCGGCACCGGGCCGAGCAGAAGACCTCCGTCGGCGATGAACTCGGAGCCGGTCGAGAAGCTGGCCTCCTCAGAGGCGACGAACAGCACTAGCCGGGTGATCTCCTCGGGGTCGGCGATGCGCGGAATCGCCGATGACTCCACTCCTGCGCCGGCCATCGTTGCCGCCATTGGCCCGGTGTCCGACGCATGAGCGGCGAGCATCGGCGTGCGAATAGCACCGGGATGAATGGAGTTGACGCGGATGTTGTCGCGCCCGAGCTCCAGCGCCGCCGTCTTGGTCAGTCCCCGCAGTCCCCACTTACTGGCCACGTAGGCGGCGAGCCCGAAGGTCGCGGTAAAGCCGGCTCCGGAGGAGATGTTGACGATCGCGCCGCCGCCCGCCTTGCGCATCGAGGACGCCACAGCGCGGATGCCCAGATACGAGCCGGTCAGGTTGATTTCGAGCACTTGGCGCCAGACTGCCGGCTCGGTCTCCTCGATCACTCCGAAGCGCGTGATACCCGCGTTGTTGATGAGCACGGAGACCGGGCCGAAGGCGTCCTCAGCCGCGGCCACCGTGGCCGCCCAGTCCTCCTCGCTCGTCACGTCGAGGCGGGAGAAGATCGCGTGATCGCCGAGTTCCTCGGCGAGCGTTTGCCCCTCGTGCTCGAGTACATCTGCGATCACGACGTTCGCGCCCTCTGCGACGAAGCCGCGCGCGTGGTTGGCACCCATTCCTCGGGCACCGCCGGTGACGATCACTGTCCTGTGGTCGAAACGTTTCATGACTTCTCTCCGTTTGATTAGTTCCTATTTGACCGGTCTAGGTGGCTGAAAGACCCTCCGAACCAACGGGTCTCACATGCGGACCGATTGGTCATCGCTGTACCCTCACGCGACGCACTGGAGGTCCGACCATAGTTCATCGATGGCGGTTTCGGCCCGCACCAGGCTGTCGGCAGCAAGTGGTATGAGGTCGGCCATCGCTGGGTTGCTGCTCGCGACCGTCAACTCGGCGGTGATGAACCGCGGTTCGACGCCGGTCGACGACAATGCGTGTGAGAGCCATGGCTCGGCGTGATCCCAACCTTCCCTCGGTGTGCCGGCACCGTATCCGCCACCGCGGGCGGCGAGAACGATGAATTCGGTGTCACCCAGCAGTCCGGCATTGGTCTGCGCGTCGACCGACACGCCTGGAGCGATGAGGTGGTCGACCCATGCCTTGATTGTGCTTGGCGGGCCGTAGTTGTAGAGGGGAAGGCCAAGCACGACGGTGTCGGCCAGCTTGATCTCGTTGATCAGCTCGACGCTGAGCGCGAATGAGAGTTGTTCTGCGCGGGTGCGCTTTTCCGGCGGAACCATGCGCGCCAGTCCGGTTACCGCGTCGAAGTGGGGAATCGGATGAGCTGCTAGGTCACGGAAGGTGATCGTCCCGCCCTGGTGTGCGGCGAGCCAGCGTCGAGCCGCCCGCGCGCTGAGGCGCCGGCTGGTGGACTGCTCGCCTGTGATCGAAGAGTCGATGTGCAGAAGATGTGGCATGATTTTGTCTCTTTCTGTTGATGTTGTGAATCATTAACTGCCGGTAGGAAATTGACGTGCAGTCGCCTCCGGGCGACGGTGCCCGAAAAGGAATCAGCTCGGGCAGGGCAGGGTTGCCCTTTTCGGACATGGGGTGGCGGTGACCGGCGGGGTGGCGAAGGACGTCTGAGGTGCCGACGCCGGCGGCGTCCGAGTAACTGTTGCCGAGGGCCAGCCCTTGGGGCCTGTTGCGCTTGCGCCGACCTCATCGCCCGGGTAGGCGACGGTCACTGCGCCCATCGCGACGAGGACGCTGGCGCCGATCGCTGCCGACAGCATCTTCAGGCTCCCGCGAAGACGGTGGAGGTTATTTGCCTTCGTCATGTCGATCAGCTGGCTCCGGGTGCGGGCGGGGTTTCTACATAGGTGCCTTCGGTGCCCGGTGCGGGTACCGGTGCAGGGTTGCCGTGTGGCTCTTCCAGGCCGCCTGCGAGATTGGTGGTGCCGATTCGGACCCCTCCGCTGCCCGATGTGGTCCGCACCCCGCTCGTTGGCCCCACCTGCGAGATTCGGTAGGGCGAGTTGCCGAGGCGAGATCCGGGCATTCCGAGGAGGGTTCGGTCCTCACCACCCATGATTTCGACGTTGGTGCCCCGCGAGTCTGTCGAGTCCAGGGTCGGTTTCCCTGGCACCGTGAGGGCGGGCAGTGAAGCCGGTCCCTGCGGCGGCGGTGTGTCGGCCGATGCGGGCGATGCGGTCAGCAGCATCAGCGCGCCCACCGCGACTGCGGCCGAAATATGCAGGCGTAGTTGAGGCATCGAAGTTCCCTTCAGTGGCTAGATCTTGGCGGGGTCGCCGTAGATGGCGAAGGACGAATGCGCGGCGGCTGTCGATATGCGCAGATAGGCGTATGACCGGATGGTGACGTCGCCGCCGCAGGCGTCGGCTTTGATGTGGATGTTGTCGATGTCGAGCATCGCGCGGCCGTCGCTCAACGCCATGTTGGCCATGGGAAGTTCGGTGATAACCCCGGGCTGGATGACGGTCTGGATAAAGCCGGTCAGGCCGCCGCCAACGTTGACGCCCGACGGCACGCCGACCGACGCGTTCGCTGACGCAATGCCGCCGATCCCCAGCCCGCTCGAGACGTCGGTTTGACAGCCCAGCTGGTAACCGGCGATGAAGAGGCTGTCGGTGATGGGCGCCGAGCCGCCGGTAGCGGTCGCGGTGGCGGACAAGGTGACGAAGCCTTCCCGTGAATTCAACGCGGCCGCGAGGTTGGGAACCGAGTTCACCCGTTCGTTGTCAATCGAGAGGGTCAGCTGCCACCCGTCGCGGGTCGTCTTGGAGTACTGCTGAGTCGCCAGGTCCACCGGCTCAGCCCAAGCAGGTGCACCCTCGAGCACAGCGACCAACACCAACAACAGGGCCGCAGCGCTGGCGATGCCGACACGCCTCCGCCGGCCCCGTTCTGAAGATCGTCGACCAAACATGATGAAGTCCTCCACACATCATTAGTGGTACATCAACGATTTATATCATAGCAATCGTCCTCCTGTCACATATGGTTGGTTTTTTTGCGCTACCCTTCTTGCATGGACAAACTTCAATCGATGGACGAGGTCGCGGTGGAGGAGCTTCCACTCGTTCTCCGGCAGCCCCGAGGGCACTCGGGCCCGCTGCTTGAGCTGATCGCCCGGCGGATCCGTACCGAGGCGGAGTCCGAGATCGAGACCTTCGGCCTGCGCCCGCGCCACGTCGTCGCGCTAACGCTTCTTCAATTGGTGGGCGAACAGAGCCAATCCGACCTCGGCGAAGCTTTGCGAGTCGACCGCACCAATCTGGTCGGCCTGCTTAACGACCTAGAAGCCGCAAATTTGATCGAGCGCCGGCGCTCGCCACAGGACCGCCGCCGCCATACGGTCAGCCTCACGCCGGAGGGAACTCGCCGACTTGCAGAGGTCGAACACGCGCTCACCGAGGCAGAACAACGAGTGCTTGCGGTCCTGGACTCCGAGCAGCAAGCGACCTTGAACGCACTGCTCGAACAGGTGACCGCCAACGCGGTCGTATGCAGCGAACAACAGAAGGCTGATGATTCGGCGCGCAGCGCGGCGTGTCGCCGCGGCTAGGTACGTCTAGCGCCGCGGAATGAGATGACGAACAGCCAGGGCGTCGAAGAGTTCGATGAACATCTGCTCGCTGTCGATGCAGTCCGGGAAGCCAGCCTTTCGGATTTTGATCGTGGACGAGACGTTGTCCCAGGTGCTGTGGAAGATGAAGTCCGCAAATTCCCACGCCGCAAGTTCATGGAAGGAAGTGGGTTCTAGGCGATGCAGCGAAGCGATCTCATCCCAGTGGCTCTCCTGGCTCGGCATGTGATCGGTGAGGTGTAGTTGTTGGGCGGGTGCGTGTGCGACACCGAAGTAGTCGGCTATGCGGGGGAACATGTGCCGCCAGCGGAATGTGTCTCCGTTGGTGATGTTGAAGTCCTGGTTGCGAGCGCTCTGCGCCAGTCCCGCCCACGCCGTTGCGCGGGCCAGCAGCCGGGCGTCGGTGACCTGGTAGAGGACGTCGGCGGCCTGCTCGGGGCCGGGGAATCGCAGCGGGATGTTCGTGTGCTTGCACAGGTTTGCATACGCCGCGATGGCAGTCAGTAAGTTCATCGGGTTACCGGTTGCCACTCCGCAGACGGCCTCGGGCCGAAAGATGCTGAAGGCGAACCCGTCCCGCTGCGCGCGGAGACGCAGTAGATCTTCCTGGTCGTAGTAGAAGTTGGGCCCTGGCAGTCGTGGATCATTTTCCCGCGCGGGGGTTTTGAACGGTCCAAGGTGTGCGCCGTAGTACTTGTTCCCCTGATAGAGGGTGACGTGTTGCACCGCGGCACCCGCCGCTGCCAGGGCGTCCAGGCTGCCTTCGAGAAGATTGACGTTGGGCGCCACCTGCCCCGCCAGGCTGGACTGTTCCTGGTATGCCGCGAACACCAAATGTGTCACGTCGTGCAGGGAATCACGCAGACGGACGCCCGCGCCGGGATCCGTCACGTCGGCAAGCACATGGTCGGCGCCGGTGCCTGCGGCCAGCGGTGGCCGCCGTCTACTGAGTCCGACTACTGAGCGCCCAGTGTCAGCGAGATGCTCGACGACGTTTCGACCGATTACGCCCAACGCGCCAACGACCAACGTTCGGGTGCCATATTCGTCCAGCCGGCGGCTGGCCTGTTGCGCTTGCGGTCCGCTGCCCATGTCGCCTCCGTTCCTTCATTTGATTGGCACGTGAGCGGTGCGCGAAATCCGTTGCGGTCATTCGGCGCTAGGGGTTGGGGGTTGCCCTTGCACCGAGGGTGTTGGCGGCCCGGTTGGCTGGATGCAGGCATGGCGTCGGAGGAATTCAACTTCCCACTCGATGACGTCGTCGAAGGCGATGCCGCCGTCGTAGACGTCGTAGTGGCCACCTTTGCTGCGGTGAAGTTCTGCTTGGGGTGCGCGATCGGCCACGGCGAGGGCGGGACCGACCGGTGCCTGGGTGTCGTCTTCGGCGACGATGAGAAGGATTGGGATGTTGATGTCGCGGGCGTGGCGAACAGGGCGGTGGGCGGGGATGCTTAGCAGTGACCGCGCCGCCATCCGGTTGTGCCAGTCGACCGGCTCGCGCGGGTGCATGACTTTCTTGCCGAACAGTGCATCTGATGTGTCGGCGATGCCCCATTCTCCCGGAGCCACGTTGACGGGCAGATAGATCGGCGCGCGGCCGACGAGCGACCCGAGGCGATCGATGATCGCCGTGGCAAATAGCGCAAGGGAACGGCTGGGGCGCACCAGGCGTGAACCGGCGAGACCGTCAACCAGGGGGCATTGGGCGATCGCGCCGGCGAGGCGATGATCGGAGGCGGCCAGCGCGGTGGCGTGCATGCCGGCAAATGAGGTGCCCCACACGAAGATTCGGTGTTCGTCGATGTCCGGTTGGGCTGCGGCCCACCCGATCGCGGCGGTGTAGTCCTCGCGTTGGCGGGGCACGCTGAGTTCGTCGCGGGGCGGCTGCCCCTCGGAGCCGCCCCACTGGCGGTAGTCGATAACGACCGCGGCGAACCCTTCCCGGCAGAACCGTTCGGCGAACGATGCCAGTCCACCGACCTTGACGGCTCCGAGGCCATGACCCATCACCACCGCGGGAAACGGGCCCTGTCCCTCGGGCAGGTAGAGCCAAGCCTCGATATCGAACCGAGAAGGGGTCGGGATGCGCACAGTGGTGCGATTGATGGGGGTCATCGTTACGTCTCTCTTCTCTCTTCTTCGGTGTGTGGGGACCACCGCGCTAGTGCTCGATGAGTACTTTGATTTGGTCGCCGATGCGCAGCGCGTCGATCGCGCCGGTGACGCCCTCGACACCGACGGTGCCGGTGATCAGCGGTGCCACTGCCTCGGGGGAGCGTGCGACACGCGCCAGTGTTGCCGCGAATTCTTTCGGCGAATAGCCGAAGCCGAAGCGCAGCTCAAGTTCCTTGACGATCGCCAGCGCCGGCACGAAACGATCACCTTGGGTGTTCACGCCCGCGACCACGATCCGGCTGCCTGGCGGCGCCGCGTCGATGATCTGCGGGATCATTCCTGGCTTTCCGACTGCCTCGAAGATCACCGCGCGGGGCGGCTCGGAGCCCATCCCGATGCTCGCCGCTCGTTGCAGGGGGTTGGTGGGGACACCCAGCTCGGCGAAGTCGGGGAAGCCGGTCCCCTCGGCGGGATCCAAGACGACGTCGGCTCCCAGCCGCGCGGCCAGCGCGCGCCGGGACGGGGAGAGATCCGAGGCGCTGATCGGGCCGGCGCCTCGCGCTTTGAGGGCGACGATGATGGCCAACCCGATCGGGCCACAGCCGACTACATGACACGGCCAGCCGGGCCGCATATCGGCGAGGGCTACCGAATGCTCGCCGACCGCGAGCGGCTCGGTGAGCGCGGCTGCGCGCGCGTCCAGGCCCTCGGGCACCGGCATCAGCATCGCCTCCTGCAGCACCATCATCTCCCCATAGCCGCCGGGCAATGTCGGGGAAAACCCGATGACCTCCATGCCGGTGGGTCCCATCGCATACGGCAAGGCGCACACCGTGCTGCCAACTCGCAGCGTGCCCTCGGTCTCAGGGCCATACTCGACGATTTCTGCGCTGAACTCGTGACCGAGTACGTACGGAGTTCCTGGGGGAACGCTTGTTGCTCCGCCGGCCGCGTTGAGCTGTGCCATCTCCTCCGGTTCCGCCAGGGCATGCAGATCGGAGCCGCAGATGCCGCACACGATCGTATGAACTAGAACCTGACCTGGGCCGGGCGTTGGGTCGGGGATGTCGTCACGGACCTCGATCGACGATCCAGTCGCTACCGCTGCACGCATGATCATTCCTCTGTGCTGATGGGTGATCACAAGGTGCGGGGTGAGCGCCCTGTGTGAACAAACCGTCCGCCTCAGATGCGAACGTTCGCATCCGCGAAATCCCTAGGTGTCCGGGTCGGTCACCCGAGCCGCCCAGCCGAGCGCGGACAAGAGGTGCGGGTTCGGTTATGTCCCCGGCTGCGCGTTGGCTTCGAGGAGGTGTGGTGGACGCGCCCCGTCGTCGTTCGAGCGTGCCGGGAAGTCCACTAGGGCCCACACGGATGCGAAGGCGCGGGTCATGGGCGGATCGTTTCTCGCGTCAGCTATCAACCACAAATCCCGCCGCCAAGCATCTACCGCCCGGCTACGCCGGGTGCGGAAAAATGGACAGCAGGTGAGTCGGCCGCTGAAGAACGAGGTGATGACCGGAACAGCGAGAACGATCCGTCGTGACCCGGCTCGCTCGGCAAGAACCCACGCTCGCGCTTCGCCCGGATGCCGCGTCGAATCAGTTTGATGCCCGACGTCGTTCGGACAAGCCGATGGCTTGTCTTGCACCGCATTCACCTGAGTAGCGTGTCAGGAGGCGCAACGTGTCCGAGGATTCTGAGGGCCGGCTCGGCACCGGCCGACCATCAAGCCCCGAGTTACTCGCTGAGGATGACGACGTACCCGCCTACGTGAGGGCCTTGATGCGCCATTTCGTCGACGTGCGCGACAACACTCATGGCGGCTCCACCGGCCGCCCCGACAAGGAAGATCACTTCGCTCGCGCGGTCGACTTGCTGCACCCAGTGGCAAGTCAAGTACTCCGCGAGGTGAACACCTTGCTTCTGTTGGAGTCGGGGCGCATCACCGGTACGGGATTACAGAGGACACCGGACGGGGGCCTGGTAGCTTCATGGGCTCTCAGTTGGCCCGAGCAGCGCTCGGGGGGAGTCTCACCTGTCGTGCTGATGGCCTACTACGGGATCGGTTTTCACCATCCGCATCTGAGGGGCGCGACAGTAGGGGACTGGCCGATGAATATCTTCACCAGATCCGATGCCGCCGACCAGCTTCACGTTCTGCGCGCCATCGCTAGCGCTGAGCTCCACAATCTTGTTTTTCAGGCTGACTACGCAATCGTTCCGGCGGTCAGCCGGCGGCCAAACTTCCCGGAGGCCACTGTCCGCGAATGAAAACGCGGTTGTCGTTGAGGCGCCGCATGGTCCGCGAAGACCGCGACGATGCGTTGGTGGCAACGCCACAATTCGAGCAGAATGCCATGTCGGGAACGAGCTGGTCGCAGTTCGGGCACGGCAGCGGTGCACCGGAGCCGGGTTCGTGCTCCTCGCGCAGTAGCGCCGCCTGGAGTACGATCCGCAGGGCGAGCAGCGCGAACACTGTCATCACCAAGTACAGGCCCACGTGCACGCCTTGCGGAAGTCGGGCGACGTCGATCAGCCCCAACGCGGCGTAGACGATCAGCACCACCCCGAACTCGGGCAGAAGTGCGGGGAGCGGGTGCCAACGGTGCGGCTCAGATGTGTCCGCTCGGCGCCTGAACCATAGTGCCGCGCCGACCATTCCGCCAACGGCCGCCGCGGTCAACGGCATCGCCAAACCTTGGATGCCCGCCTCGACGAGGAGCGAACCGATGGGGCGGTCGTGGGCGACCACTCCGGTCGCGAGTTGCGGGGCCAACCGTGTCAAGGTCGCAGCGGCGGTGAAAGAGATCGCGCCCAGTGAACCGATGACGAACCCGTCCAACGACTCCCGGATTGCGGGGCGCGACATCCGCGCTAGCACCACCGGGACGAGCATGAGAGCCGCACCGCCCAACGGGATGGCCAGCCGCTCCCACAGCACTCCTCCCCCGACCATCCCGGAAACCAGCGCGACATCGTAGGAGCGCGCGACGGCGGGGCCGGTCAGCAATGCCCACCCGACACCGAGTCCGACGGCCAGCAGTGCGGTGACCACCAATGTGCGGACCGTCAGGTCGTGGTGGACGTCACTCAGTCGCAGATAGGTGAGGAACACCAGCGGCAGCCCGAACGTGCTGACCGCGATCAGAGGCGGCTGCCACCGCAGCAGGGCCAACACGACCAGCAACAACAGCAGGGCGGCGAGCCCCACCCGGAACCCTGTGACGCAACGACGTGGCAGACGCGGAAAGAGCGAACTCACCACCGACAGCCGCAACACGTGCTCACCGGGGGCCGCGCCGTATTCGCGGATCCGCAACCACTCTGGCGAATCGCCCTGCGGGGACAGGTGCGCGCCGCAGCGTGCGCAAAACGCGCCGGCGGCAACACGTTTCCCGCACACCGGACAGAGCATGGTCGCCATTGCCTGCCCGCCGTGGGGTGCGGGTTCGGTGCTCATCGGGGGACCACCCCTGTCCCGGCCCTCATGACCGGTTGCCCGCCAGCGTGGGGATCCTGACGATCAGCCGGTCGCGCAGCGTCGTGGCCAGCATGATCCCCAGCCCCACAATGGGAGTTCGGTTCGGCAGGGTCGGCTTGCCGCGGCCGAGGCGCGCGATTTGTTCCTGATACCAGGCGCCACTAAGCAGGTCGTCGATGTTCTTGTTACCGACTTTCGGTGGCGTGGCGAGGCTGACCTCGGTGGTGCCGTCGAGGATGCGGCGGGGGAAGTCGGGCTCGACCGCGATGGGCCTGGCCAGCCCGATCACATCGGCGGCACCATTCTCGACTGCGTCGATCATGGCGGTGCGGCTGCGGAATCCGCCGGAAAGCATCACGGGCACACTCAACTCCTGCGCGAACTCCTTTGCGTAGCTCAGGAAATACGCCTCGCGTGCTCCGCTCGGGTCGCGTGCGACTCCGCCGTCGATCATCGCCGAACTCTCATAGGTCCCACCGGAAAACTCGATCAGGTGCACACCCTCGTTCTCCAGGGCTTTGGCCACGATCAGGGCCTCGGCGGCGTCGAGCCCGCCGGGCTGAAAGTCAGAGACATTCATTTTGACGGTGAGCAGGAAGGACTGCGGCGTCACCGATCCCACCGCCCGGACGATCTCGATCAGCATCCGCATCCGCTTTTCCGCCGAACCGCCCCAATTGTCGGTGCGTTGATTGACCAGCGGCGAGAGGAACTGGCTCAGCAGGTAGCCGTGCGCCGCATGCACCTGCACGCCGGCGAAGCCGGCCTCGGCAGCGATCCGCGCTGCCGTTGCGAACTGACCGATGATCTGGCGGATCTCCAAGTCGCTCAGCGCCCGTGGCGGCTTGAACAACGGACCACCGATGCTCATCGGTACCGCCGAGGCTGTCGCGACATCCTGGCGGCGCCCGGCCAGCGCCAGGCCACGCTGGCTCTGCCGGCCCGCAAGCGAGAGCTGAAGAATCAGCCGCGCGTCGCTGCCGGTGGTGGTGGCCGCCCACTGCCGTAGTTGCCGCAGATGCCGCTCATCTTCGATGACGACATTGCGCGGCGCCTCCAACGACCACCCATTCACCATGACATTGCCGCTGATGATTAGGGCGGCCCCGGAGACAGCGAACCGCTTGTATGCCTCGATCAACTGCCACGAGGGCGCGCCGTCACCCGTGGCCAGATGCTCAGTCATCGCGGACTGCGCGATGCGATTGCTCAACGTGACGCCGTTGGACAGTCGGAGCTCCTTGGACAGCACAGATCCCTCTCCGACGGATGCGTTCCTAGTCATGGTTCCTTCCGGTGTGATCTGCGGGTGAGCACTGCGTGCGAGAACGATCCCGCCTTGGCCGCGCCTTCGCATCTGGGGAATCCCTAGCCGGCACCGCGCGTTTCGCGGCCGTCCGGGTTGCCGAGAGGTTGGTCAGCGAGTGTGTACGCTGGCCCGTCGAATCGCTCCCGCGTGGCGATTTCGGCAACGGACTTGCGGTGCAGCCTGGTGATTTGTCGCGTCGGCTTGCCGAGAGCCAACACCGCAGCGACCGCACAGAAATCGGGGATTCCCAACAGTTTTTGCACCTGCGGCTCTTGCGGCATCACCATCGTGCTGAGGTTGCCGCCGTATCCCTCGCCGCGTGCGGCGAGCAGAATGTTCCACACCAGCGGGTACACCGAGGCGCCACTGACCACCCCGACGCGGTCGAGGTCCTGATCGGTGGCCGCCACGTATCTGAGATCCAGACACACCACGAGGACGACGGATGCCCGGCGCAAGGGTGCGATGAGGGTGTCCGGAACCTCGGTGGTGTCGACGTCCGCTGCAGGCACGCCACTGGGCGTTAACGGATTCCAGGGCGCCTCCCCGATACCGAGCTGCGCCACGTAGCGCTGGGCTCCTGGCACCGACAACTCGGCGAGGCGGTCGCGGGTCTGCTGGTCGCGGACCACGATGATGTGCACCGCCTGACGGTTACCTCCGCTGGGTGCAAAACGCGCGTTGTCGAGGATGCGATCCAGCGTGCGGTCGGGCAGCGGTTCACCGGTGAACTCGCGCGCGGCGAACGTGGTGCGCATCACGTCGTACAGGTCCACAACTGCCGGCTATGTGTTCGCGTATGAGCCGAAGGCGATGTCGTCGCCGACGTCGGTGCGTTTGGGCGACCAGTCGAGGAGCTTGCGCGTCTTGTCCGAAGACAGTCGTTTGTTCAACGACAGGCTGATACCCGATGCCGCGCTGGGCGGCGGTGTGAATGAGCCGCCGATGTTCCCGACTGTGTCGGCGTCGATGCCCAGCATCTCCAACAGCGAGAGGCTGTCGGTGTGCTCGTCTGTTCCGATCATCCGATTGATGGCGCGGGCCAAGTCGCGCTGGGTGACGTCGTCGGCGACGCCGTGCAGGATCGCCCCGTGCGGCGCGAGTTCGGCTGCCAGGCAGAATAACTCGCCCAGATCCTCGACGTGCACGTAGCTCTGAGTGGTGCCCCCGCTTCCCCAGTGACCGGCGCCCCGCTCCTTCCGTGCCCGGTCGATCAAAAACCTGAGGTCCGAATTGCCGCCGCGTCCGTAGACCAGCCCGGGTCGTACCACGACGCCGCGCACGTCCCCGTCGGCAAGGACGGCCCGTTCGGTCTCGACGCGAGCGGCCATCGCCGCCTCGAAACCGGCGGCCAGCAGCGGGTGCACCCCCGCGGACGGCGGCGCGAAAACCGATGCCGGAAGCGGTAAGCGGGTGTCTTCGTCGTAGACGGTATCGGTGGCATCGCCGCCGTTGAACACCCCGAAGACGGCGGACCCACTGGTGAAGACCAGCGCGCCGCCGTGATCAGTAAGCGCCTCCCGCATGGCGCATACCGCCTCACCGTCCCTTGCGAAGGCGGCTTGGTCCCCGCTGGCCCCGCCCACGCTGGCGGTGCTTACCACGACGTCGGGTCTGGCCTCATGAACGGCGTTGGCCAGGCTCACCGGGTCGCCAAAGTCGCCCATAACGGGCTCGATGCCGCGCTTGCGCAGTGCACTGGCGGACGGCTCGGAGCGGGCCAGTCCCAAGACTTGATGGCCTCGCGTGCCCAGTGCCTCGGCGGCGGCCGCGCCGAGGTAGCCGGTGGCGCCGGTGACAAGTACCTTCATGATTTTCCTTCTCCCGTCCTCGGTAATCGGTCGATGGGTAGCGGCGCGTCGGGTGAGACGAGGTGTTGATCGCGCATCTCACGCCAAAAGTCTTCTGGAACAACGGTGTTGAGCGCCGCATAGTCTTCTGCGATGCGTTCGGGTCGGCTCGCACCCGGAATGACGGAAACGACGGCGGGGTGGGCAAGCACGAAATGCAGCGCGGCCGCCTTGATCGGCACACCGTGGCGCTCGGCGATCGCCTTGATCCGCTCCACCTTGGTGGTGATCTCTGGCGGCGCCGGCTGATACTCGAAGTGCGCGCCGCCGGCCAGCACACCCGAACTGTAGGGGCCACCGATCACAATGTCGACCCCTTGGGTCGCGGCCGCCGGCATCAGCCGCTGCAGTGCCAGCTCGTGATCGAGCAAGGTGTAGCGGCCCGCCAGCAGCATGGCGTCGGGCGCCACGTCGGTCAGGCTCAGGGTGAGTTCGACGGGTTCGACACGGTTGACCCCCAGCCCCCACCCGTTGATGGCCCCAACGTTTCGCAGCCGGCTCAGCGCGTAAAACGCTCCGGTACGAGCGATTTCGAACTGGGCAAGCCACCCGTCGCCGTGAAAATCTTGGGCGACGTCATGCACCCAGACGAAATCGAGCCGATCGACGTTCAAGCGGGTGAGGCTATCTTCGATCGATTTCAGAGTCCCTTTCTCTGAATAGTCGTACACCATGCGGTTGGCGCGGCCGGCGCTGAACAGATCACCCTTCTCACCGAATTGGCGTGGCCCGGTCTCGAGTTCGTCGAGTACCAGACGGCCCACCTTGGTGCTCAACTCGTATTCGTCTCGGTCGTGTTTGGCCAGCTGCCTGCCGAGCCGGATTTCGGACAGGCCGGCTCCGTATTGCGGTGCGGTGTCAAAGAACCGGGTTCCGTGCTGCCACGCCGCGTCGACCGTGGCGGCGGCCTCCTCGTCGGTGAGTTCGCGGAACATGTTGCCCAGCGGGGCGGCACCGAAACCTAACGACCCGCCGGCCAGTCTGTCGCGGATGGTCATGTGATGACTCCCATTAGGCGGTCAGTGTGGTGTCGAGCCAGTCGAACATCACCTGGTGGGCCCGTGCCAGCGCACCCGCGTGGGTGTGTTCCCCGGCCCCTTCTGCCTCGGTCAGGGTGACCCGGGTGGTTTTGGCTGCGGTGAGGGCCTTTTCGACGCGTTCGGGTTGGCCTTGCAGGAGGGTGTCGTGCTCGCCTTCCATGATCAGGGTGGGGGCCGCGATCTGATCGGCGACACCGTCGAGGGTGTACTTTTCGGCCGTCCGCAGCACCTCGGCGTAGTTCTGTACGCCGAACACCCACATGCCGTTTCCCAGAGCCCAGCGTAGTTGTGAGCTCACTGCGGTCAGCACCGAGAGCAGGTGATTGACGAACTCGTCGTGGCCGGCGTCGAGCCACTTCATGACAAAGGGCGGCATGTTGTCGGCGAAGCCCGACGCCAGGTCGTGCACGCCGTCGTCGAAGATCAGCGCGGCCAGGCGGTGCTCGAATGCCGCGGCACGCGCGAGCAGATAGCCGCCAAGGCTATAACCGAACCCGGCGATCCTGCCCGGCTCGATCTCGCGGCGGGTCAGCGCGTAGTCGACGACCGGGGTGAGCACCGCTTCCCAGTCCGGGCGCATCACCAGCTTCTGCAGGTGCAAAGCCCCGCCCTGGCCGGGGCCGTCGAACGCCAGCACGTTGTAGCCGCGGCGCAGCGCGGCGACGGCGAGCACGAAGTAGCACTCTTGGCAGGTCGAGTCATACCCGCTGGTGTAGATGATGGTCGGCCGGGGCACACCGGAGTCATCCACGAGGAACAGATAGCCCGGCAGTGTGGTGTCCTGATACGGAATGGACACTGCCTCGGCTGGGTGGTCGAACAGCGCGGTGGCGGCAGCGAAGGTGTCGATCTGGGCGGTGTAGAGCGCGGCGACTTCCGGGTTATTGGCGGGATCGTCGAGCAGAAACGCGGCCGCGTTGCGGTAGTAGTTCGACGCCCGCAACAGATTTTCTCGGGCGGTAATGCGATGCCCTGTGCTCAGGGAGTGTTCACCCAGTCCGGCCACCCGCGCCGCGGTGGCCTGCCATTCCCGATGCCAGCTGCCCTGGTCACCATCGTGGATCCGGCGGGCGGTGGCCAACACCTCGCCAAGATCGGCCCCGAAGTAGTTGGCGAACCCGGTGGTCCGCAGCGTTTCGAAGGAAAAGGTGTCGTCGTCGAATAGGAACTTCATGCGCACTCCTCAACGGGTCGATACGACATCTCATTACTGCGGACGAGCCGTGCCATCGAAGTTCGAACTTCGCACCAGACACGATGCGCGCGAGACACGCGCCTTCGCCTCCGGGGAACCCCTAGTTGGCGTTGGCTCGACACCACACCATGACCGGCGCCGGTTCGGCTAGGTCACATTGGGACTGGTGGGCAGCGCTCGGTGCAGCTGCATGCGCGAGTTGATGCCGAGTTTGGTGAAGACGTGACCCAGGTGGTATTCGACGGTGCGCGGGCTGATGAACAGTCGCGCGCCGATCTCGAGATTCGAGAGGCCCTCGCGTGCGAGTGCCGCGACCTGAGCCTCCTGGATGGTGAGCTGGCCTGCGTTCTCGGCAAGGCGTTTACGGGCGGTCTCGCCGGTTGCGAGCAGTTCGCGTCGGGCGCGCTCGGCGAACCCCTCGGCGCCCATCGCGGTGAACATCTGGTGGGCGATCCGCAATTGTTGGCGGGCGTCGGTGCGCCGTGTCTCGCGGCGCAGCCACTCGCCATAGAGCAGGTGGGCGCGGGCCAGCGCCCCAAGCACTCGGGTGCGGCCGAGTCGGTTGATCGCCTCACGGTAGAGGCGATCGGCAACCTCGCCGTCGCTCAGCAGCGCTCGTGAGCGCGCCTCGATACCCAGCGCCCACTCGGTGCCGCATGCGCGTGTCGATTCCGTGAGCCGCTCGAGTGCGTCGGTTGCGCGCTGACGTTTTCCGTTTCGGGCGGCCGCCTCGATCAGCTCAACCGCCCCCCAGGTGGAGAAAAGCAGCTCCTCTGGGTGCTCGCTGGCCTGCTCGGCGGCGGCCAGCGCCTCCGCGTATCGGCCGAGGCTGTTGTAGAGCTGCGCGCGTGCCCACGCAATCGCGGTCAGTCCCACCCCCTCCCCGCGGCGCAGCACCTCCTTCATGCTGACTTCGAACAGCTCAGCGGCCGGGGCTTCGCGGCCCTCCCACGCGGCGAGCCCCACCGCACCGTAGGGCACAATCTGGCTGCCAGTCGCCTCGATGATCATCTCCACCTCATCGACCAGCGACGCGGCCGACTCGAGCTCGCCGGCGTTCAGGTGCACCCCGACCCGGGTGTTGAGGGCGATCGGCAGCTCGCTGAGCAATCCGGCGTCACGGGCGAGCTCGACGTGGCGAATGGAGAGCGCCTCCCAGGCCTCGTCATCCCACAGATCAACGGCTGCGCGGCACGCGAGCTGCAGCCAGCGGAGTTCCTCCTCGGTAGAGAGGGACTCGCTCCGAAACACGCTCAGCGCAAGCTTCAACGCCGGCGCCCCGGCCGGATAGCCCTGCGTGAGCAGCGTCGCCCATCCGTCGAGCAGCAGATCGGCCGCACGCGGCGGCTGCGGCGACGCGGGTGCCGCACATGCGGCTTGCGCTGTTTCCAGTAGACCGGCGCCTTTGGCTAGACGGCCGACGAACATCGCAGCCCACACTGCTTCCAGGTAGGTTTCGCGGGCCAGCCCTGCGTCGAGCGGTTCGAAGCGTTGCGCGGCTTTGAGCAGCAGCAGTGGCGCGTCGCTACCGCGGCGGGACGAGAAAGCGATCTGTCCGTGCAGCAGCTCGGCCCCTGCGTGCTGCAGCGCGTCGAGCGGTCCCGCCTCCGCGCTGGCCAGCAGCCGCTGCGCCCCATCGAACGTGCCGGATTGGGCCATCACCCGTGCGGCCGCCAGTGCACGGGCCGCCCGCCGCCCCGGCTGGAGCGTGAGCGCCGCGGACCGCTCGAGGAAGGCGGCCGCGGCGGCCAACCCGCCGCGCCCTTGCGCGCGCTCGGCACACCGCTCAAGTTCGGAAGCGACCTCCTCATCGGCTCCCGGCGCGGCCTGGGCGAAGTGCCAGGCGCGGCGGTCGGGATCGAGCTGTTGGTCGGTCGCCTCCGCCAGCGCTTGATGCGCCTCTCGTCGCTGCTCCGGTGACGCCGACCGGTAGATTGCTGAGCGCACGAGTGGATGGCGAAACGTCACCTGGACACAGAATTCCACCAATCCCGCGGACTCGGCGGCATCGGTGGCCTTGGCCTTGATTCCGAGCCGGTCCGCCGCCCGCGCGAGCAGCGCTGAGTCGCCGAGCGGTTCGGCGGCCGCCAGCACCAACAGCCGCCGGGTGGCCGCCGGCAGCGGCGCCAGCCGCCGAGCGAAGGTTTCCTCGATGCGGCTGGGCAGCGCGGCGAGGCTGGGCAGCCCGAAGCCTCCCGCGAGCTGCGCCGGCGTCAACCCCCGCGGCAGCTCCAGCAGCGCCAGCGGATTGCCGTGCGTCTCGGCCACGATTCGATCGCGTACCCGTTCATCCAGCGGCCAGCTGATCACCGAGGCCAACAGTGCTCGGGCATCCTCCTCATCCAGACCGCCGACCACCAGCTGTGGTAGTCGCGCGAAATTCTGTTCGTCGATGGGCTCGCGCACGGCGAAGATCAGGGCGACCGACTCGGCCACCAGGCGGCGGGCGACAAATGCGAGCGCCTGCGCCGAGGCCTGATCGAGCCATTGGGCGTCATCCACCAGACACACCAGGGGCTCCTCGTCGGCCGCGTCGGACAACAGCCCAAGCACCGCCAGACCAACCAAGAAGCGATCCGGCGCCGCCCCACCGGCCAACCCGAACGCCGTCCGCAACGCATCGCGCTGCGGCTCCGGCAGGCGATCGATCCGATCCAGCATCGGTGCGCACAACTGACCCAGCCCCGAAAACGCCAACTCAATCTCGGACTGCACACCCGCGGCGCGCGCCACCCCACATCCCGACGCGCTGGCCGCCACGTACTCCAAGAGCGCCGACTTGCCCACCCCCGGCTCACCACGCACCACCAGGACGCGGCTCTTGCCCCCGCGAACCGACTCCAGCAGCCGATCGAGTACGCCAGTCTCGTCGCGTCGGCCCCGCAACACCTAGCAACACCGCCACACGGGCGGCGAAATGTGACGGCCCGTCAAGGAAAACCGACCGGAAACGTTGCGCCGCCATCGAATACGGGTAGTCAGGAACCCCACCGAGCAGGCTAGCCGGTTCGGATTTGTTGAGGCACACTCAGGTTGCATTCGGTCTCATCCCTTTAGGCGCGTCCAAACAGCGCGCTCGGTTTGGCCGCACCCGATACAGTGACCGTACTTCGCCACCGGCCGGGTCGCGCAAAGGATAGGTCGATTCGCCGAGATAGCGTTGACTCATTGCCTTTATCGACTCGGTGGCCGTGTTCCCGGCTTCCAATCGTGAATGCACCACTTTGGCCCGGCGGGGTGAGGATGCTGATTTCCATGGTTACTGCTGCTCCTGCGTCGGTGCGATGGGCGGGGCAGCCGTCAACGGGCTGCCTGGCGGCCACGGTTGTGTCGAGCCAGTCGGAGATGACTTGGTGTGCACGCAGCAGCGAGCCGACGTGGCAGTGCTCGCCGGATCCTTCGGCGGTGGTGAACCGAGCGAGCGTGGTCGGCGCTGTCATGGCGCGCTGGAGCATTTCTGGTTGGCCGGCGAGGAATTGGTCGTCCTTGGCGTCCATGATCAGTGTCGGGGCGGTGACGCGGTCGGCGATGCCCTCGCGCGTGTATGCCGTTGTACGCCTGATGAAGTCGGCATACGTCGGTCCGCCCATCGTCCACTCTCCGTTGAGAGTCCCCGCCGGACCTGCGTCTGCGTGCGCACTTTCAGCGCCTGCTGCTCGCGGCGTCTCGAAGGAGAGGGACTCGTCGCGGAACAAGAGACCCATGGGCAGTCACCGATCTAGCCAGCGTCGTGACGGTATCGTAACGACGTCGATTTGACCGTAGCCGACGTTACGACGGAACGCAACCGTAACGACGTGGGCTATGCTCTGCGGTATGGCGGCAACCGGGGACGACCCGCAACGGACCCGCGTTCCGGCTGGGGCGGCGGTGCTTCAGGCCGACGTGACCGAGGCGATCCGTCAGGCTTTCTTCACCGAACTCGCTCAGTGCGGTTATGGACGGCTGTCGATCGAGGCGGTAGCCCGTCGAGCGGGCGTTGGCAAACCTGCGATCTACCGCCGCTGGCGCTCGAAGCAGGACATGGCGGTCGCGTTGATCTCTGAGGTCGCGTGGGCTCACCTCGACATGCCGGACACCGGCAGCCTGGAGGGCGATGTCATCGCGTTCCTGCGCGCCGAGTACGCGGTCCTCACCGATCCGCTGGCGAAGGCGATCATCCCCGACCTGCTCAGCGAGGCAAACCGCAACCCCGCCCTGGAGGCCGCCCTCTTGCTGGCGGTACGTGACCCTCGCCGGACCCGAGCGGCAGCGATCATCCGTCGCGCGATCGAGCGCGGCGAAGTCGCCGCCACGCTCAACCCCAACCTTGCACTGGACGTACTGGCCGGCCCGTTGTGTTGGCGGCTCGCTGTTGTACATCAGCCCCTAGGTGATGCCGAGGAGCTGGTCGAACTGGCGCACATGGTAATGGGCGCGTTCACCTGCGTGTCTGCGCTGCCCGGCCATGGAAAGTCAGGCCGGGCAACCGGCTAGGGATTCCACGGATGCGACCACTTCCGTCGCAAGCGGATCGTTCTCCCATGAGCAGCTCGCCCGCATCCCACAGCTCCGACACCCCCCGCTGCGGGCACTCCAGGCGCCGAGGTACGGCGACATTAACCGCGGCAGTAACGGCTGCTTTGGCTTTCGCACTTGCTGGGTGCGGGGGTGCTTCAAGTGCGTCGCGCATCGGACCGACGAGTTCCTCGGCCAGCGCACCGGCCGCCGCCTCTGACTTGGTCGACCACAGCGCCGGCCTCGTGGTGCCCGCGTCGGTGGACACGGCAACCGGTGCCGACCTCGCCCAGGCCCGTGCGGTGGTGCACACCGCGCAGCTGCTCTACACATTCTGGAACACCGGCGACACCACGTTCCTCGATCAAGCCATCTCCCCCGGTTTCCAGGACAACACCCTGCCCCCCGGGCGGCCCCAGGGCCCGGCCGGACCACGCGACGCCTCCGCGGCGTTCCGCACTGCGGTACCCGACCTCACCTGCCAACTGGCCGACCTGTACGTCACCGGGAACACCTTCACCGCCCGACTCGTGTTCCAGGGGCATTTCACCGGCACCGACATCGGGATCCAGGGCC
>JAOPVX010000329.1 GCA_025965975.1 Mycobacterium sp. | reverse complement strand
GCGGCGTTGGCCTGGGCGGGCTGGCGCCTGCTGGGCCGCATCCCGTACCGCATCGATATCGAGGTCTACCGGATGGGCGGACGGGCCTGGCTCGACGGCCGACCGCTGTATGCAGACGGTGCGATGTTCCACACCCGCGCTGGCCTGGACCTGCCGTTCACGTATCCGCCGCTGGCCGCGGTCGCGTTCTCGCCGTTCGCGTGGCTGCCGCTCAACGTGGCAAGCGTCGCGATTACGCTGACCACCCTGGTGCTGCTCATCGTGTCGACGGTGATCGTGCTGACCCGGCTGGACGTGTGGCGGCAGACCTCCGTCACCGCCGAGCCGGCGTGGCTGCGGCGATGCTGGCTGGCAATCGCGATCGTGGCGCCCGCGGTGATCTACCTGGAACCGATCCGGTCGAACTTCGACTTCGGCCAGATCAACGTCGTACTGATGACCCTCGTCATCGCCGACTGCGTGCCCCGCAGGACGCCGTGGCCGCGCGGCCTGCTGCTGGGCGTCGCGATCGCCCTCAAACTCACCCCTGCGGTGTTCCTGCTGTACTTCCTGCTGCGCCGCGATACCCGCGCACTGCTGGTGACCGCGGCGTCGGCGGTATTGGCCACGCTGGCCGGTTTCGCGCTCGCGTGGCGCGACTCCCTGGAGTACTGGACGGACACGGTGCGCAACACCGACCGGATCGGCACCGCCACGCTGAACACCAACCAGAACATCGCAGGCGCGCTGGCCCGGTTGGGCCTCGGCGAGGGCGAGCGGTTCGTGCTTTGGACGCTGGCCTGTTTCGCGGTGCTGGCGTTGACGGTGTGGGCGGCGCGACGGGTACTGCGTGGCGGAGCCGCTGGGCCGGCGACATCCGACTGGGGCCAACCCGTGCTGGCGCTGATCTGCGTGGCAATGTTCGGCCTCGTGGTCTCGCCGGTGTCGTGGTCACATCACTGGGTGTGGGTGCTGCCCACGCTGTTGGTCACCACGGTGGAGGCATATCGGCTGCGGAATCTGGCGCTGGCCGCCGTCACCGCGGCAGGCATCGCGTTGATGGTGTGGACGCCGATCACGCTGATGCCAAAGCACCACGAAACCACGGCGTCGCTTTGGCGCCAGCTCGCAGGCGGTTCGTATGTGTGGTGGGCGATCGCAGTGATCGCGGTGGCGGGGACGGTCTCCGCGCGGTCGGCCGATCGGTCGGTCAGCCCGCAGCTGCTTCCGGCATCCGCGCCGGCGGCTTGACCGCGATCTCCGCCTTGCCGTCCTTGCCCTCTTTGACGTCGGCGGCGTAGAGGTCGACGTACTCTTGGGCGCCCAGGCGCATTAGCTCATACATCACCTCATCGATCACCGCGCGCTCGATGAACCGGTTGCCTGCCAGCCCCTCGAACCGGCTGAAGTCCATCGGCTTGCCGAACTTCACCTGAACCCGGCCGAACCGCCACATCTTGCTCCCGGGCGGGTTGACCACGTTGGTTCCGATCATCGCGACTGGAATGACCGGCACGCCGGTCTCCAGCGCCAGCCGCGCGAGACCGGTCTTGCCCTTGTAGAGCCGCCCGTCGGGCGAACGGGTGCCCTCGGGATACATGCCGAGCAGTTTGCCTTGCTGCAGGACCCGTTCGGCGGTGGTCAGCGCGCTCTGGGCGCTGTCGGCGTCGGTGCGGTCGATCGGCACCTGGCCGGCGGCGGTGTAAAACCACCGCTGAAACCAGCCCTTGAGGCCGGTTCCCGTGAAGTACTCAGCCTTGGCTAGGAAGGTGATCCGGCGGCTGACGACGAGGGGCAGGAAGAAGCTGTCGGCAACGGCGAGGTGATTACTGGCCAGGATCATCGGGCCGGAGTGCGGAACGTAGTCCAACCCTTCGACTTTCGGACGGCCGAGCAACGACAGCAAAGGGCCCATGAAGAAGTACTTGAAAAGCCAGTACCACATGGACCCTCCCCAACACCGAGCACCGGACGGTGCTTTGCGACAACTTTACCGTTACTCCTCGACCGTCACCGGGATGTGCTGATACCGTCCCGGCTCCGCAGGCGGCGGTTGGTCACCTTCGGGCGGGCCGCTCGGTGGCGGCGGCGCCTCCGGCGGCTCGGGCGGCATGTTCGCTGTGTCTTCGACGATCGCCCGGATAACCGCCAGCAGCGCCACGCTGTGCTCGGCGACGACGGTCAGAAGCGGATGCTGTTCACCGGCCACCAGCGCCGCCAGCGCACACACCGGGCACCACACCTGCTGGCACTTGCCTGGCCCGTCGCCGCTGCCCGCCGCGCGAGCGGCGGCCAGTTTCACCGCGGGGTCGAGCCGGTCGAGGATGGTCTGGGCCAGCTGCCGCAGTTCGGGAGCAAGTTCTGAATGTCGCCGGCCAGCGGCTCCGGTGTCGGAGTGAGGGCCCGTCATCCTGGCCACACCTCCGGATTCGGTCGGAATCGCACGGTCAGTTCACTACCTTTTAGCTGCGCCTCCACCACGATGCATCGCCGCAGGACGGATGCCAGCCGAACCCGACGCCGCATACCGCCGGCACCGATGATCAAATCGTCGTCGACGCGGCCCAACGTCAAGGCGGCGGAGTCAACCTGCGGCAACTCTAGCCGCATCCGGTAGGTCGCTTCGAGTCCCGTTCCCGATTCGCGATCGACGATCGGCCGCAGCGGCCCTGGCGGCGGTGATCCGTCGCGCCGTCGTGCGCTGTCGAGCAGCTCAGCGAGCGCCTTGGGACCGATCGGTTCCCCGGCGAGGTGCGGGACGAGTACGAGCTGCACGTCACCGATGGTGGCGTCCAGCTCGTCGAGCACCGCCTGCTGCTCGACGATGCGCTCGGAGTACCAGTCGAACGCGGGGTGCTCTGGAAGATTGCGGTACTCGTACGAATCGTCTTGAACCAGAATCTGATTGACAATCAGCTCGTCGACTTGCACACCCATCAGCGCCAGCGAGCCAAGGGTGCGGACCGCCTCTGCGGCGACCACCCGCTCGGCCGTCATCACCAAATGTGCGCTGACACGTTCGCCATCGGTGAGCAACGCGCCCAGCTGTTCGGTCCCCGCGCTGATGCGTTCGAGCAGTTCGATCACCGCCGCCGTGCGGGCATCGTCGGCGCCGGTCGACAACCGCCGATGCCGCGGCCAGGCGCGCTCCAGGTACAGACCGAAGGTCGCGGGCAGCGTCAGCATCCGCAGTGCGTCGGCGGTCGACGCGCAGTCCACCACGACGTGATCCCACTGCCCCGAGACGGCCAGTTCGCCGACCTCGTGCAGGCCGAGCACCTCCTGGATGCCGGGCAGCGCCGAAAGCTCTTCTGGGGCAATGTCTCCCAGGTCCGACTCGGGGAACCGCCCCGACAACAGCCCGGCGATCTCCCGCCACCGGGCCGCCAAAAGCGCCAGCGTGTCGATGGCGAGCGCGTCGAGGAAACCTCCGCCGGCGTCGGCGTCGTCGGCCAGCACCCTGGTGGGCTCACGCAGGCCCGTCGGCGTGACGGCGGCCCCAAGTACGTCGCCGATCGAATGCGCCTGGTCGGTGGAGACGACCAGCACCCGCAACCCGGCGCGCGCGTCGCGCGCCGCGGTGGCGGTGGCCAACGTTGACTTACCCACCCCGCCCTTGCCGACGAAGAGACTTATCCGGGCAGGGGTTGCGGCTGCGGCCGCACCACCAAGCTCACTCAGCCTCGACTCGTTTCTTGAGGTCCTTCAATGCGGTGTTGGTCAGCCTACGCTCGGCCTTGCGCTTGAGCAGGCCGATCAGCGGGATGATCAGGTCGACCGAGAGCTCGTAGGTGACGTCGGTACCGGAACCCTTGGGAGACAAGCGATATGCTCCTTCAAGTGCCTTGAGTAGCGAGCTGGACACCAGGGTCCACTTCACCGATCCGCGGTCGGGCGGCCAGTCGTAGGACAGCACCATGGTGTCCTTGAGGACGGCGGCGTCCAGCACCAGGCGGGCGGTCTTCGGGTAGCCCTCCTGGTCGGCCTCGAGCACCTCGGCCTCCTTGTACTCGGCGACCCAATCCGGATAGGAGCCGATATCGGCGATGACGTCCATCACCGTCGAAGGATCGGCATCGATGTAGATGGTCTGCGCCGTCTTGTCCGCCACGCTAAAAATCTACCTCCCCCTGATAGCTCTGGCCGAAGTATCAGGCCAGGCGCGATACCCCGACCGGACGCGCTGCTTCGAGCGTCCGCTTCACCTCGAACGCCATGTTCTTGCCCGCCACCCGGCGGCGATGGTTCATCTTCGCAAGGTTCATCTTGGCCAGCTGCCAGGCCGCCACTCCGGACGGTTCAGCGTGCAGGAAATAGTGCAGGACGACACCGTCCAGCACGGGTTCCAGCCAGATCTCCATGGTCCCGGTCAGCGCACCGGCCACCGTCCAGCGGTGCCCCGCCCCGCCACGGTCCTCGACCACTGTCAACCGAAGGTCGGACCACCACCGCCGCCAGCTCGCGGGATCCGCGACGGCCCTGCCCACCTCGACGGGGTCGGCGGCAACGAAGGTCTCGTCCGCGATCTGGATGCTGTTCATGGCATACAAGCTTCACATATGCGGGTCCGGCAGCAGACGGTGGCCGACTAGGCTGGGAACGGCAAACCGCTAGTAGTCCCCCGCAAGCGGGCAGTGCCCGGAGTCGAGAGGCCAAGATCGTGCGTGAGTACAGTGTTCCCGCAACCTTCACCGTCGGCGAGCACGACAACATCGTCAGTTCCGTGTTCAGCCACGTTCGCGACGATCCAGACCACGTGATTTTCCAGCGCCTGGTCGACGGCGCGTGGACGGATGTCACGTGCATCCAGGCCGCAAACCAGATCCGTTCGGCCGCACTGGGTTTGATCGCTGAGGGCGTCAAGCCCGGCGACCGGGTGGCGGTGTTGTCGGCGACACGTTACGAATGGCCGATCCTCGACTTCGCCATCCTTGCCGCGGGTGCGGTGACTGTGCCGATCTATGAGACCAGCTCGGCCGAGCAGGTGCGGTTCGTATTGCAGGACTCCGGTGCCGTGCTGATCTTCGCCGAAACCGACGCGCACGCCGACAAGATCGAGCACCTCGAACACGAGCTGCCCGAGCTGCGCAAGCTGCACAGGATCGAAGGTTCGGGCACGCCGGCGTTGGACGCGCTGGCCGAGGCGGGCAAGTCCGTCGACCCGAAGGAACTCGACGACCGGCTGGCCGGCATCCTGTCCGCCGATCCGGCGACGCTGATCTACACGTCGGGCACCACCGGAAGGCCGAAGGGCTGCCAGCTGAGCCACTCCAACCTGCTTTACGAGATCCGCGGGGCCAAGGTGTGCTTCCCGACGCTGCTGGCCAAGGGTGAGCGGATGCTGGTGTTCCTGCCGCTGGCTCATGTGCTGGCCCGCGCGATCACGGTGGCGTGTTTCGCGAACAAGGTCACACTCGGCTTCACCAGTGACATCAAGAACCTGGTGCCGACCCTCGGGGTGTTCAAGCCGACGCTGGTGGTGTCGGTGCCTCGGGTATTCGAGAAGGTGTACAACACCGCCGAACAAAACGCCCGCAACGACGGCAAGGGCCGCATCTTCGAACTGGCAGCCAACACCGCCATCGAGTACAGCCAGGCGCATGACTCCGGCGGTCCCGGGCTGCTGCTGCGGGCCAAGCACGCCGTGTTCGACCGGCTGGTGTACGGCAAGCTGCGCGCCGCGCTTGGCGGCAACTGCCGCGGCGCGATCTCCGGCGGCGCGCCGCTGGGTGCCCGGCTCGGCCATTTCTATCGCGGGGTTGGCCTGACCATCTACGAGGGCTACGGGCTGACCGAGACCAGCGCGGCGATCACCGTGAACCGGATCGACGACGTGAAGGTCGGCTCGGTCGGAAAGCTGCTGCCCGGCAACAGCATGCGCCTGGGCGACGATGACGAACTGCTCGTCGAGGGCGGCGTGGTGTTCAGCGGTTACTGGCACAACGACGAGGAGACCAAGGCCGTCTTCTCCGACGGCTGGTTCCACACCGGCGACCTCGGCGCGATCGACGACGACGGCTTCCTGACGATCATCGGCCGCAAGAAGGAGATCATCGTCACCGCCGGCGGCAAGAACGTCGCGCCGGCGATCTTGGAGGACCGGCTGCGGGCGCATCCGTTGATCAGCCAGGCGATGGCCGTCGGCGACGCCAAGCCGTTCATCGCCGCGCTGATCACCATCGACCCCGAAGCCTTCGGAGGGTGGAAGCAGCGCAACGGCAAGGATGCCAATGCAACCGTCGCAGATCTGGCGACCGATCCCGATTTGATGGCCGAAGTCGAGCTGGCCATCAAGGACGCCAATCAGGCGGTGTCCAAGGCCGAGGCCATCCGCAAGTTCCGCATCCTGCCGGTCGATTTCACCGAGGACACCGGCGAGCTGACGCCGACGCTGAAGGTCAAGCGCAGGGTGGTCGCCCAGAAGTTCGCAAGCGACATCGAAGCCCTTTACGAAAAGCACTGATACCGGCTGTTGGCGCAAGCGCTAAACCAGTTCGGCGAGCCGCTGTGCCTGGGTGCTCCACTGCCAGTCGTCGAGCACCCAGCGCCGGCCGGCTTCGCCCATCCGCGCGGCGCGGTCGGGGTCGGCGAGCAGGTCGCCGACCGACGCCGCGATCGCGCCGACGTCCCAGCCGTCGACCACCACACCCGTCTCGCCGTCACGAACGGTTTCGGGTGCCCCACCCGACCGGCCTGCGACGACCGGAACACCCGTCGCGGACGCCTCCAGATAGACGATGCCGAGGCCCTCGACGTCCATACCCCCGCCGCGGGTGCGACATGGCATCGCGAACACGTCGGCCAACGCGTGGTGCGCCGGCAATTCGTCACCAGGGACGCCGTCGGTGAACACCACCTGCTCGGCCACGCCGAAGCTGTGCGCCAGCCGGCGCAGTGACGTTCGGTACGGGCCGCCACCGACGATGACAAGGGCGGCGCCAGGCACCCGCTGCCGGATCGCGGGCATCGCCCTGATCAACATGTCCTGGCCTTTGCGTGGCACCAGCCGCGACACACACACCACCACCGGCCGCTCCCCCAGCCGGTACCGGGCCCGCAGCTCGGCGCGGGCCACCTCGTCGGGCGCGAACCGGTCGGTGTCCACGCCGGGCGGCAAGTGCTCCAGCGCGGCGTCCGCGCCGAACGCCGAGGCGAACCGCCCACGCGTGTACCGGCTGACGTAGGTGACCACATCGGTGCCAGTTCCGATGCGCCGCAACGCGGTTCGGGCGAGCGGCAGCATCGACCAGCCGACCTCGTGGCCGTGGGTGCTGGCGACGGCGCGGCCCGCACCAGCGTCGCGTGCCAGCGGTGCCATCAGGGCCAACGGCGCGGCCGCGCCGAACCACACGGTGTCGACGTCGTGACTTTCGATCAGCTGACGCATCCGGCCGGCCACCGACGGCACGGGCAGCATCAACGTGCCCGGATGGCGCACCACCTCGTAGGCCGCGTTGCGGTCGAAATCGTCGGCGCCCTTCCAGTTCGGCGCGTAAACCGTCAGGGTGTGCGTCTCCGCCGCGACCAGGTGGCCGACCAGTTCGTGCAGGTACGACTGGATGCCGCCGCGTCGCGGCGGAAAATCGTTGCTAACCAGCAGGACCCGGCTCATCGCCAGTCAGGCTAGCCGGACATCCAGTGCCGCCATCGGGCCAGGACCGTTGGCAGGTCCGCGCGCAGGGTGTCGCGCACGGCGGTGGCGGCGTCGGGGTGGCCGGGACCGCAGGCCCGTAGATACAGCGCCCGCAGCGTGGCGGTGCCGTACCCGTCGGCGACGAACCGGCTGAACCACCAAGCGCGGTCGTAGGCCAGGGACTGGGCGGGGCCTGCCGCCCCGAAGTCGGCGTCGGTGGGAAGTTGCGCGAACTCGGCGGCGTTCGCGGGCCACGGTTGCGGCGGGCGGCCGACGAAATCGGCGACACCCTCGGTGAGCCAGCGCGGCGCGTCGGGGGCTGTGTCGGCGCGCGACGCGAAGTGGAAAAGCTCGTGGCGCACCACTATTCGCAACGACGCATCGCTCATCGCGGCGGCACCAGGGGCGAACATGATCCGCTCGGCGGTAGTGGTGGCTGCGATGTCAGAGCCGCCGCCGGCGAGGCTGCCGAACTCCGCGTCCGATTCGGCGGCCACGATGACGACGCCGCGCGGCCAGTCGGGTCCCCAGAACGCGCTGACCGCCTGCGCGGCGTCGTTCATCTCGGCGGCGATGCGGGCCAACAGCGGCGCCGTATGCGCTCCGCCGAGACCGACGAGGTGAACCGTGCGACCGTCGTTCAGCGTCTCGGTGGTCGACGCGGCGGTGGGCGTGGTGAGCGAGGCGGGCGCGGCCACGACCGGGCTCGCGGGCGCCGCTTGCGGCCTGCCGACCACAAGCAGCGCGCAGATCAGCTCGGCGACGAGAAGGGCACCGACCCGGCGACGGTCAGTAGCGGCGGATGTTGAAGATAGGCGCATTGTCCACCGGGGCGACTCGCACCGGCGTGCCGTAGGTCGATGCGTGCACCATCATGCCGTCACCGATGTAGATGGCGACGTGCGAGGCGTCGGAGTAGTACGTCACCAGATCGCCCGGCTGCATCTGATCCTGCGCCACCGGCTGCCCGCCCTGGGCGAGTGCCTGGCTGGAGTGCGGCAGGGCGATACCGGCCTGCTGGAACGACCACATCACCAGTCCGGAGCAGTCGAACGCGTTCGGACCCGAGCCGCCCCACGAATACGGCGAGCCGATCCGGCTCAGCGCGGCCTGAATGACGGCGGCCGCCTCCGGAGCGCCGCCCCCTTGAATGCCTCCAGGGGGTGCCATGTCGCCCGGTGGGATGCCGCCCGGCGGGGCGGCCAAGACGCCGGGATCGTCCGCCGGTGGCAAGGCATCCGGTGCGGGCGGCGCGGGCGGCGGCGGCGGCATGGCCGCAAGGGCTTCACGCTGGTTGGGGGTCAGGGCCAGGTACTGCCCCTTGACCACCGCGATCTGCAACTGCAGGCGGCTTTGCTTGGATTGCAGATCGGCGCGCACTGCGGCGGCCTGTTCGGCGGCGGTCTTGGCTTCGGCGGCCGAATTCGCAGATGCTTCCTCGGCCAGCGCGGCCTGCTGACCGATATCGCGGTAGCTCTTCATCTGCGCCGACATCTCGGCGGCCATCACCCGCTGGACCGCGAGCTGATCGATCAGACCCTGCGGTGAGGTGGCGGTCAGCATCGCATCCATGCCGTCGGTTCTGCCGCCCATGTACTGCGCTGCAGCTAACTTGTCGACCGATGACTGGAATGTTGCCAACTGGGATTTGGTTGACTCAACTGCTGCCGCGTCGGCGGTGTGCTTCGCATCGGCGGCCTGCTGCACTGCCAGCTTGTTGTTCAAATCCAGCTGCGCGGAGTGCATGGACTCGGTGGTCTGTTCGGCCTGCCGAGACAACTCATTGAGCTTTGCCAG
Organism: Mycobacterium sp.; assembly: GCA_025965975.1. Taxonomy (GTDB): domain Bacteria; phylum Actinomycetota; class Actinomycetes; order Mycobacteriales; family Mycobacteriaceae; genus Mycobacterium. The sequence continues at coordinate 2,366 of JAOPVX010000329.1, read as the reverse complement.
AGCATCGTCTGCCGGGTCGGCCTGCACATGGCCGGCGACAACGCCTCCTAGGACCATTAACCCAGCTATCGCACCTACAATGAGTCGTTGGAAACCACGTTTGGTCCGGTGCGTGCTGTCGAGCCTCAAGATTTGCGTCCTTCAACTGCCGTGACGAAGCCGCGTCGAACTGCTCATAGGTCTCAGACAGGTTACGAAACGGCATCGGGCTTGTCCAACAGAAGACGCAAATTTAACAGCCGCCTCAGACATTGTTATCAACGGCCGCGTCATGGCGTGTCTCTATGCAACCCCCGAATCGTCGCGCCGGCGAATCGGCACCAGCCGCAATCGCGGCGCCAAGCCGACGTCCGCGAGCACCTCCAGCGCCTGGCGTTCATCGTCGAGCAACGTCTCTGGCACCCCGAGTAAGACGCTGACGACGCAATCCTTGCATCCGGGGCCACGCACTGCGCAGTCGTCGCAGTCGATCTTCACCGTGCCCATTTGGCTGTCCTCTCGATCGGTGTTGCCCGCACGGTATCGGGGGCCACCGACAATTACGGTCGCCCCGCGTGGCAACCATCGACTGTCGGTCCGGTTCCCTACCTTCAGCGCATGGGCCAGCTGAGCTTCGCGGACGTCGAGCCGGCCGCCTTCGACATGGATTCGGTGTCGCTGCGCGAGACCACCTTCGTCGTGGTGGACCTGGAAACCACCGGAGGGCGCGCCTGCGGCGAGGGCCACGACGCGATCACCGAGATCGGGGCGGTGAAGGTGCGCGGCGGCGCGGTGCTGGGCGAGCTGGCCACGCTGGTCGATCCCGGGCGAAGCATTCCCCCGCAGATCGTCACGCTGACCGGCATCACGACGGCGATGGTGTGCAACGCGCCGACCATCGACTCGGTGTTGCCGGCGTTCCTAGAATTCTCCCGCGGCGCGGTGCTTGTCGCCCACAACGCCGGCTTCGACATCGGGTTCCTGCGGGCGGCCGCCGAACGCTGCGAGATCGCGTGGCCGCGGCCGCCGGTGCTGTGCACGGTCCGGCTGGCCCGCCGGGTGCTCACCCGCGACGAGGCCCCGAGCGTGCGACTGGCCGCGCTGGCGCGATTGTTCGGCGCGGCCACCACACCGACGCACCGGGCGCTCGACGACGCCCGCGCCACCGTCGACGTGCTGCACGGGTTGATCGAGCGGGTGGGCAATCAGGGTGTGCACACCTACACCGATCTGCGGTCCTATCTGCCCGACGTGACGCCGGCCCAGCGCCGCAAGCGGCACCTCGCCGCCGCATTGCCCCATCGCCCTGGCGTCTACCTGTTCCGGGGGCCGTCGGCCGAGGTGCTCTACGTGGGCACCGCGGTCGATCTGCGCAGGCGGGTCGGCCAGTACTTCAACGGCGCCGATCCGCGCACCCGCATGAAGGAGATGGCGTCGCTGGCGACCGCTGTCGACCATGTCGAATGCGCGCACGATCTCGAGGCAGGTGTGCGCGAGCTGCGACTGCTCGCGGCCCACGCGCCGCCGTACAACCGCCGGTCGAAGTTCCCGCACCGCTGGTGGTGGGTGGTGCTGACCGACGAGCCGTTCCCGCGGTTCTCCGCGGTGCGGGCACCGCAATCGGGCACAGCGGTGCGGGCACCGCAATCGGGCACAGCGGTGCGGCCGCATAATTTCGACTGCGCCGTCGGTCCGTTCCGGTCGCGTGCTGACGCGGTCGAGACCGCCGCGCTGCTGGCACGGTTCACGGGCGTGCGCACGTGCACCAAGAGGCTGAGCCGCTCCACGCTGCACATGTGCCCCGAGCGCGAACTGTCGCCATGTCCCGCGCCGCACGGCATCAACCCGATCCAGTACGCCTCCGCGCCCGCCCGCGCCGTCGAGCTGATCGACGGCACCGACGATCGCGCGCTCGCCGCCGTGCTGGCGCACATCGCCGACCTGGCCGAGCGCAACCGCTACGAGACAGCCGCCCGGTTGCGAGACCACGCCGCCGCGGCGATCGACGTGCTGTGGCGCGGCCAACGGCTACGGGCGCTGACGGCGGTCACCGAATTGGTGGCCGCCCGAGCAGACGGCAACGGTGGATGGCATCTCGCGGTGATCCGGCACGGCCAGCTGGCGGCCGCGGGCATCGCACGTCGTGGCGTGCCGCCGATGCCGGTCATCGACGCCATTTGTCTTGGCGCACAAGCGGTTCTGCCAACCGAGGCGCCGCTGGGCGGTGCGCTGGTAGAAGAGACGGGACTGATCGCGCGCTGGCTGGCCCAGCCGGGCGTGCGCATCGTGCGTGCCGACCCCGGCTACGCGTCCCCCGTGGGATCGGCAGGCCGTTGGACAGCGTGGGCAGCCTCGGCACGCTCGGCGCGGGTCGCGGCCGAGCAAGG
>JAOPVX010000313.1 GCA_025965975.1 Mycobacterium sp. | reverse complement strand
ATAGACCCAGATGTGAGCGCGCATAAAGTACTTCACCAGTAGTGCAAGGAACTTCGAGTTGCGGATTCTGCCCTCGGCCATGGCTACTTCTTGGTGCGACGGCTGCCGCCGTGCCCGTCCTCTTCCTCACCAACGGATTCGGTGTCGACGCCGAAGCTCGTCAGCTGGGGTCGCTCGCGCAGGCTGCGCTTGATTTCGGCGAATCCGGGGAACTTCGTCAGGGCGATGACGTGATCCCAGAGCGCGCAGGCATCGTCGGGGCTCGGCAGTCGGCTGATCACCGGACCGAAAAATGCTGTGCCGCCTGGTGGTTGGAAATGCAGGATCGGTGTGCCGACGTCACGCCCCGTCAGCGTCAGCGCCTCCTCGGTCTCCGCGCGGATCTCGTCGTCGAGTGTCTTGTCGTCGAGCGCCTCCGCGAGATCGGATGGTAGACCGGCATCGCGCAACAAGGGCTCGAGCGTGCGTCGCGACCCCTGGTCCGACGCCGCCAGCGGATCAACGTCGCGAGACGTGTCGAAGATCCGGGTGCCGATCGCCTCGTATAGCGGGCCAACAGCCTCGCGGCCGTGTGCTGCACGCACCCGCGCGGCGACGCGCAGCAGCCGCAGTCCCGCGGTATGCCCGTCCTCGTAGTTCGGCGGAAAGTGCGATGCATAGTCGATGTGCGCGTTGAGGATCCGCAGCGAAATGAATCGCCAGTCGACGTCGTAGTTGCGCTGGGCCACCACCGTACGCACCCACTTGCTGGTCAGCCATGCGAACGGGCAGACCGGGTCGAAGTAGAAGTGCAGGTCGTATTGCTTGCTCACGGCTCGCAGACCACGAGCGGTATCACCCGGTCGGTCCAGGACTGATAGTCCTCGTATGTCGGGTACATCTCGACCAGCCGCGGCCAGTACCTGGCGCGTTCCTCGTCCGTCGCGTCACGGGCCGTCCGGTCGAGCACGTCCTTCTTGATCTGGACGGAGACCTTCGGATTGGCCTTGAGGTTCAGATACCACGTCGGGTTCTTGTCACTGCCGCCCTTGGACGCAGCAACGACCACGGTGTCGCCGTCGCGGTGGAAATAGAGCGGGCTGACCCTGGGCTGTCCGCTCTTGCGCCCGGTCGTGGTCAAAAGCGCCACCGGAATGCCCTGAAAGTTGCTGCCAATGCCTTCGCCGTCGCTGCGGCGGTACATGAAGGTGTTGATCTTCGACATCCACTTGATGAAGAAGTCCGCGGGCTTGGTGTCCATGAAACGTGGGCGAGACGTTGCCATGGCTCGATCCTAGTCCCGAGAGCGGGCGCTACGACTTGGTAAGGAAGGGGCGAATTCCCGCGCGGATGTGATGGATCTGGCCGTCCGCGGCAGGGATGATGAACGTCTCGTCGATGTGGGCGCCGACCCGCCAGCCGGCGAGCGACGGCTTGGTCACCAGGTCGAACCGCGCCAGGATCGTGTCGCCGTCGACGGTGAACTCCGGCACCGTCGTGGACTGGATGATCCGGTACTGCGGCCCGCGATTCAGGCTGCGGCGCAAGTGATCTCCCGAAAATCCGGTCTTGAGGCCGACCTCGATGCGGGTGCAGCCTTGCGCGAACGGCACCTTGTCGGCATCGTGGCTGACCAGCGCGTCGACGTAGGCCTGCGCGGCCGCAATCCGTTCGGCGTCGGAGGCAGGCACTAGATCCGCTCGATGATCGTGCCGGTGGACAGCGCGCCGCCGGCACACATCGTGATCAGCGCCGTGCTCTGATCGGTGCGCTCCAACTCGTGAAGCGCGGTGGTGATCAGCCGGCTGCCGGTGCTGCCGACGGGGTGACCAAGGGCGATCGCGCCGCCGTTCACGTTTACCCGCGCCATGTCGGGCTCGTGCACGCGCGCCCATGACAGCACGACGGATGCGAAGGCCTCGTTGATCTCGACGAGGTCGATGTCGCCCATCTTCATGCCTGCCTTCTCCAAGACCTTCGCCGTCGACTGGACCGGACCGTCGAGGTGGTAGTACGGCTCCGCGCCGACCAGCGCCTGGCTGATGATCCGTGCCCGCGGCCGCAGTCCAAGCGCCTTGGCCTTGTCCTCGTCCATCCACAGCACCGCGGCGGCGCCGTCGGAGATCTGCGACGAGGTACCCGCCGTGTGGATGCCGCCCTCGATCACCGGCTTCAGCGCCGAAAGGCCTTCCAGCGTGGTATCCCGAAGTCCCTGGTCGCGGGTGACAGGGGCGCGCTCGCTCGTTGGCTGCTTCTGCTCGTCGAGCACGGGTGCCTCGATCGGGCTGATCTCGCGGTCGAACCTGCCCTCGGCCCACGCCTGCTTGGCCTTGCGCTGCGAGTCGAAGCCGAGCCGGTCGATCTCCTCGCGGGTGATGCCGCGGCGCTTGGCGATCCGCTCCGCGGCGGTGAACTGGTCGGGTAGGTCGATGTCCCACGACGCGGGTCGGAGGATGTTGCGGTCGGGACCGGCGTTGGCGCCCAGACCGACGCGGCTCATCGCCTCGATGCCGCAGGCGATGCCGATGTCGATAGCGCCGGCGGCGATGAGGCCGGCGATCAACCCGTTGGCCTGCTGGCCGCTGCCGCACTGGCAGTCGACCGTCATCGCGCCGACGTGTTCCGGCAATCCGGCGACCAGCCACGCGACCCGGCTGATGTTGTTGGACTGCTCACCGTATTGCGTGACGCAGCCACCGATGACCTGCTCAACCTCGCCGGCATCGATGCCGGCCTTCCCTACCAATGCCTTCTGCACGGCGCCGAGGAGCTCGGTCGAATGCAGGCCAGACAACCATCCGTTCCGCTTGCCGATTGGGCTGCGGGTGGCTTCAACGATGACAGGGTTACCCATCCAGCCAGGCTAGAACACGTTTCATTACTCTGACAAGCGAGGATGTCGACCTGCCTTTTATCTGCGGTGGAGGCATGTTTTACTGGCACTAGAACACGTTGCAATCGAGGAGTGCACATCTATGCCAACCCCCAATATTCCGGCTGACTTCGACTTCCTGGATCCGGACATCAACCACGCCGCTCTGCCCGTGGCGGAGCTCGCCGAGTTGCGCAAGTCCGAGCCGATCCACTGGGTCGACGTGCCAGGCGGAACCGGCGGATTCGGCGACAAGGGCTACTGGGTTGTCTCCAAGCATGCCGACGTCAAAGAGGTGTCACGCCGCAGCGACGCCTTCTCCAGCTGGCAGAACGGTGCGATCCCGGTCTGGCCGAAGGAGATGACGTTCGAGAACATCGAACTGCAGCGCAACGTGATGCTCAACATGGACGCGCCGCACCACACGCGGCTGCGCAAGATCATCTCCCGTGGGTTCACCCCGCGCGCGGTCGGACGGCTGCAGGACGAGCTCGCGCAGCGCGCCCAGAACATCGCCAAGACCGCCGCGGCCGAAGGCTCCGGCGACTTCGTCGAGCAAGTATCGTGCGAGCTCCCGCTTCAGGCCATTGCGGGGCTGCTCGGCGTCCCGCAGGACGACCGCGACAAGCTGTTTCGGTGGTCCAACGAGATGACCGGCGCCGACGATCCCGAATTCGCCGACGTCGACCCCGCGGTGTCGTCCATGGAACTGATCATGTACGCGATGGCGATGGCGGACGAGCGGGGCAAGAACCCCACCGACGACATCGTCACGACCCTGATCCAGGCCGACATCGACGGCGAGAAGCTCTCCGACGACGAGTTCGGGTTCTTCGTCATCATGCTGGCGGTGGCGGGCAACGAGACCACGCGTAACTCGATCACCCACGGGATGATCGCGTTCGCCGACAATCCCGACCAGTGGGAGCTCTACAAGAAGGAACGCCCCGAGACGGCCGCCGACGAGATCGTCCGATGGGCCACTCCGGTGTCGGCGTTCCAGCGCACCGCCCACGAGGACACCGAGTTGGCGGGCGTACAGATCAAGAAGGGTCAGCGGCTCGTGATGTCCTACCGCTCGGCCAATTTCGACGAAGAAGTCTTCGGGGACCCCCACACCTTCAACATCCTGCGCAACCCGAACCCGCACGTCGGTTTCGGCGGTACCGGCGCGCACTATTGCATCGGTGCCAACCTGGCCAGAATGACCATCAACCTGATCTTCAACGCGGTCGCCGACCACACGCCGAATCTCAAGCCGGTCTCCGAGCCGGAGCGGCTACGGTCGGGGTGGCTCAACGGCATCAAGCACTGGCAGGTGGACTACACAGGTGAGTGCCCGGTCGCACACTAGGGCCCACTCGAGCCGCACAACGAATCAAGGAGGATTCGAGTGGATTTCACACCGGACCCGGAGCAGCAGGCTGTCGCCGACGTCGTCACGTCGGTACTGGGCCGGGACAACAGCTGGGATGCGTTGGTCGCAGGGGGTGTGACGGCGCTTGCGGTGCCCGACCGCCTCGGTGGTGACGGCCTCGGACTGTCCGAGATCGCAGCGGCGCTGACCGAAATCGGCAGGCATGGCACCATCAGCCCCGCGCTGGCCACGCTCGGCCTTGGCACCGCCGTGCTGGTGGACCTGGCCTCCGATGCGCAGCAGGACCGTTATCTCGCTGGCGTCGCAAAGGGTTCGGTGCTCACCGCGGCGCTCGCCGAGCCAGGCGCGCCACTGCCGGACCGGCCCTCGACTGTGTTATCGCGGTCAGCGGGCGGAAACAAGCTCAACGGCACCAAGGTCGCGGTCCCCTACGCGGAACAGGCGGAGTGGATCGTCGTGACCACGGACAGCGCCGTCGTTGTGGTGTCACCAAAGGCCGACGGTGTGAAGTTGACCAAGACGCCGACGTCCAATGGCGGCGACGAGTACACCGTTGCGTTCGCCGATGCCGAGGCCGACGGGGTGCTGGAGGGTGCCAAGGTGCACCGGGTAAACCAGTTGGCGCTGGCCGCGATTGGAGCGTTTGCATCCGGACTGGTGGCAGGTGCGCTGCGGCTGACCGCCGATTATGTGGCGAACCGGCATCAGTTCGGAAAGCCGCTTTCGACGTTCCAGACGGTGGCCGCACAGCTTGCCGAGGTCTACATCGCATCGCGCACATTGACTTTGGCGGCGACATCGGTCGTGTGGCGGCTGTCGGAGGGTCGTGACGCGGACGACGATCTCGACGTCCTCGGCTACTGGTTGGCCTCGCAGGCACCCCCGGTAATGCAGATCTGTCATCACCTGCACGGCGGCATGGGTATGGACATCTCCTACCCGATGGACCGCTATTACTCCACGATCAAGGACCTGACCCGGCTGGTGGGCGGTCCGTCGCATCGCCTCGATCTGGTGGGAGCGCAATGTTCATCGAACTGACCCCCGAGCAACGGCAACTGCAAGCCGAACTGCGGCAGTACTTTTCGAACCTGATCTCGCCTGAAGAGGTCAACGAGATGGAGGCCGACCGGCACGGCAAGGCCTACCGCGCGGTGATCAAGCGGATGGGCTCCGACGGCAAGCTCGGTGTCGGTTGGCCCAAGGAATTCGGCGGACTCGGCTACGGACCGATCGAGCAGCAGATCTTCGTCAACGAAGCCCACCGAGCCGATGTGCCGCTGCCCGCGGTCACGCTGCAGACCGTCGGGCCGACCCTGCAGGTGTACGGCACCGACGCGCAGAAGAAGAAGTTCCTGCCCGCAATCCTCGCCGGTGAGCTGCACTTCGCGATCGGGTACACGGAGCCGGAGGCGGGCACCGACCTCGCGTCGTTGCGCACCACCGCGGTCCGCCATGGCGACGAGTACATCGTCAACGGGCAGAAGGTCTTCACCACCGGTGGGCATGACGCCGACTACATCTGGCTGGCATGCCGCACCGACCAGGAAGCGGTGAAACACAAAGGCATCTCGATCCTCATCGTCGACACGAAGGACCCCGGCTACTCCTGGACGCCGATGATCCTGTCCGACGGCGCACACCACACCAACGCCACGTACTACAACGACGTCCGGGTTCCCGCGGACATGCTGGTCGGCGAGGAGAACGGCGGCTGGCGGCTGATCACCACCCAGCTGAACAACGAGCGGGTGATGCTCGGCCCCGCCGGCCGGTTCGCCAGCATCTACGACCGCATACACGCGTGGGCGTCCAAGCCAGGCGGTAACGGCGTGACGCCGATCGACCACGAGGACGTGCGCCGCTCCCTCGGTGAGATCCATGCGATCTGGCGGATCAACGAGTTGCTCAACTGGCAGGTTGCCGCGGCGAGTGAAACCATCGACGTCGCCGACGCCGCGGCGACCAAAGTGTTTGGCACCGAGCGCGTTCAGTACGTCGGCCGATTGGCCGAAGAGATCGTCGGCAAGTACGGCAACCCGGCCGAACCGGACACCGCCGACCTGCTGAAGTGGCTCGACAGCCAAACGAAGCGGAATCTGGTGATCACGTTCGGCGGCGGTGTGAACGAGGTGATGCGCGAAATGATTGCTGCGTCGGGCCTGAAGGTGCCGAGGGTGCCGCGGTGAC
>JAOPVX010000298.1 GCA_025965975.1 Mycobacterium sp. | reverse complement strand
ACGCGTCGAGCAGAGTGGCGACCAATGCGTCCAGATGACGGCCGACTTCGGTGATGTCGGCGTTGCCGAAACTGCCGAACAGTGCACTGGGTTGGTCGATGACGAAGAACGCGCGGCCGTCAGAGCCCTCGTAGATCGCCGTCCGCAACGGTGCATACAGCACGACCTCGGGTTCGTGGCGGATCATCTGTTCGGCGATGGTCTGGTTGCCGATCAGATATCCGAAACTGCGTCCGGGCGTGCCCGACCCGGCCAGGATGGCGGCATAGTCGAGTTTCCAGAAGCGCATGAGACCCAGCGGGCCGTTGGTGCGGGCCAGAAGTATCGTCTCGTCCCACGAACGGGACTGGCGGAACGCGTCGATGTCCACGGCGGGCACCAGTTCCTCGAATCGGGCTACTGCCTGGCTCAGGGGCTGGTTGAGCGGCACCGTTATTCGCGCCGCGGTGTGCGCGACAACCGTGCCGTCGTTTCGTCCTGTCATCGGGCCTCCAAGTAACTGCGTTTGGCCGCCGCGCAGTAGCCGCTCCGCGCGACGCGAAAGTTCGTTCATTGAACCCTCTAGCCCCGGACGATACCACCGCTTAGTTCATTCACCGAACTTTGCGCCTACACTCGGGTGATGCCACTGCCGTCTGACTATCCCGACCAGTCCTGCTCGCTGGCGCGCAGTCTCGAGGTCGTCGGCCAGCGGTGGACGTTGCTGATCCTTCGCGACGCCTTCTACGGCGTGCAGCGCTTCGACGACTTCGCCTCCCACCTCAATACTCCCCGCTCCGTCCTCTCGGAGCGACTCAAATCCCTGACCGCGGCTGGACTCGTCGAGCGGGTGACGGGGAGCACCGGGCGCGGCGAGTACCGGCTCAGCGACAAAGGCACAGCTTTATGGCCAGCGGTGCGCGCACTGTTGGCATGGGGCGATGAGTATTACGCCCCCGAGGGGCCGCGGCGAGTGTTTCAGCACGCCGCCGACGAAGCGCAGCTGGACGAATTGGGCCGGTGCACCGCGTGCGGTGCGGCGCCCGCGCCCCGCGACACACTGGTCGCGCCGGGTTCGGGGCTTCCTGCGCCGTCCTCCGATGACGACGTCGTGACGGCGGCCCTGGCACGGCCCCATCTGCTGCTGACCCCGGTCCGCTAGCGGCGCCGACCGCGGCGATACGTACGTGATCGAACCAGGCGGAGGGATCCATCGCCGTTGGCCGGCCAAAGCATCGAGACCTGACGTCGCCTTCGACTGATTCGCGGCCGCCGTCCTCATCGGTCAATCGGTTAGCGTGGCGAGGCGTTCGTCGCGTGCAATGCGGAGCAAGGTGGCCCGGAGTTTCGCTGCTGCTGATTCGCCGAACACGTCGTTGAAGCGGTCCTGCGCCAATTTCCAAGCTTGCCGAGCCTGCGCGAACTTGGCGTGTCCCGTTGTGGTGAGCACCACGCGGCGTCTGCGCCGATCATCGTCGCCGGCCACCAACGCGACGAGACCGTCACGTTCCAGTGGTCGCAGATTGTGCCCAAGGGCTGACCGGTCCAGCACGAGCGTCTCGGCCAACTCACCCATAGTGGGCGGATCATCAGCCTGCCGGTGGAGTTCCTCAAGGATCGCGTACTGGGTCGAGCGCAGTCCAGCCGGCGCCAAGGCGTCGTCGTATAACTGCGTCATACGGCGGGTGGCCTTACGCATGGCCGTTGCGCTGCATGGACTTTCGTTGGCTGCCTCAAAGCGACTGGGCACGATCGTCCTCACTTTTCCCCTGTTCACGTCGATCCCTAATCTTAGTGCATATGCCCCCTTTACAACAAGGGGCATATGCCCTAACTTGGAATACGAAGGCACCGAAGATGCGCACTCAATGAAGGAGCCACCATGCCGATGATCGATCTCACCTTGCCTGCCGGCGCCCTACAACGCTCGGCCCTGACCACCCTGGTCGAGGACCTGACGACCACCGTGTTGCATTGGGAGGGGGTTGCCGACAATCCGGCCACCCGCGCGATGGCGTGGGTCTTCGTGCACGAGCTGCCCAGTGGGGCCGTCAACGTCGGCGGCAAGCCCGCCGAGCTGCCCATCTACCGGGTCTTTCTGACCGTGCCGCAGGGCTTGCCGGGTATTACCGGCCCACTCAACGAGCAGCGCCGTAATGCATTGGTGCGTGAGGTGACCGAGCTGGTGCTCACCGCCGAGGGCGTGACCGACATCGAGGCACACACCCAGCGCGTCTGGTGCATGCTCCGAGAGCAGTCTGAGGGCTTCTGGGGCGCGACCGGTCAAATCCTGCGCATGACCGACTGGCACGCGCTCGCCCAGGCCGGCGAGACCGCGGCTGGCCGCGGCCACCTAACGTTCGCTGAATAGCGTTGGAAGTCAGCGCGTGGCTCACGATCAGAGGAAACGAATCATGACCACGATACGAGATGATCGGATCGCCTTGTTCGCCAAGCTCCAGGATCCCGCTAGCCAGCCGCAGTTCTGGGACCGGGTCGCAGATGACGTCGACTGGACCGTCGAAGGGACTCACCCCCTGGCCGGGCGCTACCACAGTAAGGCCGAGTTCATTGAAGCGACGTTCAGCCGCTTGGCCGGACAGGCCGTCCCGGGCGGGGTAAAGCTGGAGGTCACCCACCTCTACGTCGACGGTGACACGACGATCGTCGAGATGCATTCCACCTCGACGACCAAGGAGGGAGCGGACTTCGCCAATGACTATTGCTGGGTGTGCCGCTTTGAGGGGGACATCATCGTCGAGGTGCGGGCCCACGTGGACTCGATGATGGTGGCCTACACCATCCTCCGCAACGAAGGTCAACGCGGCTGAAACGGGACCAACCCTGTTAGGCGCGCACCATCGACTCGACCGCTGACGACTGTGGCGAAGTCCGCTCGTGTCGCTGCTCGCCGGATCTCGAAGCTAGGCGACGTTTTTCATGGTCGGGGCAAAACCGGACGGACAACTGCAACATCGCGATGTCGACGGGGCACGGATGGCCTACGTCAGCGGAATCCTTTTCATCCAGGAGGACAGTCCCGACGAGAGCGGTACTGCCGTGGCGAAGTTCGTCTGCAACTCGAGGCCGTCCGGGCTCCAGTCGCCGAAATCGCGAGGTAAAAATGGATGGGGATCGTAGCGACTTGGATTGCAAACCCAGCTCGCTGAGCCTTAAGTCGCAGTCTTCAACCGGACCAGACACGCAGGGACGGGACGTCTATGGCGGTGAAAGCTTGAACGTCAAGGCTTTTCGGCGTCAATTGGATGTTCATTGGTGTTGAGTGCGCCCTGTCGTTTTCGCGCTCGCGAGGCGCGGAGGTAGATGGCATTGCCGCATTCACGGGAGTCGTGGTACACCGCACTGTTGTTGCGGGAGCGGTCATAGAACGACACCGCGCACCGGTCGTTGCGGCACAGTTTCAGTCGGCGCCAGTTGTCCAAGCGTTGGGAGGTAAAGGTCTCGATCAGCACGATGGCGCTGACCCGACGGCTTCCGTCGCCGCGCGGCTCCAGCACCGCCGCACCGTCGGCTCCCACCCGCACCGAAACGGATGCTGACGGCAGCAGTGTGACGTCGCGAGGCCGATCGGCCGGGCGCAGCAAGCTCGCCAGATCGGCCCGCAGGCAACGAAGCTTGTCCAGGTCGGCTTCGGTAAGCAGCACACGGCTTTGGGGCACGCCCGTTTCTTGCGACCAACTCTGTAGAGCCCCGTCGAGCCAGCGCCGTGCGCTGTCAAGGTCGGCGAGCAGGTCGGCCGCGGGTTCAGGCTTGGCGGACGGAGCGGGATGGGTGGGATGGGTGTTGAGGAAATCTTGGACGAAACCCAGCCCGGCCGGCGCAGCCGCCAGCCCGTGTCTGTCAGTGGCTGGCCAACCCATGCCGCCATCATAACCCGATGGCCTAACAACACGACATGACTGTATCGATATCACATACGTCGATGTCAGTTGTTGTTGGCGCCCACCAGCTCCACCCAGCCCGTCTTAATTGACGGTGCGAGCCGCCGATTAAACACTCAAACTAGAAGGTGGAGGAACACTGACCGCGACCTATGGATTCAGTAGGACGACGTAGCGCGCACACCGACCGAATGGGGCCTAGCAATCCCGAAGCCTCATCATTGACATGAGTGTCTTAGTAACATTACTGTCGCATTTGGAACGGAATGCTCTTCGGAAGAAAGGTTCAACATGATCACGCTGGCCGGCGGAACCGGACTTGTCGGTAAGACACTGACGCAAGCGCTTGTACGTGACGGCGAGCAGGTTCGGGTCCTTACCCGCGACCCCGAGGCCGCTGCGACCGCATTCGGTGACGCCAAACTCGAGATCGTGGGCGTCGACTTCGATGACGCCACCACGTTGCGGTCGGGGTTCGCCGGCTCCGACAAGGCCTATTTGAGCTATGGGACCACCGACCGTCAGGTCCGTGACGAGATCGCCCTCATCGACGCCGCAATCGGCGCGGACGTGCCGTATCTGGTAAATCTGTCGGTCGGCGGCGCCGGTGGCGCCCACCCCGCCAACGTCGTACGGTGGCACACCGAGATCGACGCCTACCTCGCCAGCACAGGAGTCGCGTCAACGGTGGTGCGTCCCACGACCTTCACCGACACCATGCTGAAACTCGCCTCCAACTCTGTGAGTTCTGGCGCGTGGGGTGGTCTTGGAGGTGCGGGCCGGGTCGCCCTGATCGACACCCGCGACGTGGCGGAGGTCTTCGCAGTCATCCTCACCGACGACCCCCACCGTCACGCTGGCAAGACTTATGACATCTCCGGACCCGCGGCCCTGACGATGGACGAAGTCGCCGGGTACATTTCCGCAGCGCTCGGGACCCACGTCGAGTACCACGCCCGAACCGAAGCCCAGCAGCGCACAGTGCTTGAATCTGCCGGACTACCGGCACTTCTCGTCGATGTGTTACTGGGGGTCGACGACATCACCCGAGACAACGTCTACGCGGTCCCCTCCTCCACCGTCTACGACCTCACCGGCCACGCCCCCCGCTCGGTCAAGGACTGGGTAAACGAACACGTCTCACTGTTCGCCGCGCCCGCCGCTAGCACCGGCGGCTGACATGCCACCTGCGAAATGGTTCGTAATCGCCTAGCGGCTTGCTCACCACGTTGCAGCTTTCACCAAACCGGGATTCCCCTGCCTAGGCTTGCCCTGTCGCATGACCGATGCCACGCGGCAGCTTCTGTATCGGTCGCTTGTGCCTCGGCTGCGGCAGACGCTTTTCCGCCCTATCCAGCTAGCGCGGCTGCCTACGTGGCTCGCTCCGCCCAAGCGCCGGGGTGACGCCGGGGTGAGCAGCCCTAGGCAGGCGACCCGGCGTGGCTGTACCACCTCTGACCAGGCCTTACTTGGTGGGGCGGGCGGGACTCGAACCCGCGACCAACGGATTATGAGTCCGCGGCTCTAACCAACTGAGCTACCGCCCCGCACACAGTTTCGCGGCACCCATCGTCGCATACGCTCCAGATGCGGTCGGTAAGGAGCGATCGATGTTCGATCTCGAGCAGGCCATCAACGGGCGTCGCTCGACCCACAAGCCGGTGCCCCGCGAGCTCGTCGGCGAAGCACTCGAATTGGCCACCCGCGCGCCATCGAACTCGAACGTTCAGCCCTGGCACCTGGTGCTCGTGTCCGGCCCGGCGAGGGACCGTCTCGTCGCCGCACTGCTCGACGTGGCCGGATCAAAACCTTCCCGCGTGCCGCCGTTGCCAGAGGCTTTCGAGCACTATCGCCTCGACGTCGGCGCTGAGGTCTACGGGTCGATGGGGATCGCTCGCGACGATGTCGAGGGCCGGAGGATCGCAAAACTGCGCAACTGGGAGTTCTTTCGGCGCGCCGCTGGCCGGGATCGTTTGCATGCATCGCGACCTCCACTACGTCGACAGCCTCGGCGTTGGCATGTTCCTGCAGACATTGGTCCTGGCCCTCACCGCACGCGGACTGGGCACCTGCGTCCACCTGGCGATCGCGGGCTACCCGGAGATCGTGCACGAACAGCTGAACATCCCTGAGGAGCTGAATGATTCTGTGCGGGCTGGCAGCCGGTTACAGCGACCCCGACTTCCTCGCCAACCAGCTCCGCATTGGCCGCAATGCCATCGAGAAGAACGTGGTCTTCCTTCGACTCCTAGCTGACTCCTAGCTCGCGAAGACTGTCTTCCCCGCGGCGTCGACCCGAAACCACTCGGTGCCCTCCTCGACCCGCGGCGCGTCGGCTCCCAGCGACACCATGATCTTGTTGCACGCGTTGCGCATCACGTCCAGCGTGAGCTCGAGCGCGGCCTCCTCGGAGAAGTGTGTGCGCACGTCTGCCGCGACCTCCGGACCGATGCGGGATGGCGACCAGATCAGCGCGTCGACATATCGAAGAGCCGCCTTCTGACGGTCCGACAGGTGATCCGACGTCTCGTAGTGCTCGATCTCGGCATACAACGACTCCGAGCCGCCGGCGTCCAGCGCATTCCCCTCGCGCCGCGACTTGCACAACCGGCAATTGTGCTGCACCGCTCCGCGGAGGCGGACGACCTCCGTCGTCACCGGGTCGATCGCACGCAGACGCGCAACCGCGGGCACGAAGCCCTTCAGCAGCGCCTTCGTCGGATCGGTCTCGTGGTCCCACACCACCTCGCCGCCGTTGCCGGGTTCACCAAGAGCGAGCGCGTTGAACCCCGCCAACACCCGGGGCACGAAATCCGCGATGAAGATCGCCGTGACAGCGCGAAAGGCATTGTCGCCCAACGTAGCAAGCAGCAGTTTGCGTTGGTTGGCCCCGATCCCCGAAACGTCGATCGCGAACTGTTCGGCGAAAGCCGCCACCACCGACTCGCCCACGGTGTGCTCGTCGAGCAGGTCGACCTCCGTCGGCAACGGGGGAAGCGACAGCGCGCTGCCGCACGTCAGCCGGATCAGCGTGTCGAGACGACCGTCGCCCGAGGACATCGCGACCAAACCGGCCAGCCTGTCGGCCACTCGTTCCTCAGTCACAACTGGATTATTGCGCCTGACTCACCGATGACATGTGAAAGTCCGGTATCCGCAGCGACGGCATCGCCGCCCGCGTCGCCCAGTCACCCCACTCCCGCGGCAGCGTCACCTCGCTCGCACCCGCTTCGGTGGCGCGCCGCAGCAGGTCCAGCGGGCTTTCGTTGAACCGGAAGTTATTGACGGCCGCGGTCACCTCGCCGTCCTCCACCACATACACACCGTCGCGGGTCAATCCCGTCAGCAGCAGCACCGTCGGGTCGACTTCGCGGATGTACCACAGCGTGGTGAGCAGCAGGCCCCGCTCGGTGCGCGCGATCATGTCCGCCAGGCTCGCCGAACCGCCCGTCATCAGCAGGTTGTCGGCGGGCACCGCAACCGGCGCATCGAACTCCTCCGCCGCCGCTCGCGGATACGCCAGCGCGTTGATGGTGCCGTCGCGGATCCAATCCACCCTCGCGATGTCCATGCCGTTGTCGAACACCGCCATCCGCTCCGACGAACTCGGCGCCGCGACAAACGGTGTGCACGCCAACCCCTGTGCCGCGGGGTCGGAGTACAGCGTCAGCGGCAGATCGGTGAGCTTCTCCCCCACCCGGCTCCCGCCACCGGGAGCCGACAACGCCGTGCGGCCCTCCTGCGCGCCCCGGCCGTCCATCGTCCACGCCAGGTAGATCATCATGTCCGCCACCGTCGACGGCGGCATGATCGTCTCGTAGCGTCCGGCGGGCAGCTCGATGGTCCGCCGCGCCCAGCCCAGCCGCGTCGACAGCTGCTCGAGCAGCGAATCGATTGGCACGTCAACGAAGTCGGGCGTGCTGACACCCGCCCACGCGCTGGCGCCGTCGCGTTTGGCGTTGATCTCCACCGAGCCCGTTGGCTGCGTGTACCGGCGCCGCAACCCGTTCGACGTGGCCACGAACGTCGTCTCCACCACATGCCTGGCATACCCGTACAGCTGATCCGCGCCCCGAAACCCCTGCGCCAGGCCACCTGTCAGTCCCGAAAAGACCTGCGCACCGGTACCCGGCACCGGCTCATCCCAGTCGGCGGGCGCGGCGATGCCCGGCAGCTGCGGAGCACTGTCGCTTGCCGCGGGCGCGGACAGCGCGGTCTGCTGCGATGCCGCGACCAAGTCCGCGATCACCGCCGGGTCCACGTCGCTGGAGCGCACCGACCCAACATGCGCCGTGTCCCCTTGGCGCACAATCGATATCACCGTGGTGTGCCGGCTCACCGACTCACCGTTGGTGGTCATCGAATTGCCCGCCCAGCGCAGCGCCGCGTCGGCGCGATCGGCGACCAGCACGATCGTCTCATCGGTCTTACCCAGCCGGGCGGCCTCGGCCAACGCGGTGTCGACGACCTGCTGGGCGCCGATCATCGATTACCGCCCCGCCTCGGTGCGGGTATTGAGCACATTGATGCCGCGGAACAGCGCCGACGGGCAGCCATGACTGACCGCGGCGACCTGGCCCGGCTGCGCCTTGCCGCAGTTGAACGCACCGCCGAGGCGCCAGGTCGAGGGTCCGCCAACGGCTTCCAGCGCACCCCAGAAGTCCGTGGTGGTCGCCTGATACGCGACGTCGCGCAGCTGGCCGTCCAGGCGGCCGTCGCGGATCCGGAAGAACCGCTGTCCGGTGAACTGAAAGTTATAGCGCTGCATGTCGATTGACCACGATTTGTCGCCGACGATGTAGATGCCGTCCTCGACGCGGGCGATCAGATCGTCCGTCCGAAGGTCCTCTGCGCCCGGCTGCAGCGACACGTTGGCCATCCGCTGGATCGGCACATGGTGCGGCGAGTCGGCGTACGAACAGCCGTTAGACCGCGCCACGCCCAGCCGCGGGGCGAACACCCGATCCAGCTGATATCCGACGAAGGTGCCGTCGCGGACCAGGTCCCAGCTTTGCGCTCGGACGCCCTCGTCGTCGAACCCCACAGTGGCCAAACCGTATTCGACGGTTCGGTCAGCGGTCACGTTCATCACCGGTGAGCCGTAGCGCATGGTGCCGAGTTTGTCCGGAGTGGCGAACGACGTGCCCGCATAGGCGGCCTCGTAGCCGATCGCGCGGTCGTATTCGGTGGCGTGGCCGATCGATTCGTGAATGGTCAGCCAGAGGTTGGATGGGTCGATCACCAGGTCGGTCGGCCGCGCCGTCACGCTTGGCGCCTTGGCCTTCTCGGCGAGCAGCGACGGCAGCTGCGCCAGCTCGTCGGTCCAGTTCCACACGTCGTCGCCTGCGACGTACTCCCAGCCCCGCGCCGTCGGCGGCCCCAGCGTGCGCATCGTGTCGAACGTGCCCGCCGCGGCGTCGACTGTGATCGCCTCCAACGTCGGCAACACCCGCACCCGCTGCTGCGTGATCGACGAGCCGAATGTGTCGGCGTAGAACGTCTGCTCCTTTGCCGTATGCAGCCCGGCAGACACGTGGTCGACGCCATCGGCCGCCAGCAGCCGCCCTGAGTACTCACCCAGCACCGCGATCTTGTCGGCGGCCGCGACGGCGAACGGATCGACCCGGTAGTCCGACACCCAGCTGACATCGGAGTAGACCGGCTCGGCGGCCAGCTCGATGTGCTCTGCGTTCAGCGGCGCCAGCGTCGTCGCCACTTGCACCGCCCGCCGCGCGGTCTCGGCCGCGACATCTGGGTCCAGCTCGGCGTGCGAGGCGAAGCCCCATGTGCCGTCGACGATGACCCGCACCGCCAGGCCGATCTCGCGGTTGACGACCGCAGTTTCCAGCTCGCCGTCCCGCAGCTGCACGATATCCGACGTGACCCCGTGAATGCGCAGGTCGGCGTAGCTGGCCCCGCCTGCCAGGGCCGCGGACAATGCAGCGTCGGCCAGCTGATGTCGCGGCAACTCGAGGAAGTCGGCATCGACTCGGCGGGGCGCACTCACGCCACTACCGTAGTGGCGGGCCGCCGGTCCGGCTTTAATGGCTCGATGGCCGCCAACCGTGTCCGGTCTATCGCGCTTGGGTACGCGTTGCTCGCGCCCAGCCTGTTCGGCGTGGTCACCTTCCTGTTGTTGCCGATGCTCGTCGTGTTCTGGCTGAGCCTGCATCGCTGGGATCTGCTTGGCCCGATTCGGTATGTCGGACTGGACAATTGGCAATCGGTGCTCACCGACCGATCATTCGCGACCTCGCTGGTGGTGACCCTGGCGTTCATCGCCATCGTGGTGCCCGTGCAAACCGTGCTTGGCCTGATCGCCGCCGCGATGCTGGCCCGCGGGCTGCCCGGCACCGGGTTCTTCCGCACGCTATATGTGCTGCCCTGGATCTGCGCGCCGTTGGCGATCGCCGTGCTGTGGCGGTGGATCCTCGCGCCCACCGACGGCGCGATGAGCACCCTGCTCGGCCACCGCATCGAGTGGCTCACCGATCCGGGGCTCGCGCTGCCCGTGGTGTCCGCCGTCGTCGTATGGACCAACGTCGGCTACGTGACGCTGTTCTTTCTTGCCGGCATTCTCGCCATCCCGGAGGACATCCACAACGCGGCCCGCACCGACGGCGCGACGGCGTGGCAGCGGTTCCGGCGCATCACACTGCCGATGCTGAGGCCGACGCTGTTCTTCGTGACGGTCACCGGGATCATCAGCGCGGCCCAGGTCTTCGACACCGTGTACGCGTTGACGCGCGGTGGGCCGCAGGGCCGCACCGACCTGGTGGCACACCGGATCTACGCCGAGGCGTTCGGCGCCGCGGCGATGGGCCGCGCGGCGGTGATGGCGGCGGTGCTGTTCGTGCTGCTGGTCGGTGTGACGATCGTCCAGCACCTGTACTTCCGGCGGCGGGTCACCTATGACATCACCTAACCGGGTCATCTCCGGCGCCATGATCTATCCCGGGCTGACGATCGGGGCGCTGATCACGTTGGCGCCGTTCACATTGGGATTGCTGACGTCGTTCACCTCGGCGAGGCAGTTCAACACCGAGTCGTCACTGTCGCTGCCGAGCCCGCCGACCTTGCAGAACTACACCGGACTCGCCGACGCCGGGTTCGGTCGAGCGCTGATTGTGACGGCGTTGATGGCTGCGGTCATCCTTATCGGGCAGTTGACCTTCTCGGTGCTGGCGGCGTATGCGTTTGCACGGCTGAAATTTCCAGGCCGAGACGTGCTGTTCTTGGTCTACATCGCCACGCTGATGGTGCCGGCCACGGTGACGGTTGTGCCGCTCTATCTGATGATGGCCGAGGTCGGTCTGCGCAACACGTTCTGGGCGTTGGTGTTGCCGTTTATGTTCGGCTCGCCCTATGCGATCTTCCTGCTGCGGGAATACTTTCGCACCATCCCGGCCGACCTGATCAACGCCGCCCGTGTCGACGGCGCCAACACGCTGGACGTCATCGTCCATGTGGTGATGCCGGCCAGCCGGCCGATCCTTGTAACGTTGGCGTTGATCACCGTGGTGTCGCAGTGGAACAACTTCATGTGGCCGCTGGTCATCACCAGCGGAAGCAAGTGGCAGGTGCTGACCGTGGCGACCGCGGGGTTGCAGTCGCGCTATAACGCGCAGTGGACGCTGGTGATGGCGGCGACGACGGTGGCGATCGTGCCGCTGATCGTGTTGTTCGTGGCGCTGGGCCGTCACATCGTCCGCTCGATCGTGGTGACGGGGCTGAAATGAGTTTCCGGCCACGCGTTTCCACCATCGTCGCGGTGGCTGTCGCCACCACCATGGCCGTCCTGCTCGTCGCAGCAATGCTGCTCGGTCGATCCGGTGAACCCAGTGGCCGGACCGTGGTGAGGGTGCGGTTGTGGGACGAGAAGGTCGCGGCGTCGTATCGGGAGTCGTTCGCCGAGTTCACCCGCGAACACCCGGACATCGAGGTGCGGGTCAATGTCGTCGCGTACTCGAGTTACTTCGACACGCTGCGCACCGACGTCGCCGGCGGCGGCGCCGACGACATCTTCTGGCTGTCCAACGCCTACTTCACCGGTTACGCCGACAGCGGCAGGCTGACGAACATCGCAGAGACACTGGGCACCGACGCGTTGGCCGCATGGGAGCGCTCGGTGGTCAACCAGTTCACCCGCAACGGCGTGCTGTGGGCGGTGCCGCAGCTGACCGACGCTGGCATCGCGCTGTACTTCAACGCCGACCTGCTGGATGCCGCGGGTGTCGACCTCCGCGAGCTGCTTTCACTGCGCTGGTCACTCGACGGCGACGACACACTGCGGCCGCTGCTGGCACGGCTGACCCTCGACGCCGACGGTCGCGCCGCGGGCGCACCGGGATTCGACCCAACGCGGATCCGCCAATGGGGCTACAACGCGGCCAACGACCTGCAGGGCATCTACCTCAACTACATTGGGTCCGCCGGCGGGGTGTTCTCCGTCGGCGACCGATTTGCGTTCGACAACCCACAGTCGGCCGAGGCGTTCGAATACCTGGTGCGGCTGATCAACACCGATCACGTCGCGCCACCCGCGTCGGATACCAACGACAACGGCGACTTCTCCCGCAATCAGTTCCTGCAGGGCCGGATGGCGCTGTTCCAGTCCGGCACCTACAACCTGGCCGCCGTCGCCGACCAGGCGCCGTTCCGGTGGGGTGTGGCCATGCTGCCCGCCGGACCGAAGGGCCGTGTCAGCGTCACGAACGGCATTGCCGCCGCCGGTAATTCGGCCACGAAACATCCGGACGCGGTGCGGCAGGTGCTCGCATGGATGGCCAGTCGCCGCGGTAACGAATATCTCGGCGCCCGTGGCGCCGCCATCCCCGCCGTGCTCGCGGCCCAGCCTGTCTACCACAAATACTGGGCGTCGCGCGGTGTCGACGTCAGCCCGTTCTTCAAGGTTCTCAACGGCCCGCGCATCCCGGCGCCCGGCGGTGCGGGGTTCGCCGCCGGGTTCGATGCCCTCAAGCCGTACTTCGACGAGATGTTTCTGGGCCGCAGCGACGTACCGACCGGCCTCGCCGACGCCCAGCTGGCGGCGAACTCCGCCGCACAGCGCTGACGTCCCGCATCGGTTCTGCGTCCAGGGCGCAAAAGCGCGAGCTTGAATTCAAGGAGTGGACGAAGCCCTGCGCGCAGAGTCAACGCGAAAGCGCCGCCGCGTCCGGCTAGCTGGTGGGAAGCACCGTCAGTTCCAGCGCCAGCGCGACGCCACACACCAGGATCACAATCGAAAGCGCAACCCAGTCGGCCCATTTCGGCCGCGACGGCGCCGCGGAGATTTGACCGCCGCCGCCGCGGGCGGTGATCGCATCACCCATTTCGTCGGCCCGCCGCAGCGCGACGGTGATGGCTGCGGCGATTAGATCGATGATCTCCAGCGCCCACCGCCGCCTGCGCGCCCGTCGAGTGGTTGGCACCTGTTTCGGTCGCAGCCTGCGGGCCGCGTAGAGCACACGGAACTCGTCGATCAGCATCGGGAAAGCCCGCAATGCCAACGCCAGCGCCACCGCCCAGTCGTCGACCGGTATCCGCAACGGCCGCAGCGGGCGGCCCAATGTAGCCACAGCAGGCGCGATTTCGGCGACGCTGGTGGTCCACGACACCAGCGCGCCGAGCAGGAGCAGCACGATCGACACCGCGCTGATGCGCAGGAAGTTGAACAGCCCACCGAGGCCGACCTCGACCGAACCCAGGTCGATGACCGGGCTGCCGCCGCCGAATGTTGCGGTGAGACCGCCAAGGAAGAGCGCGATCCACAGCCACCGTGGAATCGACGGCAGTGCGCCACGCGGAACGTGCGCCAGCCACGCAGTAGTGAGGCACAGAGCGGCCACCAAGCCGATCGGCACCCAACCCGGGTAGAACGTCAACAGCACCCCAATGCCCGCCACCACGATGAGTTTCGTTCCGGCCCACAGCCGGTGGATGACGCTGTTGCCCGGCACCGGCCGCAACAGCACCACCGGCTTGCGCTGCCGGGTAGCGGCGGGGGCCGTCACGACATGCCTCCCGCCGCCGTCGTCGGCGCCGCGGCCAATGCGCCGTCGTGCAAGTGCAGCGTGCGCGGGCACAGCTCCTCCAGGCCCGAAAAGTCGTGGGAGATCACCACGACCGTCAGACCTGCGCGGTGCCGCAGGTCTTCCAGCAGGCGCAGCAGGCCGCGCTGGCTCGCCGCGTCCAGACCGGCCAGCGGCTCATCGAGGATGACTGCGCGCGGTGAGCGAGCCAGCAGTCCCGCGAGCACTACGCGGCGCATCTGGCCGCCGCTGAGCTGATCGATGCGTCGCTTCGACAGCGCAGGATCCAGTCCAACGGTGGCCAACGCCGCCACCACGCGGTCGTGGTCACGAGCCGAAAAGCTGGCTGCCGAGGCGACTTCCAGGTCGACGCGGCTGCGCATCAGCTGCAGCCTGGCCGCCTGGAACGAGATCGCCACCGCGCCAACCTGATCAAACACCGGCGCGCCGTCGAGCAGACAGCTGCCCGCGGTCGGCACCGTCAGGCCCGCCATGATCCAGGCCAGCGTCGACTTGCCCGACCCGTTCAGCCCGTGGATCAGCACACCGTCGCCCTCATGGACGGCAAAGTTGATGTCGCGCAGAGCTGTCGTCGCCCACGGTGTTCCACTGGCATATTCGTGTCCAACACCGCTGAGTTCGAGCACCGGCGCGTCGGAGTGGTGCCCCATCGGCACCGTGGCGGCGGGGGCGGCGGCCGTCTCCACCATCTCGGTGTTGTCGGCGGCGCCACCGTTTCCGGTCAGGTTGATGGCGCGGTCGGCGGCGTCGGCCTCGTTGTTGTAATGGGTGATGTGCACCAGCGACATGCGGTGGCGCCGAGTCAGCCCGGACAGAACCGACATCAGCGCGTCGCGCCCGTCCTGGTCGACCATGCTGGTGACCTCGTCGGCGATCAGCAGCGACGGTTCACGCGCCAACGCCGCCGCCACCGCGAGGCGCTGCAGTTCGCCGCCGGACAGGCCGCCGGTGTCACGCTCGGCAAGGCCGTCGAGGCCGACCTCGGTGAGCAGCTGGTGCACGTCGGTGGTCTTGCCTGGTGGCAGCCCCCACACCACATCGTCTGCGACGCGGGTGCCCAGCACCTGGCTCTCCGGGTGCTGCATGATCACCGCGGTGCCGCCGAGCTTGCCGAGCCCGACGGCGCCGGGCCTTTCGATGGTCCCGGAACTGGGTTCACGGCCCGCGAGCATCAGCATCAACGTGGTCTTGCCTGAGCCGTTGGCGCCGGTCACGGCGAGGTGCTCACCGGGTTCCACGCTCAGCGACACCGGGCCGAGGGCCTCGTGGTCGGTCTTGGGGTAGCTGAATCGGACGTCGCGCAGCCGAGCCGGCACCGGGGCGATCGGTTCGGTGTCGGTCGACGAATGCAGCTTGTGCACGTCGGGAATCCCGAGCAGTCGGCCCATCACCCGCGACAACGCCCACCAGCCGATGAGGGTGACGATGACGATGGACAGCACCGACGTGCCGAAGAACAGGTACGGCCAGTAATCCAGCGCGGTCGCGAAGTCATGCTTGAGCCGATGGGCGACGGACTCCATGTCGGGGATGCGGGCGATCACGGCGGCCAGCCCGTTGATGTTGGCCGTCATTGCATCGAACATCAGGTGCCGCAGCCGCGCCAGGACCGCCAGGGCCGCCACCGTGGCGAGGCCGAACAGGGCGCCTGCGACGAGCGCCGCACCGAATACCGTCGGTTTGCCACGGCCTCGGCGCTTGACGATGCCGGTAAGACCGCCTATATATGCGCAGTTGATGACGGTCATGAATCCACCCGTGCCCGCGATCAGAAATGCGATGACGCAGCCGGCGACGGTCGCGGCGATCAGCACTCGAAACCGGTACCGGTACGCGAGCAGGCCCATCGGCACGGTGCCGAGCAACGACACGCCCGCAGCGAACGGAACGATGACGGCGACGATCGCGGTGGCCGCGCACAGCGCCGCCATCACCGAGGCCTGCGCGAGCTCGACCGGTTCAAGCGAGCTCGCCCGTCTCGCGGGGCTCGGCTCGGTCGCGGTCATTTCTCGATTCTGCCAGCCGCCACGGGAGACCCCTCCCCACCACGCTGTGAGCGGTTACACGGACGATTACGTTGATACGCATAGTAAACCTATGTAATCATTGGGATCATGACCCCGACGCTCGGAGCCGACCTGCTGTCCGTGGTGGCCCGGATCAATCGACTGGCCACGCAACGGGTCCGCATGCCGCTCGGATACGCCCAAGCGCGGCTGCTGTCCACGATCGAGGACCAAGGCGCGGCCCGGATATCCGACCTCGCCGCGCTCGACCACTCCTCACAGCCGACGATGACCATCCAGGTCCGCCGGCTCGAAGACGCGGCCCTGGTATCGCGCACCGTCGATCCCCACGATGCGCGGGCGGTGCTGATCCGCATCACGCCGAAAGGCGTCGACACCCTGCGGCAAGTACGCGTCGACCGCGGCGCGGCCATCGACCCGTATCTGGAGCGGCTTGATGCCGCGGACCGGGAGACGCTCACCGACGCCGTGCGTGTGCTGCGCCGACTTCTCGAGGTCGCGGCCGCTCCCGCCCCCACCAAATGACAACAGAAGAGGAGTAGCCGACCGCATGTGGCGCCAACCCAAGGCCGTTTGGGCCGTTGCTTTCGCGTCCGTCGTCGCGTTCATGGGCATCGGTCTCGTCGACCCCATCCTGAAGCCGATCGCCGACAATCTCAACGCGTCCCCATCGCAGGTGTCGCTGTTGTTCACCAGCTATATGGCGGTGATGGGCGTGGCCATGCTCATCACCGGCGTGATGGCCAGCCGGATCGGCGCCAAACGCACGCTGCTGCTCGGCCTTTTGATCATCATCGCCGGTGCGGGCCTGGCCGGCATGTCCGACACCGTGGCCGAAATCGTTGGCTGGCGGGCACTCTGGGGCCTGGGCAACGCATTGTTCATCGCCACGGCACTGGCCACCATCGTCAGCTCGGCGCGTGGATCGGTGGCCCAGGCGATCATCCTCTATGAGGCGGCACTGGGCCTTGGCATCGCGGTCGGCCCACTCGTCGGCGGCGTCCTTGGCTCGATCTCATGGCGGGGACCGTTCTTCGGGGTGTCGGCGTTGATGGCGTTCGCGCTCATCGTCACCGCATTCCTGCTGCCGTCCACACCGCGCGCCGAGCATGCCACCACGCTGGCCGACCCGTTCCGCGCGCTGCGCCACCGCGGCCTGCTCGGCGTCGCAATCACCGCGCTGTTGTACAACTTTGGCTTCTTCACGCTGTTGGCCTTCACACCGTTCCCGCTCGACATGAGCGCCCATCAGATCGGGCTGATCTTCTTCGGCTGGGGGATTGCACTGGCCTTCACCTCTGTGGTCGTCGCGCCCCGGTTGCAGCGCCGGTTCGGCACCGTGCCGACCCTGCTGGTCAATCTGCTGGCGATGACGGCGACGCTGGCGGTGATGGCCGTTGGCACCGACAACAGGGCAGTGTTGGCGACTTGTGTGGTGGTCGCGGGTCTGTTCATCGGCATCAACAACACGCTGATCACCGAGACCGTCATGAAGGCGGCGCCGGTCGAACGCGGCGTGGCCTCGGCGGCCTACAGCTTCGTGCGGTTTTCCGGCGCCGCGCTGGCCCCGTGGCTGGCCGGTGTGCTCGGCGAGCAGATCAGCGTGCACCTGCCGTTCTGGGTCGGCGCCGCCGCTGTGCTGCTTGGCGCGGGTGTGCTTTTCGCCACCCGGTCGCATCTGGTCGGCTTGGACCTTGAAGACGTCGAGGAGTCCGAGCTCGACGAAATCACCGGGCAGGCGACGGCGATCACCGTCGGCAGCGACAGCTGATCACCCGCCTTCGACGGCCAGGGCGGCCGCGTGCTTCGGGCCAGGCGCCGGCGTCGGCTCGTCATCGACGGACTCCGAGAGCCGTTGCAGGCTGGACCGGCGGCGGGCGAGCAGGTCGACCATCACGCCGATGCCGATCAGGTACCAGGCGCCGACGATCGGGCCGGCCAGGCTCAGCGGGTAGCTGAGCGCAGAAGCGAAGCTAAAGGCCGGAATTCCCGCCCCGGTGAAGAATGCCGGAATCAAGAGGAGCGCACCGAGCACCTCTCCGGAGGACTCCGTCGCAGCAGCGGCGGTGTCGGAAATATCAGGAATCGCAGTCACTTTGAGTCTTTAGGGTTCAGGTCCACCGCCGTTGCGGTGATCTCGACGAGTTGGTCGGGGTGGGCGAGTTCGGTGACTCCCACCCAGGTGCTTGCCGGGGGTGCGGCGCCGAATCGTTTGGCAAAGATTTCGGCGGTTGCCATCAGGGCAGGCATGTCGGTCGCGTAGACCGCGACCGCGACGAGGTTCTCCAACGTCTGACTCTCGGATTCGAGGCACCGGTCGAGGATGTCCAGGCAGAACAGCACTTGCTCGTCCATCGATCCGACGCCGATGACCGTGAATTCCGGTGGCGCACCGGTGAACGGGGCGATTCCGGAGTAGTAGACCGTGCCGTCGGCGCGCACCACCTGACTGAATCCCAGCAGCGCGAACGTCGAATCGTCCATATATCCCACGTCGGGGTTGTTGCGGGATATCACGCCACACCCCCCGCGGCAGCAGGAGTTTCGGCGTTGACCATGTCCTCGTGGAACATGTCCATCAACTCCGAGTTGAGGTGGTCGGTCTTCTTCGTCAGCGACGCAAAGTCGTACTGCTGCTTGGGCATGTCATCGCGGATGGCGACCATCGGGTCTTCGAAGTCGCGGATGTATCCCATCGCCAGTCCACCCAGCTGGTAACCCATCAGCTTGAGCAGATCGTCGTCGAGTGTGCGGGCCACCTCGATCGGCGTCGACAGGTACTGGTTCTCCTCCTGACGGACCCAGCCGACGCAGTAGGTGATGTTGATGCCCTGGCGCACCTTGTCCGACTTGTTGGCAGCGGCGCCGTGGTAGATCTTGCCCGAATAGAAGAAGACCGAGCCACGTTCCATTTCGGCGCGCACGACGGCCTCATCGGGGTAGGTCTGCTTGCCTTCGGTGAAGTGACTTCCCGGCACCAGCCGGGTTGCACCGTTTTCGACGGTGAAGTCCGTCATCGCCCACATGGTGTTGCACTGCACGTCGTAGTCGAGCGGGAAGGGAAAGAAGTCCCAAGCCAGCTCGTCACGGTGCAGGGGCTGGTCGGTCTCACCCGGAAAGACCGAGATCACCTGGGTGAGGTGCAGCTGGTAAACCGTTGCCTTGGACAGCATGTCCGCACAGGTGTCGAGCACCAGCGGGTTGGTGATGAGCTCGCGGCTGGCGGACGAGCGCGGGATCAGTGAGCCGGTCCGCCGGGTCAACCGGCCGACGAAGTCATCGTTGCCAGGGGGCGTGAGGTCGATGTGCTCCTCGAGCTCCTCAGCCACCCGGTCCATGAGCTCGTTCGAGACAAGGTTGTCGACGATGACGAAGCCGTTGGCGCGGATCGCCGCGCTGACTTCTGCTGGCGTGGCGGTTGGGGGCAGGTGATAGTCGGCCATGGACGAACTCCGATCATGAGTTGGTGCAGGGTAGGGTGAGCCCGTGCGAGCAGGCCCGGGAGGAGCCTCGGCGGTGAGGCGGAGTCAGCGAAGTGAAAGTGAATCAGTCTCAGGTTTCTGAGTCGCTGCCGATCAGTAAAGGGCACGTAACTGCGCCGACGTCCCTTTCTCAATTGATGATTCCGGTGATGGCTCAGGTTGGCGCCCGCCGTTCGGCCGCTCAATCCCGCAGCCAGGACAAGATGGACCGTGTCCTGCGCGCCACCGCGGCGCTCCTCGACGAAAGCGGCGCCGAGGCCGTTACCACCACCGCCGTCGCGGCGCGTGCAGAGGTCTCCATCGGCTGGCTCTACAACTTCTTCGACGACCGCCAGGCGCTGCTCGAAGAGATCGTTGCCACCGGGTTGCTAGACCTGGACCGGCGCTGGGAAGAAGTGGGTTTCAGCCTGGCCGGCCTGGAATGGCGTGACAGGGTGGTCGCCGGAATCGACATCGTGATCGACTTCTTCGACCGCTCACCGGGATTCCGATCACTGTGGTTCTCCGCGGACTTCTCCGGCCGCATGCTTCAGGCGAACCGGCTGCACGACGACGCCATCGCCGCCTACCTTGCGGCCAGCATCACCGAGACCCGGCCCGATGCGCCGGATGTCCCGTTGGGAATCGTCACGCAGGTCTTCATCGGCATGCTCGACAAGGGGCTCGACCTCGCTTACCGCAACAACCCGGCGGGCGACAAGGTCATGCTGACCGAGATGTCACGCGCCAGCGTCGACTACCTCGGCTGTTTTCTGCTCTGACGAACGGGGCTGTCTGCCGTCGGACAGGTTGGGGTCCACCGGCGACAGCTGACGTCAGACCACAGTTCCGATCAGAGTGCCGACGACATACGTCGCGGCGATCGCCACCGTCCCGAACAGCAACTGCCGCAAGGACGCCCACCACAGTGGCTTCCTGGTGAACCGCGCCGCCACTGCCCCGGCGATCAACAGCCCGACGCCGCCGAACAGCAGGCCCAGCCACAGTGACCGGAAGCCGAGCAGATACGGGATCAGCGGGACGATCGCGCCGATCGCGAACATCGCGAAGCTGGACCCGGCCGCCACGTAGGGCGACGGCTTCTCGTCCGGATCGACACCGAGTTCCTGGGACAGATGAAAGTTCAGCGCGCGGTCCTCATCGCGGTGGATCTCGTCACTGGCCTTGGCTGCGGTCTCCTCCGTCAAGCCCATGGTGACGAGCATGTCGACGAGTTCGGCCTTCTCGGCCTGCGGATGCAAGCGGAACGCACGCTGCTCTACGCGCACCTCGGACTCGATCTGCTCGTTGGCCGTCGTCACCGATGCAAACTCGCCCAACGCCATTGAGAACGCGCCTGCCACCAGGCCGGCGCAGCCGCTGATCACCACTGTGTGCGCATCGGCTACCGCGCCAACGCCCGCGATCAGCGCGGTGTTGCTGACGAGGCCGTCCATCGCGCCGAACGTCGCGGCGCGTAACCAGCCGCCGCTGACGTCGCCGTGTCGATGATCGAACTCATGCGGCCGCCACGGCTGCGGTGTCGCGGCGCTCGACTGTGACTCGGTCATTCGTCGATTCAACGCCAGGCGGTTTGTCCGGTTCTACTCAGGATTGCCTGGGTCTGCCACATCACAGTTTGCGCACCGGCGCGGCGGGCTAACGTCGGGGTATGACCACCCCTGCGGAGCACCTACGCAACACGCTTGACGGCCGTTGGCGCGACGTGAAGAACAGGATGCGGACAGAACTCACCAGCGAGGTCTTCCGCCCGCACTACACCCCGAACACCGTCATCGCCCGCACCAAGGTGGCCGAGCAGCTGAAGATCATGGCCGCCCACGGGGCCGCCGAGGACGGTTTCAAGAAGGAGCACGGCGGCAACGGTGACGTCGGCGCGGCGATCACCCAGATCGAGATGCTGGCGATGTCCGACCTGTCGCTCATGGTGAAGGCCGGTGTGCAGTGGGGCCTGTTCGGCGGTGCCATCGAAAACCTTGGCACCGAGCGTCACCACAAGGCGTACGTGCCGCGGATCATCAACCTTGACCTGCTTGGCTGCTTTGCTATGACAGAGACTGGCCACGGCAGCGACGTACAAGCACTCGAAACCACCGCGACCTACGACGCGGCGACCCAGGAGTTCGTCATCGACTCCCCCACTCGTACCGCGCGCAAGGACTACATCGGCGGCGCGGCCCAAACCGCCACCGTCGCAGCGGTATTCGCGCAGCTGCTCACGCCCGACGGAGAGGGCCACGGCGTGCACTGCTTGGTGGTGCCGATTCGCGACGACGGCGGCACCGACCTGCCGGGCGTGACCACCTCGGACTGCCATTACAAGGGCGGCCTGCCAGGCGTTGACAACGGCCGCATCCGGTTCGACCACGTCCGCGTTCCGCGCGAGAACCTGCTCAACAAGTACGCCGACGTCGCCGAGGACGGCACCTACTCGTCGCCGATCGAGAACCCGGGCCGCCGGTTCTTCACCATGCTGGGCACACTGATCCGCGGCCGGGTCACGGTCGGCGGCAGCGCAGGCGCGGCGGCCCGCGTGGCGCTGGACATCGCGACCCGATATGCGTTACAGCGCAGGCAGTTCAAGGCGCCCGAGGACGAGCGCGAGGTGCTGCTGATGGACTACCTGGTGCACCAACGCCGGTTGTTCCCGCTCATCGCGCGGTCCTACGCGCTGCAGTTCGCGCAGAACGAACTGGTCGCCAAGACCCACGACCTGCAGACGGCCGACGACCCCGATCCCGAGGAACAGCGGGAGCTGGAGTCGCGCGCCGCCGGGCTGAAAGCGGCCAACACCTGGCACGCGACTCGCGCGATCCAGGAGGCGCGCGAAGCCTGTGGTGGGGCAGGCTATCTCGCCGAGAACAGGTTGATCGCCCTCAGGGCCGACACCGACGTGTTCACTACGTTCGAGGGCGACAACCACGTGCTGATGCAACTCGTGGCCAAGGAACTGCTCACCGCCTACGCCGACGACATCAAGGGCATGAGCCCGGTGGAGTGGGTGCGGTTCGCCGCCAACTTCGCCGGCGAACGGGTGCTGAAACGCACTGCGGCCGAGACGATCATCCAGACGATCCTCGATACCCGCCAGGACAACGAGGAAGAGGGCAGCCTCTTCAACCGCGGTACCCAGCTCAAGATGTTCGAGGACCGCGAGGAGTACATGGTCTCCACCGTTGCCCGCCGGCTGCAGAGCAAGTCGAAGGAGATGTCGCCGTTCGACGCGTTCAACTCGGTGCAGGACCACGTGCTGCACGCCGCTGCGGTGCACATCGACCGGATCATCCTTGAGGCGTTCGTCGCCGGCATCGACTCCTGCGAGGACGACGAGGCGCGCAAGATCCTTGGGATGGTGTGCGACCTGTACGCGCTGTCGGTGATCGAGGACGACAAGGGCTGGTTCGTCGAGCACCGCTTCCTGTCGACCGAGCGGTCCAAGGCCGTCACCCGCGGCATCAACGAACGCTGCCGCAGCCTGCGGCCGTACGCCGAGGCGCTTGTCGACGGTTTCGGGATCCCCGAGCAGCTGCGCTACGCCGAGATGCTGCACCCGGAGAAGATCCCCGACGAATAGGCGCCGGTATCTGTCGGTAGTGGGTGCCAGACTTGCCGAATGGTTGAAGCTGACGAATTCTCCGGCCGGTCCGCGCTGATCACGGGCGGTACCCGCGGCATCGGCAAGGGCATCGCCGACCGGCTGCGCGCCGGCGGCGCCAAGGTGCTGGTCGCGGCGCGGTCCGTGCCTGACGGGGAGTCTCGCGACGTTATTTCCGCTGATGTCAGCACCGCAGACGGCGTCGCCGCACTTGGCGCCGAGGCGCTTGACCGTCTGGGAAGCATCGACATCCTGGTGCACAACGTCGGAGGGTCCGGTCAGTATGAGGGCGGCGCTGCTGCGCTCACCGACGAGGACTGGCAGTCGGCTTTGGACGCGAACCTGTTGGCGGCTGTCCGGCTCGACCGGGCGATTATCCCAGGAATGATCACACGCGGTTCGGGGGCTTTGGTGCACATCACGTCGATCCAGCGCCGCGCGCCGCTGCCCAACTCCATCCCGTACGCGGCGGCCAAGGCCGCATTGACCAACTACAGCAAGGCGTTGTCGAACGAGTTGGCGCCCAAAGGGATTCGCGTCAACGCCGTCTGCCCCGGGTACATTGAAACGGAGTCGGCGTATCGGATGGCGGTAGAGATCGGACAGATCAAGAACATCAGCGTCGACGAGGCCCGCACACAGATCATGGCATCGATCGGCGGCATCCCGCTTGGCGCGCCTGGCCGCCCCGCCGACGTCGGCGAGCTGGTCGCGTTTCTCGTCTCTGACCGCGCCGCGTACATCACCGGCGCCGAGTACGTCATCGACGGCGGCAGCGTCCGCGGCGTGTGACCTAACCGTTCGGGATCGGGTCGAGCGCCTTGAGCTTGCCGTGCTCGATCTTGAACCGCACGGTGCCGATGCCGGTCGGGCAGCACGCCGGCTCTTGGCCCTGACGCCACTGGTACTGCACCGCCGCGGTGTCATTGCCGATGGCCGTGACGGTGATGTAGGGCCGGGGGTCGGGGGTCGGTATGCCGATCGGCGACTTGCGGTCGAAGAACAACACCTGTCCCGGGCTGTCGGACGCGTCGCCGGCGCCGACGACGACCCAGTGCAGACTGCAGTCGGCGGTGTGCCCGCTGACGATCTCGCTCCACTGCGCCGCGGGCAGCTTGGCGATCTCAGCGGCGACGGTATCTGCGCTCGGGCCGTCGGCCTGGGTGCAGGTGGCCGAGCTGGTCGGCGGTGACCCAGGCGGCCTCCACCCGCACCCCGCTGCGATCAGGCCCATGGACAGCACGACCGCGATCAACCGGGAAGGTCGCATGGCTGGAGCTTACGGGCGTTGCTTTCGGCCTTGTCGGTGCCCGGATGCGGTTATCCAGTGGCGAGCTGCTTTTTGCCGTACGTGCGCTCCAGCAACGACGTGTCACCGTGGACCTGTACGTGAACGGTCTTGCCGTCGCGCAGGGTGAACACGTCGGCGTCTCGGCCGGTCTCGCCACCGACCGTCACCTCGGTGAGGGCAACGACCGTATCGCCGTCGGCGATGAGACGGTCCAGCTTGACCATCAGCGACTTCTCTGCGAGTCGCCCGAGGTGCTCCATCAGTTCGGCCTTGCCGTGGAAAGTCCCGCTGACCGCGCTCTCGCCCGGCTGCACCCATTCGACGTCGTCGTCGAACAGACTCATCACCGTTTCGAGGTCGCCCGCGGAGAAGGCTGCATAGCCCTTCTGGATGATGTCCTTGTTGTCTTGCGCTGACATTTCGATCCCCCTTTTGTTTGTGCGTCCAATACTTCGGCCGCGAAGGCGTGGCCGGTCTGGGGAGTCGCAATGCGGCGCTCCAGCATCAGTCAGATCTTTCGTCGCCGAATCGATTATCGGCGTCGGCGCGTTGGCGATTGGCGCGATCAGCACAAACAAACCAATGCCATTGCAACCGCAAGTAAGTGTGCATTGGCCGACAACCCGATGCTGGCGGTCAACCATTGGGCTTCAGTTCGAGCAGCGTTCCGGCGCAGGCAGATTCGATGACGTATTCATTCGTCATCGCTAACCAGGTCACCGAGCCTCATCGGCGGTGTTCTATCGTTTCAGCCTTACCGGTCGTCGGTTGCGTAAATTTTTGGCGCTGGGAACCCCGATCCGGCAAGGAGCCATCATGGGTTACGTCAGTTATGTCGGCCGGGTCGGGGCGTTAGCCGTCGTGCTCGGGGTGGGAACCGCAGTAGCGACCATGCCGGGAGTCGCATAGCGCAGCCATTGGACTCCAGCTCGTCGTCGAGCTCTTCGCCTTCGGGCTCGGCTGGTACGTTGACTTCTTCCTCCACGGACAACAGCGGTCGGTCGAGCATTGCTACTGCTTCGTCTGGTTCGTCTGGTTCGTCTGGTTCGTCGTCGACTACGGCAACGGGCAGCTCGTCATCGGCGGACTCGTCGGCGACACCGGACCCGCGCACCGGCGTCGCGAAGAGCCCGGACAGCACGCAAACAGGCTCGACTGCATCCAGGAACGCTCCGGATGCGGTGTCGCCAGGCGACCTATCGCCGGCATCGTCAGCGGCCGGTTCCGCTCCTGGTCAGCCGCCGATAAGTGTGCCCGCACCGAGACGCACAGCCCCGCCGTCACCAAAGGCGTCGTCACGAAGTGGGGCTTTACCTGCCACTACTGCTGGTCGCCTCCCGGTCAACCCCAGTGCGGCAGCCACCACGGCCAGCCGCCGTTGTCACCACCTTGCCAGCCGCCTTGGTCACCGCCGCCCCAGCCGCGGTTGTCACCACCTTGCCAGCCGCCCCAGCCACCGTTGTCACCACCTTGCCAGCCGCCTCGGTCACCACCGTCACCGCCGTCACCACGGTCCATCGGTGCGGCGGCGATCCCGGCCGGCTGAGCAGAAGCGGGAGCAGCCACCGCCGTCGGTGCGGCGGCAATCGCTGTCGCGGCAGCTCCCGCCACCAACAGCGTTGTGATGTGCTTCAGTCGAATCCGCATGGCGCTCCTTCAATTGGCAGCCGTGGCCGTGGTTGGCTAGCTGACCTAACAGACGTCAACGCCGAGTGCGCTCGGATCCTTCCCGGCTCGTTTTCGGGCCGTCGGGCTCCGAACAAATCTCCGGTCATGTCGCCGTTGAGGGGAGCGATCGAAACACACAAGTCCCTGCCCCATGCGGCAAGCTTCGGCACCGAGCAGTCTCACCGCCGTCTCGAACCCGATACGGCACCGACGTTGTCCTTGAGATTCCGACACGGAAATTCAGACCCTCGACGACATCTCGCGGATCTCGACGAAGCCACCGACAGGCGACACTTCAGGCAAGCGCTCCCGGGCCAAACTGCTGACAAGAATTGGCGGGAAAAGGGCCATCGGCAGCCGATCACCCGCTCAAGGGGCTAGATAACCCGCGGGCAGCGTGAAGGCGGGTGGGTGATCCACTTCCCGTCGGTCGTCTGTACGAGTTGGCCCAACACGACTAAAGCCTACGGCGGCCATTCTTTGCTCTAGGGCTACGGCGACGGTTGCTTTGCCACGGCAATGGGTACATCCTGCATCGTGAACGGGAGACGTGGCAGCGACGATGCGGTGAGTGACAACCTGGCCGTGTTGTTCGAAACGAACCAGGTGACTACAGCCGTCTGCCCCGCGTGCGGCTATCCGACGGTCCGTCCGGACCTTTGCGCCGCTTGCCGGCCTGAACTAGTGGCCGTGTGACGCGGGCAGAGTACCGTGCCCTCCTTAAACCGAGGGCACCTGCACAGCTGATCGACCCTAATTTATGACGAATTCCACGCCGGCCAACGCAAAGTCTCTTGATGAGCTGCCGATACTCACCGAGCTACCGGTGGAGCACCTGGCGGATCTGAGCGTCGAACTGGAGCCCGCGCAACGCGTGCCCACGCCCGTTGGTAACCGGACGGTCTTCATCGCCAAGGGTGGCAGGATCGAGGGCCCGAATATCGCCGGTGAGATCCTCCCCGGCGGGGGCGACTGGCTGCTTACCGGCAGCGACGGAATCGGCCGCGTCGAGGCGCGGGTGACGATCAGAACCGACGATAACGCGTTGATCAGTTTCACCGCGGGCGGCCTGATCCAGCTGCCGCCCGACGGGCTCCGACGGCTGGCAGCCGGGGAGCGACTCCCGTTCGGCGAGACATACGCCCGCACAACCCCCAAGTTCGAGACCTCCGACGAGCGATATGGCTGGATCAGCACAGTCGTCACGATCGGCTACAACTTGCTCTCGCCCGATCACGTCGACTACCGCGTCTACAAGGTGCTGTAGCCGCTCGGGCAGATCCGGCGGCAAAGCCAAGTAAGCCGTCGGCAAGGCCACCGGCCACAGAGACACCGAAACTAAGGGCAGGGCGACCAGGCGAAGTTTCCAACCTGAAAGACGCCGGCGAAAAGGTAACGCCTTCAAGAAGTAAAGGTTCCCCGCGAGTGACGAGCGGCGCTAGCAGTCGGCCCGCCATCCGTGGGGATCTAGGTGGCGGGCCGAGGGAGCTACATACTGTCAGACGGGCGATGGTCGCTTCCGGTGCAGGTAGCCGGTACGAAATGGCGGTGAGATCCATTGTGCCGCTACCAATCTGAAATCACCCGAAGGAGCGCCCTTGCTGTTGCCAGGTGGGCCCAGATTCCAGCTGGCGGGGGAGCATTGATGGGCGTCAGCCGTAACGACATTGGTTCGCCGGAGGGCAATTCTGGGACGTGAGTCCAGCTCTGGAATGAGTCCAGAATTGGGCCATCGAAGGAGTGCAACCATGCGAATCAGAAACTACATCACACCGCTGTTGGGGGCGATCGCTGCCGCGGCAGCGATCGCCTCCGCACCGACGGCCATGGCCGATCCCACCACGGCTCAGCCGGCAGTGATCGCCACCGCGCCGACGGCCGTGGCCGGGCATGTTGTCCCGGCCGATCATGGCGGCGGCGGTCACGGAGGCGGCGGTCACGGCGGCGGCGATTATCGCGGCGGCTATGGCGGAGGCGATCGCGGCTATGGCGGCGATTATCGCGGCGGCTATGGCGGCTATGGCGGCTATGACCGCGGCTGGGGCTGGCCCTGGCGCTGGTAGCGGTCAATGACCCGGGTGGGTCAGGCTGCGTTACCTGGCACCGCTGCTCGTAAGTGAAGAATCGCCTACCCAAGGGCAGGCCCGCGCCGGTGACCCCCTCGCCGGCGCGGGCCGCCGCCACCCAGCCGCCGAACTAGGACGTGATGTCGGGCCGCCACCCAAGCACGATGACGGCCGACGGAGGCGAACGTGTCCCTGGAGATGACTAGCGGGCGGGAGCGGATCGGTTGTCCGGCAGGCGAGGTTCCAGCCCCGATTTAATCGGAAGGACTCTTGCGTTCATCTCCCGAATAAGTTGCTCCACGCTCTCCTGATGGTTTGCGTATGAGCCCAGTTCCCGCGACGGTCCCAGCGGATGCTGTATTGAATACCAAAAATTGTCGAGACGACTATTCATTTTTCCTACTTAGTAGGTGTTCATCATAGCACGATTAGGCCCACTGACCTGCGATTATCTGCCAGCAAATCGGTGGCGCCGGAAAGGCGCAGCGGATCGGCGGAGCGTCTCGCCGAGGGAGCCGTTCACCGTTTCCTTTCCAGACCGGACGTGCTTGCCGACGGTGTTGCTCCCCGGCGCATCGCCGGCGAGAATGCTGTGGTCTGACCCGCGTATATGTGTGCTCCCCCGGCTGGACTCGAATTAGCCGCTTCCATTGGTTCACCGCACAGCCGATACCAGTCAAAATGGCCCTGTTACCTGCTGCGACTCGTACTGTACACTCATGCCAGCAACTGCCACAAGATGCCGCGCTCTGGCACCTATAAGGCACGCAGAAGGCACAGAAAGGTGCTGCTGGAATGGTCGGGAAGAAGGGTCGCCGAGGGTGGGGAAAGATTCGCCCGTTGCCCTCCGGGCGCTTTCAAGCGTCGTACCCCGACCCAAACGACCCCAACCTGGCACGGCACAACGCGCTTCACACGTTCTCCGCGAAGATGGACGCCGAGTACTGGCTGGCCGACGAACGCCGCCGCATCGAACGCGGCGAGTGGACTCCCCCGGCGCAGCGTGCCGCCGAGCGGAGGGTGAAGGGCATCACGTTGGCAGAGTATGGGCCGACGTGGATAGAACAACGGACCAAGGGTGGCGAGCCGCTCAAGCCACGAACAAAGAGCCATTACACCAAGATTTTTAACGAGCACATCAAGCAAGCGACGCTGGGCAAGATCCCGCTGCGCAACATCACCCCCGAGGCGGTACGTCTCTGGCACGCCAGCACCCTCCCTGACAAACCCACCTACCGCGCCCACGCGTACGGCTTGTTGCACGCGATGCTGGCGACCGCCGTCACCGATGGGCATATCCCCGCCAACCCGGCACAGCTCAAGGGTGCGGCGAAGTCCACCCGCAAGCGCCAGCCGATAATCCTTGATGTGGCCGAGGTCGGACGGCTCGCTGACACGATCAAGCCCGAACGGTTCAAGGCTCTCATCCTCGTCTCGGCGTGGCTGGGTACCCGCTTCGGCGAGACAACGGAGCTTCGACGCATGGATTGCAGTAAGGATTGCTCCGTAATCACCATTGAGCGTGCGGTCGTTCACCGGGACAAGAAGTGCATTGTGAGCACCCCGAAATCGGGTGAGGGTCGCAAAGTCGTTGTGCCCCCTCATATCCGCGAAGCTCTGAAACACCACCTCAAGACTAACGTTGCGAAATCACCTAAGGCACTTCTTTTTCCGCCGGAGCGCGGCGGATGTCACCTACGTGACAAGGTTTTCCGCGACTCATATTTCACCCCAGCGCTTGAAGCCATCGAGATTGAACATCACCCGACCATCCACGATCTGAGGCATTTCGCGGGCACCAGCACTGCACGCGTCGGCAACCTCGTGGAAACGATGGGACGGTTAGGCCACCGAACGGTGCAGGCGTCGCTCGTCTATCAAACGATCGCAAAGGGCCGCGACGCAGAAGTAGCAGACGCCTTGTCCCGCTTAGCCACTGGTGAGGACTAATGACCGACGATACCTCGCTTGACGCCATCACCGCCGCCGCTGGGGGGCTGCTGGGTAACCCCGCTGCGGACGCTATCAACCGCGGTGAATTCGCCGTGAGGCAACGGCGCGACCGCGGCCTGGACCGGCTCGTCGGAGGCGGCGAGCCGGTCAGCCATCCGGCTAAGGTGGGGATGCTCGACCCTGTCGATTCGCATTCCTTCACACGGGATCTCGTGTGTTACTGGCGGCTTGTCAGCGACCTCGACAAGCCTTCTCATCGACGAGATCTTCGCGGCCCCAAGATCCGCGAGTTCGGCCACCCCGCAGAGTGGGCGTCGGACACGGCTGCCGAAATCGTGGCCGGCTTCGTCCATATGCACAACGCGGTCGCCGACGCCTGCGGAGACAGTCGGCCGACGGGAGGCACGGAACGCAATCAACTGCAAGCTGCGGTCACCTACCTGCACGCCAAACGTGACCTGCTGCCAAAGGTTTTGGACGTTAACCTCCTCCGAATCCTCATCGACTTGCACAAGGAGCTGAGT
>JAOPVX010000295.1 GCA_025965975.1 Mycobacterium sp. | reverse complement strand
CACACACAGCTTCCGCAAAACACTCGCGACGCTCATTGACGACCGGGGCCTATCCGCGCGTGTCGGGGCTGACCATCTCGGGCATTCCAAGGTGTCGATGACGCAAGACGTATACATGGCACGCGGCAAAACTCACATACAGGTCGCTGACCTGCTCGATGACGCTATAAACGGCGCATAAGTGGAGCGCCGGGACGCTCCAACTGCAAAAATAGCGGTTGAAGTGCGCCGTCAGGGTTTCGAACCCCGGACCCGCTGATTAAGAGTCAGCTGCTCTACCAACTGAGCTAACGGCGCTGCGTGTGCGACAATAACAGGCCCTGCGGCACGTGGTGAAATCCCGAGCAACCGCCGCCGCCGGGGAGCGACGCAGTGGTCGCGCCCCCGGCCGAAGTTACCCCTAGACTATCGCCACGAATCGTCGATTTGTGGGTCACGGTTGCGAGGTGGAGCAAAGAATGTGGCTGGTCCGACCGGTGACCCGTGCGCGTCGAAAACGTGCCTGGTTGATGGTGGTCGCCCTGGTTCCCGCCATCGTGCTTGGACTGTCCGCCTGCAACAGCACCCCAGCCCCCCCGAGGCCACAGGTCATCACCGATAAGGGCACGCCCTACGGGGATCTGCTTGTGCCAAAGCTCACGGCGTCTGTCAAGGACGGTGCCGTCGGCGTGAGCGTCGAGTCGCCCGTGACGGTCAGCGCCGAAGACGGTGTGCTGGGCGCCGTGACCGTAGTCAACGAAGACGGCACCCCCGTCGCCGGACAGCTCAGCCCCGACGGGTTGACGTGGTCCACGACCGAGCCGCTTGGCTACAACAAGCGCTACACGCTGAGCGCGCAGTCGCTTGGCCTCGGGGGTGTCGCGAGCCAGCAGATGACGTTCCAGACGCATTCGCCGGAGAACCTCACGATGCCCTACATGCTGCCCAACGACGGCGAGGTCGTCGGCGTGGGTCAGCCCGTCGAGGTCCGCTTCGACGAGAACATCCCGAACCGGTTGGCGGCACAGAAGGCCATCGAGGTCACCACCAACCCACCCGTTGATGGCGCCTTCTACTGGCTGAACAATCGCGAAGTGCGCTGGCGCCCAGCTCAATACTGGAAGCCGGGCACGACCGTCGACGTCGCGGTCAACACCTACGGCGTCGACCTCGGCGACGGCTTGTTCGGCCAGGAAAACGTCACCACGCACTTCACCGTCGGCGATGAGGTCATCGCGACGGCCGATGACAACACCAAGATCGTGACCGTTCGACGCAACGGCGAGGTCGTAAGGACCATGCCGACGTCGATGGGCAAGAACAGCACCCCGACCGACAACGGCGTTTACCTCGTCGGCGAGCGGTTCACCCACATCATCATGGATTCGTCGACCTACGGCGTACCGGTCAACTCGCCGAACGGGTATCGCACCGACGTGGAATGGGCGACGCAAATCAGCTACAGCGGCATCTTTGTGCACTCCGCGCCGTGGTCGGTCGGCAGCCAGGGTTACACGAATACCAGCCATGGCTGCCTCAACGTCAGCCCGAGCAACGCCGTCTGGTTCCACGACAACACCAAACGCGGGGACATCGTTGAAGTGGTCAACACGGTGGGGTCCACGCTGCCAGGAACGGACGGGCTTGGTGACTGGAACATCCCGTGGGAGCAGTGGAAGGCGGGCAACGCCAACATCTGAGCGGTGCCCCCCGCTGCTTCTCTGCCGTGCTATCTGGACGCGGGACGATGCTTCTAGCCGTCAACTCCTGCTATGTCACCGGCAGCACGGGGGGATCGGGCAGAAATTTAACGCCAGGCGGAGGTGGCGGCGGAGTGTCTCACTGGAAAATATCTCTGAGCGACATCGCCCCGTCCTCGGCGACCACACCTACGAATCACTGGCCCACAAAGGCGAAGCCATCATCACCACCGCCGCCATCGCGACGTACGCATACGACCAAATCGACCAGGCCCGAGCAGAACTGAACGCCGTCTCGAAAGGGACGAGTTACGAGCATCTCGACTGTCGGCCTCAGTTAGCGCGTAGTACCTCCGATTTCGGTGCGAACCTGCGCCTCCGCACTCCTGAGGTGTGACCCGAGGCGATGCCTCGCATAAGTGCTTCCGCGCTCGGCCCGCGTAGCGATGTCGTCACGACGCTTCGAAATCTCGGCGAGAAGATGCGCCCTCTCATCGCAGAGCGACCTGCGAAAGTACGCCGCTTGGAGTGCATCAGCGACGTCGGCAGCCTCGGCAGCGGCGGGATCATTCATCAGCGTCACCGTAACGCGGTGACCCTGCATCTTGATCTTCAAGAGTCGACCGTACGGTCCGTCATTCGGACTGTCGACGCGTGGCGGGACCCCAGTAACTGGTCCATGAGTGAGAGTCGGGTTATCGGCGGTACAGGCGGGAGTGTATCCGGTCGGGTTTGGTGGCCCAGGGGCCGAGTGTCGCCGGTGGTGGGTCGTTTTCGTTGTGTGCAGTTGGTGATGACGACCCGGGTTGGGTCAGTGATGTGACTGCGCCCGGGCCGGGGTGGTTCTGTGCGTCGATCCCAGTTGGCGTGCGGGTCACAGGGCGCGGATAGTGCGCGCTCCGCTCCTGTGCCTCGGGGGTGTTGTGGGGCGAACAGGTCGCCTTGGTGAAACTGACCGCCCCGTTGTGGCCGGGCAACGGCGGGTGCCTGTCGACGTCGGCGATCGCCGGTGGCTGTTGCTTCGCGATCTGCATGCGCGCGCCGACTCGATCAGCCCCATTGGTGTTCAGCGGTGTGCCGACGGTTTCGTCCGCGCACGGTTCGCCAGTTTTGCTCCGTTCCGACGGTGCTCGTGCTCGCGGCCCGGTTGATGAGTCGACTTCCCGGCATTCGCGCACGCCGTCGTGTCCAATGCGGGCGATGTGGCCGTGGCGTCGGAGAAGCGAAAGCGATTTCGCGCCAACATCTTTGATCGTGCCGGGCAGTCGCAGCACGGTGTCGGCTGGAACGAAAGCGAGGTACAGCACGAACATGGCGGGGGTGAAGAAACCGACCGCGATGGTGATCATGATCGTCGAATGCAACACCACACCCGCGGCCAGCACCCACGGCCGCAACCGTCGATTCCACACCAGGATGCCGATCGACAACTCCAGCAACATGGCTCCCCATGTCGCCGCATTCATCAATAGCGGGTTAGTCGTCAGCCAGTGCGGGGTCGGTAAAATCAGCATGTCGCTGAGCCGAAGCGCGTAGGACAGCGCGGTGCCTTGGGGCCATGTATGGCCGCTCATCCTGATTTGGAACGTCGCCAGGTAGATCAGCGATAACTGGATCTGCAGC
This sequence comes from Mycobacterium sp., assembly GCA_025965975.1. Classification (GTDB taxonomy): domain Bacteria; phylum Actinomycetota; class Actinomycetes; order Mycobacteriales; family Mycobacteriaceae; genus Mycobacterium. The sequence goes on along the minus strand of JAOPVX010000295.1, from coordinate 91 downwards.
AGGCGCAGCGGCCAGACTGCGCGGGTCTGCGCTAACCAAAAGGATCCGGTGGTGCGGCGCTGATCCAGCGACAACGCCGCTCCGCACGGGG
>JAOPVX010000014.1 GCA_025965975.1 Mycobacterium sp. | reverse complement strand
TGTTCCACCCGAACGTCATGGCCAGCGCGGCCAGACCGTAGGCGATCAGCCAGTCGATGAACAGCGCACCGATCCGCCTGCCCATCCGCGCCAGCGACTGCGGTCCGCTCTGGGGTAGACCCAGGCGCTGACCTGGATAATCATTAGGTCTCTGGTCCGTGGCTCGCGGCCCGACGGGCGGCGGACCGGACAGCCAGGAGCCGAAGCTGGAAGGCATGGGTTCAGCATAGGTCTGGCCGAATTGCGTAACGTCGGCGCAACATGCGGTTGACTGCCGTGCAACATCGTGTCCATAGCGTCAACCCGCGGGTTTACCAGATATAAGGAGAGTCCTCAGTGGCAGACAAGACGGCCGACGACATCATCAAGCTGATCAAGGACGAAGAAGTCGAGTACGTCGACATCCGCTTCTGCGATCTGCCCGGCATCGTGCAGCACTTCTCGATCCCGGCGTCGGTGTTCGACGAGAGCGTGTTCGAGGACGGGCTGGCGTTCGACGGCTCGTCGGTGCGCGGCTTCCAGTCGATCCACGAGTCCGACATGATGCTGCTGCCCGACCCCGAGACCGCCCGCATCGACCCGTTCCGCGCCGCAAAGACGCTGAACCTCAACTTCTTCGTGCACGACCCGTTCACCCGCGAGGCGTACTCCCGCGACCCGCGCAATGTGGCCCGCAAGGCGGAGAACTACCTGACCAGCACCGGGATCGCCGACACCGCGTACTTCGGCGCCGAGGCCGAGTTCTACATCTTCGACTCGGTGTCTTTCGACTCGAAGATGAACGGCACCTTCTACGAGATCGACTCCGAGGCCGGCTGGTGGAACACCGGCGAGCCGTTCGAGTCCGACGGCAGCCCCAACCGCGGCTACAAGGTTCGCCCCAAGGGCGGCTACTTCCCCGTCGCCCCGTACGACCACTACGTCGACCTGCGCGATCAGATGTGCACCAACCTGCAGAACGCCGGCTTCACCCTTGAGCGCGGTCACCACGAGGTGGGCACCGCAGGCCAGGCCGAGATCAATTACAAGTTCAATACCCTGCTGCACGCGGCCGATGACTTGGTGTTGTTCAAATACATCATCAAGAACACCGCATGGCAGGCCGGCAAGACCGTGACCTTCATGCCCAAGCCGCTGTTCGGCGACAACGGCTCCGGCATGCACGCCCACCAGTCGCTCTGGAAGGACGGCAGCCCGCTATTCCACGACGAGTCGGGCTACGCCGGGCTGTCGGACACCGCTCGCCACTACATCGGCGGCATCCTGCACCACGCGCCGTCGCTGCTGGCGTTCACCAACCCGACGGTGAACTCCTACAAGCGCCTGGTGCCCGGCTACGAGGCCCCGATCAATCTGGTGTACAGCCAGCGCAACCGGTCGGCTTGTGTGCGCATCCCGATCACGGGCAACAACCCGAAGGCCAAGCGGCTGGAGTTCCGGTGCCCGGACAGCTCGGGCAACCCGTACCTGGCGTTCGCGGCGATGATGATGGCCGGCCTCGACGGGATCAAGAAGAAGATGGAGCCGCAGGCTCCGGTCGACAAGGACCTCTACGAGTTGCCGCCAGACGAGGCCGCCAGCATTCCGCAGGCGCCGACCTCGCTCTCGACGGTGATCGACCGACTCGAAGAGGACCACGAATACCTCACCGAGGGCGGGGTTTTCACCGAGGACCTGATCGAGACCTGGATCTCGTTCAAGCGGGAAAACGAGATTCTGCCGGTGCAGATTCGGCCCCACCCATACGAGATCGCGCTGTACTTCGACGTGTAACCATGTCAGGTCGTCCACATCCGGCCATAAGTGGCCGTACGTGTCCAAAGTCGTCCGCGCGGACGCGTGCCGCATGCGGGCTTGCACAGTCTTGATGTTCGCCGACGCAATCAGCAGCGACGCCAGGTAGTGGCGAAGGTCGTGGAACGAGACTCTGAGGTGAAATCGGGGCAAGGTGCGCAGGCCGGTCTGAAGAACTGCGCAATAGCCACCTGCCAACCGCCGCAATAGAACTCGACGCGGGACGTGGGTCGATGACTTTCGTTGCATCGCTGCGCGGTAGAAACTCTCGGCGGATGTAACGTCATGGCGCGTTTTCAGCCGATTTCTCGCCACCGCGTTACAGGCGGCGAGGTGTCGGTGGGCGTCGGCACACTTCCGCCATGGACGGGCCGTTCATTGGTAGTGAAGCAGTCGCGGCGGGAGTGGTTACGCGTCATGCGCTCAGGCGGGGTTACATCGCATTGCATCAAGACGTCTACATCGCGAAGGACACCGGCGCGGCATCCTCGCCGGCTTCTCGGCGTCGGCGCTGCACGGATCGACGACGAAATCTACGTGATCGACGGCATGATCCGCGGTGCCAAATTTGGAGCGTCCGCAGTATCTAGACCCGCAAAGTCCAAAGTCGCAGTTTGGCAAAGAGGGTGGGGCCGGCGGCATATCGCCACCGGCCACCTATCGCTAGCGCGGCGTCAGCACGGACGCGCGAACGTTCACACGCTCAGATCACAACGGGATCCAAGGGCCAAAGAACCAGAATCCCCAAGCACCGCGGTCGTTGTCGAAGTACGGATCGACACGTTGCCCCTGCCAGTTGAAGGGCTGATGGTCCCCACGGGCGTCGTCGATGCCGCGCTGATCCCATGGCCGCTGGTCCCAGCCACCCTGATCCGGCCACATGGCAGTCGCCTTTCTGGCAGCACCAGCCGCGCGGGTTGTGGCCCATCGTCGGGCCGGAGATGGGCGGCAACGGCGGCCTGCCCGCGATCCTGTTCTGCTTCGCTTTCTTCCTGCTGGTCTTCACCGGACCCGGCGCCTACGCCTTGGACGCGATGCGAGGCGGTCGGCGGCGACGCTGATCAGCGAACACGATGACATAGCTTGGCTTACCGGCAGCGATGTCGGTTGGCTGATCAGCTAGCAAGGGTCGGATCGTAGGGAAACGCCCGATTCCTCGCCAGCAACGAAGGCCGACGATTGATCCATGACCTCTGGGTCGATGACCGACGCGGCCCCTTCGCTGATCGTGCACCAGATCGGCGACTGCGACGGCGTCACCGGCGCGGTCACCTACCAGGCGACCGTCGACGAGGTCGGCCGCCGTCCGCTCGCGCTGTCGTTCACCCTGCCGCGGGACGGCGACGTCGCCGACCTCGGCAACGGCATGTTTCGCTACACCCCGGATGCCAGGGTCAACGCCGACTCCGACACCTTCACGGTCATCGCCGACGACGGTGGTGGCCGGTCGCTCGATTCGACGGTGAGGTGGATCAACGACAACCACGTTCCCGTCGTCGTGGCGGCGCCTACGCTGTGGCCGCCCGATCTGACGACGGGCGCGGTGACGGTTTCCCCGAATATCGTTGACCCCGACGGTGATTGGCTCGCCTACACGCTCGACGCCCCCTTCCCGCGGCGAGGTACGGTGACTATCGACTGGGACGGCACCTTCACCTACGTACCGTTCCCGTCCGAACGCGATGCCACCACGGTCGGCGAGGAAACGCTCGGCTTCCGCGCCGTCGACCCAAGGGGAGCTAGCGCCTACATCACCGTAACCGTGCCGATAAGCCCGCGCCGCATCGCGATTGGCCCGGATATCGGCTCGGCGATGGAGGCCCCCGATCCCGAAACCGGCGTGGTCACCGGCACCTGTGGCCACCCGCGCGCGGGCTGCACCTATACGGCCGGCGCCCCGGCGAAGGGCACGGTGATGATCGACGCCGCGACGGGCACCTGGGCCTATCGTCCCGCCGCCGCGGCACGGCACAGGGCCGTTGCCGACGGAGCGTCGCTGACCGACCGGCAGGACAACTTCACCGTCACGGCGTCAACGGGCAAGCGCGACAAAGTCGCTGTGCCCGTGTCTGTTTCGCTGGTGGCGATGAAGGCGGTGCCGTCATATGCCGTAACCGCCGAGATCGCACTTGGCGTCATGCCCGCGGGGCTGGCGATCAGTCCGCGTGGCGAGCACGTCTACGTGACGAGCTACGTCGACCAAGCCGCGGTGACAGTGATCCGCACGGCGGACAATGCCATCTCACGAATTCCGCTGACCTTCCGGCCCGAAGGCGTCGTCGTCGGTCCCGACGGTCGCCATCTGTATGTCGCGGACCCGGCCGGATGCAGGGTCGCGGTGATCGACCGGATCGATAACACCACCAGCTTCGTCGGGGTGGGCGATCATCCGTTTCATCTGGCCCTTCTCGGCCCCGATCTCTACGTGGCCAACAACCAGGACGGCACCGTCAGCGTGCTCGACACCACCGAGAACACCGTGGTCCGCACCATCGAGGTGGGCGGACATCCCTATGCGGTGGCGGGCGCGGATCGACGGGTCTTCGTCACCGATTACGGTTTCTACGGCGGTCAGTCCACCCACCGCGTTTCGGTGATCGGAGCCGCGCAGTGCCAGGTCATGGACACGCTTGCGGTCGGCTACTACCCCACCGGGGTCGCCGTCGCCCCTGATGGCAGAAGGGTGTATGTGACCAACGACGAAGGGGCCTACACCAGCGCCCATCCTGGCACCACGACGGTCATCAACGCCGCCACCGGCACCGTCATCGACACCCTTGCCGTCGGTGGCTGTGCGGTCGCGGTCAGTGACAGCGGAGATCAGGTCTACGTCGTCAGAAACACCTTCGACACGACGTTCACCAGCAAGTTGTCGATGGTCGACCTCCCGACCGGCCGAATCACCGCCGTCCCTATCCATGGGGCACCGAATGCATTGGCTGTGAGCGGGAATCGGATCTACGTCACCGACACCTGGCATTCGTCAGTATTGCAGATCACCGGGCGCGACAAGTCCGTCGTCGACACCGACGCCGCCAACGATCCGCCGCGGGTGACCGTCAAACAGACCGATGACGACCTGTTCCAGGTCGATGTTGACGATCGGGACGGCGACCGCGTGACCTGTACGGCGACCCAACCGTTCAGCGGCACCGTCAAAGACCTTGGGAATGGCCTATTTCGGTATGCCCCCAACACAAGGGCGGCCGACGGCTTCGTCGATCACTTCGCGATCTGCGCCGACGACGGCCATGGCGGCGTGGTGACCACGACCGTCGCCGTGACGGCGATGCGGCGGTGATGGAGCTAACTTAGGTAACCACGCCCAAGTGTTGTGGTCACCGTGGTACTTGGCGGCATCGGTGGGCTATGTCTGGGAGTCGAGGGTGCGCCGCCAGTCGAGCGGCAGTGGGACGCGGTGGCGTCGTGAGACGGTCGTACGTGTTCCGGCTGCGCCCGACCGCGCGCCAGCGTATCGCCCTGGCGGCATGCGTGGAGTCGCACCGCGAGCTCTACAACGCCGCGCTGCAGGAGCGTCGAGATGCGTGGGCGCACAGCAAGACCCGCATCCGGTACGGGGACCAGTCGGCTCAGCTGACCGACATCTCGTCGGTACGTCCGGATGTGGCGGTGTGGTCGTTCTCCAGTCAGCAGGCCACGCTGCGCCGACTGGCCAAGTCGTTCGGCGGGTTTTTCCGCCGAGTGAAGGCCGGGCAGACCCCGGGCTACCCCAGGTTTAAGGGTGCGGCCCGATTCGATTCCGTGGTGACCGGTCGGTGGAACCACGGCGGGGTCTCCGGTGGTGGAGATCGCTGGGCTCTAGGCAACCCGCCAGAAATGACCCATTCGTTTCTGTTGCGCGGCATGCTGATCGCTATGACGCGCTGGTACCCACTCGAACCCGCCAATGCCGAGTTCTTTGCCTCGGCTCCGCACATCTTCCGCTACCAGAAGCGGTTCGCCGCATCACCCGAACAGGTGTGGGAATCGCTCACCTCGGACGCCTCGGTCGCGGCGTGGGGCCGCTGGATCAAAGAGGTCATCTGGACCTCGCCGCGTCCGTTCGGGGTCGGCACCACCCGCGAGGCCGTGGTCCTTGGCACGCGTGCGCGCGAACGCTACTTCCGATGGGATGAGGGCCACGGCCACTCCTTCGCTGTTTCCGAGTTGACCACCCCGCTCTACAAACGCTTCGCCGAGGACTACGTCATCGAACCCGACGATGGCGGCACGCTGTTCAATTGGACGGTCGCGATCGAACCGAAAGCGGCGTTTGCGTTGCCGTTTAAGGCGCTGGCCCCAGTGCTAAGGGCTGTCATTGGGCGCATTCCCAGTGACGGCCAACGCCACTTCGCCTAGCGGGAACTGTTGCGGTCAGGACGAGTCGTAAGTGCGAATCAGGTCGCGCTGCTTCTTGCTGCGCAGCAGCAGGTTGTCCATGTGGACGCCTAACGGGCGAACGACATTGAGAAAATTCCAGCGGGAGGGAATGATCACCCGAACCTTGCCGCGCTCGACGGCCTTCAGGACCGCGGCCGCCGCCTTCTCGGGGCTGATGCGTAACCTCTCTGCGGCCTTGGTGGGAGGAACGTGCGTCAGCCTCACCATCGCGGTGTCGACCGGGCCGAAGTAGGTGATCGTTACTCCGACCCCATGCGGGGAGAGTTCCATCCGCAGGCCTCGGCCGAGCATCTCGACGGCGACCTTGCTCGTCGAATAGGCGACGCCACCCACCGCCGGCAGCAGTGTCCCGTACTCGGTATTCGGCGGCCAGCCCATCGAAGAAACCACGATGATGTGTCCGTGCGAGGCGATCAGCGGTTCGATCGCCGGCTGGATCGTGTTCAGCGTGCCGATCAGATTGACGTCGATGACGTGTTGCGCCTCCCCCGGCTTCAACACGCGTATGGTCCTCGGCAGATGTGTGATCCCAGCGGTGCAGAAGACAAGGTCGACCTTGCCGAACTGCTCGACGACCCGGTCCACTACGGCCGCCATCGCCTCGCGGTCAGCGACGTCGGCGCCGATGGCCAGGGCGGCACCGCTGCGCCGCGCGGCGTCCTCGTCGATGTCGACCGCGCACACCTGTGCGCCCCTGTCGCCGAGCAGCTTCACCTCCGCGGCGCCGATCCCGGCGCCCCCACCGGTGACCAGCGCAACCGCACCCGAAAGATTTCTCATCGAAACCCGTCCTCGACTAGGCCGGCCACTTGCCTTGGCACGATGGACGATACGCGACCGGTCCGCCTAAAGCACCGACTTTCAGTTCTGGATCAACGAACAGCCTCCCTTCGAACTGGCCGCAGCGCTCGAACTTACGGGAGAGCGGCTGCGAAGGGCGATTGACTCGCTGCCGGGATGCATCGGTTGCTCGCGCGGGTTGTGAACTCACATACCAATCCGATTCGGCTCGCCGCCTGGCCAAACTGCCCGCAATCATGGTCGCGGTGACGGGCAGCGACGTTGCGATCCTGACCGCCTTTAAGCGCATCAAGTGCGACTGCGCACGCGGATCGCTGGTGGCCAACTACGGTGGCAGAAACGGAAAGTCAGCCTCGACTACGGCGTGCTGCTGCTTGTCGCACTGTTCGACGACGATGTACTAGCGCCGCCTGGCGCGCCACCTGCTGCGGCCGCAGCCACGCCGGCAACTGCTGCAACAGCCGCGCTAGCAGCCCCGGTTATCGCTGTCGTCGCCTGCGTGACCACTCCGTTGATGGTCGAGGCGATGCCGTTCACGCCGGGCGCAGTAGGCGAACCACCGATCGGGCCGCGAATAATGTTCAGCCGCGGACCAAGAGCCGCAACTGGAGCCAACGGTTTCGGCGTGGTAGTCACACTAGTCGCTGGCAAGTTGGTGGGCGGCGTGGTGTCTACCACAGGCAGAGGCGCCTGTGGTGCAAGAGTGGCGCCCAGCGGAGGACTGGGATTAGCCGCTGGACTCAACCACCACCCCCCTAGCGGAGTAGGCGAAGGATTGGGGTTGGTCTGGTTCGCCAACGTGAGTGACGGGCCGCCGACCACATAGCCATTAGAGGCCAACGGCCGCTGGGTGCCGAACGGACGGACGCTAGCACCAGCGACGTCGCCAATACCATTGTCCAATCCAGTGGGAATGGCGATGAGGAGATTAGTGGTGAGCGCGACCGGGTTAGGGAAGTACAGGAAGTTGGCCGGGGTGGGCACACCCGGATTTATCGTGCGGTTATACCCCGCCTCCACGAGGACCCGCAGTGCAGGATCCAACGTGTCGGCCAGGGCTGGTCCGACTACCGGAATCATCTGCACCGGGATCAGAAGCGGCAGAGGATACGTGGGGATGAGGTAGTACGCCGTGTCTCCGTACGTGCCCTGCAGCACGGCTTGGCTCATGTTGACGCTCCCATAGGTAGGGTGCAGGAACACCAAACCCGCCAGTGCGTTCGCGGTGGCAAATGGATTCAACGGATTGGTCGGGAAGTCAGCGGCGCCATCGTACTGGCGTGCAATGTCGTACGTTGTGATCTGGCCTGGAGCGGCGCCCGCAGTTTGAGTCGGTGAAGGGGGTAAGCCCCCCGCGTCCAAGATCGGGATCTCGAAGGGAAAACGCGTCATGGCTCCGCCATTCGGGCGGAGGACGTTCCCGACGAACACGAACGTGACAGCGGGCGGTGTTCCTGGATGGGTCGCCCAGTATTGATTGAAGGCGCGTTTGTACATCGACCCAACGGCGGCGCCCTGCGAGTATCCGAAAATGACGCTTCCCGACTGGATGCTGTCAGGCGAGCCGCCAGGCGAGGGAAGCGCGGTCACTCCTTGCGCCACCGCCTGGTTGTAGGTGGGGGCGAGGAAGTAGCCGACTGAGATAGGCCAGAAGCTGGCCGGGTATTTCACCACGGTCGGAGTACCGATCCCCCCGGGGACGAAGGGCGTGGCCAGATCTATGAGTTGCTGATTCGTGGAGTTGGCGCCGCAGTACGGCACACAGACGGGGAAGCCGAATTGCGTGCCCTTGACGATGTAGGTGTTCGCTGCGAGGGTGAAGACCGTCGTCATCGTCGTCATGAGAGCCAACAGAACGGTGGCGAAGATGCCGAGAAGAACTACGCCGACTGACCGGACCACTACGCGCATGTCAACCCTCCCTCAAGAGCAGTAATGAAGCTTGGCCGTCCGCGAGGAACGTTCTGACCATCCCCCCTCGCGATTACATTCATTCTGCAACACCCAGGAGCCTCTCATGCAGCGAACCCGGAAAATTTCTGGGCGAACATCGCTGGCCCCGGGCAAGCAATCTCGTTTCGTCAGCTTCAGCCTACTTTGGCCGGCACATTACTGCCGGGCACAGCTGCCCAGATACGGACCTATTTGGGGCCGAATCCAACAGAAATAGGGCGTCGCCGATGTGGAAGGAGGCGGCCCGTCCCTGCGACCGAGCAAAGCGGGCTGACCGAAAGGAGGCACTCAATGAAGATAACTCCAGCAATCAGCGTGTGGCGATCGCTTCAACGCCCTCCCACCACTGCCAACCGTGGCAAGTTCTCACCACGAGCCCGACCACCGGTTGTCCAAGCCAGCGTCTACTGTCGGTCATGGGGGGTTATGGTGAACAGCGGCTCGGATGCAGCGTGGTTCGATGCGCAACCTCCACGGCCGGCATACGGCGGCATGCGTTACTCCTCTTGCTATTTGACTATGCGCGACGGGGTGCGGATCGCCATCAACCTCTACTTGCCCGCGGGGTTGGCGAGCGGTGCACGGCTACCCGCGATCCTGAATCACACCCGTTACTACCGATCGATGGAGTTGCGCTGGCCGCTGCGGACATTGCTGGGGGGGCGGCCGTTTCACCACATCCCCTCCACTACGCGGTGCCGAAAACGCTTCGTTGCCAGCGGCTATGCCTGGGCGGACGTGGATGTGCGGGGCTCGGGTGCCTCGTACGGCCACCGCCTGTGCGAATGGTCCCCTGACGAGATCCAGGACGGTGCCGAGATTGTCGACTGGATCGTCCGCCAGCCGTGGTCCAGCGCGAAGGTCGGTGCGCTGGGAAACTCGTACAGCGGCGCGGCGGCTGAGTTTCTGCTCGTCAACCGCCATCCCGCCGTACGTGCCATCGCGCCGCGCTATTCGCCCTTCGACGCCTACACCGACATCGCATTCCCCGGCGGTATTCATGCCGCATGGTTCACCGAAACCTGGGGACGCTACAACGCCGCGCTTGACCGCAACGCGCCGCATGAGGTCGCCGGCTGGTGGGTCAAGCCTCTGGTGACCGGGGTGCAGCCGGTGCAAGGTGATCGCGACCGCTCGGTGCGTGCCGGCGCCATCGCCGCGCATGCCGACAACTACGACATCCACAGGCAGGCACTGTCTTTGACGTTCCGCGATGACGTGGCCCCGTCGGATCCATACCATCAGCAAGGCGCCAACCGCCGCGACCTGATCGGTACACCGATCGACGACACGGGCAGCATCAACCTCTTCAGCCCGCACAACTACTGGCACGACATTGAAGCGTCGGGCGCCGCTGTCTACAGTTACAGCGGCTGGTTCGACGGCGCGTATTCGCAGTCCGCCATCAAGCGCTTCCTGACGATCTCAAACCCCGGCAGCCGTTTGATTCTGGGCCCGTGGAGCCACGGTGGCAGCTGGCACATCGAGCCGTCTCGCCGGCCCGCGAAGTCAACTTTCGATCACGAAGGCGAGCTGCTGCGATTCTTCGATCATCATCTCAAGGAAAACGACACCGGAATCGGTTCGGAGCCGCGGGTTCACTACTTCACCATGGTCGAAGGCCGCTGGAAGTCGGCCGACGCGTGGCCCCCGCCCGCCGAGACACTGAGGTACTACCTCGCCGCCGACCGAGTGCTCGGCCTTGACCCGCCCGCTTGCGACAGCAGCGCGGATGAGTACCTGGTGGATCACACCGTAGGAACCGGCGAGCACTCGCGCTGGCGCACACAGGTGGCGATTGGTGAAGCCGTCCGCTACCCGGAACGCAGCGCCCAGGACGCGAAGCTGCTGACCTACACTTCGGCAGCTCTCGACCATCATTTCGAGGTGACCGGGCATCCCGTTGTCACTCTCTTTGTGAGTTCGACGGCCAGCGACGCCACTCCTTTCGTCTATCTGGAAGATGTCGATGACCGTGGTCACGTCGCCTACGTCACCGAAGGCCAGCTGCGCGCCACCAACCGTAGGCTCAGCGAAGCGCCCGCTCCCTACCGCCAGAGCGTCCCGTACCGCACTTTCAAGCGCAGCGACGCGCAGCCGCTGGTCGCGGGCCAGATCACCGAGCTGACGTTCGACCTGCTGCCGACGTCTTACCTGTTCCAACCGGGGCATCGCATCCGCATCGCCATCGCCGGCGCCGACGCGAGCCACTTCGCCATACTCCGCGGCGGACCGCCGACACTTGCCGTGCACCGCGGACGGCTCAGTGCCTCCCGCATCGATCTGCCCGTCATCCGGCCGTCGTAATCAATGCTTTTCAGTAATCCACTCGGTGGTGAAGTTCTGCAGCTTGGTGATCTCGTCGCTCGTTTGTCCACATATGAAGCTTTCGATCCTGCCGCCGACCAACGGGATCTTGACCGCAACGGTCGTGGTGTACTTCATCCGCGAGCCGTTGCCCTCCGGCACCAGCAATGCCTGCCCCACTGCCGATAGCGGCGCCCCGGGAACTGCCACGTCGATATCGCCACGGACCCGCCCGCCGCCGACCCAACTCCACGTCTCGTTGCGCATCATCTCCAGATCCCCACGGTGCAACTGGGTCACTACTTTCGGTAGTCGGTCGCGCAGCAAGCCGAGCGTGATCGCCACCGTCACTGCGCCGCTCGCATCGATGATCAACGAACTCAACGTGGCGGTACCGCCGCCGAAGGTGGCCAGCCTCGCCTGCCAGTACTCCCCATCGCCGAAGGCCGAGAGGATTTGGTCAACGGTGGCCGGGGATTCGACCGACAAGTCGAACGTACGCGGCATATCTGGCAACGCTACCGGCATCGAGCGGGCAGCGAGTCATTCTTGGCCGACCTGCCGTAACCGCTCCGAGGGCCAAGCCGGGGGTGCGATCATTGACTGATGGACAAACGACAACGATCGGTTGAAGGATCTTCCACGTGTTCTGCACCGGCAGAGACGGTTTGGGAGGTTTGGACCAACCCGTCGGAGTGGCCAGGAGACGTCATCGAGACGGGGTCCGTTGATGGGGACTTCGCTGTTGGCTCGAAGGTCACGGTGAAGGCGAAGGGTGGTGTGAAGACGACATCCACCCTGACCCGGGTGGAGCCACCGAGGATATGGAGTTCGGTCTCGAAGTTTCCCGGGCTCACGCTGACATCCGATCACGTGATCGAAACCGCCGACGGCGAAACGGTGTTGACCGAGCGGGTCATCATGACCGGGACATTCGCCGGTGTCGCCGGCCGCCTACTGAGCAAGCGACTCGAGGAGGCCTTCACTGCGGTCACCGCCTACATAGCGCGCCTGGCGGAGGCCCGCATGCCGAGCTGAATTCAGTACCGAAGCAGCAGGCCCTGGGCCGGTCAGCTCGACAGCAGCGAGATATGGCCGACGAGGACGAACGCGGACAGCACGAATATCGCGATCGCCAGCAGCATTTCCTTGAGCGGATCACCGACTCGCCGATGGGCGATGACTGCGCCGATCAGCAAGAACAGCAGACCGATAGCAGCGGCGATGGCCAGCGGCCGCCAGAACAATCCGGCGATCAGACCGACGACCGCAGCCCACTGACACCAGCCGATGAAGCGAGTCAGGCCCACCGAGATACGCAGATGGGCTTGGTTTTTCCGGGCTTCCTCTACGAAGAAGACGTTCAGGAATCCGGCGACCGCCAGGAATATTGCCAGACCGATCGAGACAACGACGACGGCAATCTGCATAGGGCTTTCCTCTCAACAGGCTTTCTTCTTAGCTGATTTCCGCAGGCGCCGCAGTCTGATTCATCGGAACACCCGCACGCGGCCGATCCCCCGACCCGAAAGTTGTCCCGCCCACCAGCGCTGTTCGCCTCCCATGGTCTCCTATCTTTGCCTCTTAATGAGGCACTTGATGACTGTCAATATGAACCGCCCCGGCATGTCAGGAGACTCCACTTCTGGGAGGGTTGGAGTCAGGTGCTTCGTGGAGGAGGTATCCGCCGGAGCTGCAATTAGGTACCGTGTGCTCGTGGGTGCGCAGCAACTAGACGCCGTCATCGTCGGCGCCGGCTTCGGCGGGATGGGCGCGGCGATCGAGCTCAATCGCGCTGGATACGATAACTTCGCGATCCTCGACCGCGAGGATGACCTGGGCGGCACCTGGTACGTCAACCATTACCCCGGGCTGGCTGTCGATATCCCGTCGACCAGCTACTCCTATTGGTTCGAACCAAACCCATACTGGTCTCGGCTGCACGCGCCTGGTGAGGAGCTCAAGCGTTATGCCGATCATGTAGCCGACAAGTACGATCTCCGCCGCTACATGCGGTTCTCTACCACCGTCGAGAGCGCCCGCTGGGACGAGGACGCACAGGTGTGGCGAGTCGCCCTCGCCGGCGGCGAAACACTGACGGCCCGGTTCCTGATCACCGCCACCGGATATCTATCCCAGCCCCGGATCCCGGATATCCCAGGAGTTAGCACCTTCGAAGGCAAGATGATTCACACCGCCAACTGGGATCACAGCCACCGCCTCGACGGCCGCCGCGTCGGAATCATTGGAACGGGTGTGACGGCGGTGCAGTTGATCCCCGAACTGGCCGACAAGGCTTCGGAGCTGACCGTGTATCAGCGCACGGCGATCTGGGTGGTGCCGAAGGTCGACTTTCCGATCCCCCCCGCGGTTCAACGGCTGTTTGTCCGGTTCCCGTTGATCCAGCGCCTTCTCCGGTTGGTGACAGATGCCCTCGCGGAACTCGGGATTTCTACCGCTGTTGTGCACTACAGATGGTTCAGGCCGGTGAACGTCGCCGCGACGAAGCTATCCAAGATGCATATGTTCGCGTCGGTCCGGGACAAGGCGCTGCGACGGAAGCTCACGCCCGACTACGAATTCGGCTGCAAACGGACGACATTCAACAACGAATACTATCGAACGTTCACTCGGCCGCACGTGCATCTGGAGACCGCTGGGATCAACCGGATCGATCCCGACGGCATCGTCACAACCGATGGCCGCAAGGCACCCATCGACACGCTGGTGCTGGCGACCGGTTTCGACCTGTGGGATGCCAATTTCCCGGCGATCGAGGTGGTCGGCCGCGACGGCCGGAATCTCGGTAAATGGTGGCGTGAGAACAGATTCCAGACCTATGAAGGTGTCTCCGTTCCGTACTTCCCCAACTTCTTGAACCTGGCGAGTCCATACGCCTTTACCGGGGCGTCGTTCTTCACCATGATGGAGTGCCAGATGCGGCATATGAACCGGCTCTTCGGTGAGTTGCGCCGTCGCGGAAGCAGCATGTTCGAGGTCACCGAAGAAGCAAATGGCCGCTATTTCAACCGTATTTCCGAACGGCTCGGCGACATGGTGTTCTTCCGAGGCAACTGCGCCTCATCGCGGTCCTACCATTTCCGTGGCAATGCGACGATCGTGCGCCCTAGCTCCAGGCGGAAGGCGATTCGCGAGTCGACTCGATTCGAGTTGAACGACTACGCACTTACCTGATCTATATGACCTGGCGCCAACTCCGTTGACGGGCGGGGGCTATCAGAAGGCGTAGCGGTGGAGTTGAACGATCTTCCGCAGGACGGGTGTGTGAGAGGCCAGCCTGGCGAAGCGGCGGTATCCCTTTGGGAGCCGTTGCGCCGTCTCGGCATCGAACACCGAGATCGCCGTCAGCACCCGGGTTCCCGGAACACTGCCGACGATGTCGTCGGGTCCGTCGACAGCCCACCCTAGTGTCGAGCCCGACCAGCGCACCACCTTGTTGGACTTCCGCTGTGCTCTCGTTCCGAACCGACTCCAGAAGTCCAATTGCAGTTCGCCCGAAGGGAAACGCTCGACCACGCGGCGCAGCAGCGCTGTGCCGTCGTCCTCCGTCAGGTACATGCTCACGCCTTCAGCGAGCAGCAAAGCGGGCCGGCCCGCAGGGACCGCGTCCAGCCACGACGGGTCGGTGGCGGAGGCGGACACCAGGTGGTAGTTCTCGCGTGTGGGGAAGAGCCGCTCACGCAGCGCAATCACCTCCGGAAAGTCGACGTCGTACCACTCCACTTCGGACCCTGGGTCTAACCGAAACACTCGGCTGTCCAGACCACAGCCAAGATGCAACACCACCGCCCGGTCATGGCCCGACAGGAATTGGCTTGCCCAGATGTCGAACTGGGCGCCCCGGACGGCTATCGATGACACTTGACGGCGCCTTTGCCTGGTAATGGGGCTCTTGCTCCAGTCGTAATCCAGCTGGCCCATCAGCTGTTTCGCGTACACATCGCCCAGGATCGGCTGCGCGGCGTCCGCGTCCAGCGCTTTGGCGTACACCATGTCGAGCATGGTCTGCGGCGGCCCGCTCAACTGGACGTGCACCTTGTCCGCTTGCGGGGCCGCGATGTCTGTGGCGCGCCGCCGACTCATCCAGCTCATTGAAGTCATTCGAGAACCACCCTTCAGTGTTGGTATTCAAGCGAAGCAGCACGGAGCAGCGAAAGTACCAACTCCAACGACCTTTCTGGCGCAGCCGCATCAACGTGATGCTCGAGAAGTAGTTCTCCAGCCACTACTCCGAACCCATAGACGTCGATGACTGCGGAGGAAGCCCGATGAAACTGGGATCGGAAACCAACCACTTCCAGATCCGGAGGCGTTGGCATCGCCGCGACATTGCCTATATTGGTGGAGAGGACAATATCGGCTAGCCCTGGCAAAGTGCCCTCGTATTGCAGATTGAAGTGAAGCAGTGATTGCTGTACCACGCCGTCGGACAGGTCGACTTGCAAGGTGCCCGCGATATCACGGGCAAGCTCAACTATGTCGGTGTCCGGCGTGATCTGAGCAAGATACGTGGCGACTCCCAAAGCGAGTGTGCAGCCCGTCGGCGTCACTGGAGGCTCGAGAAGGGGACGCAGATTGACGTTATACACGTACGGAATGGGTATATGCGGTGTCTCGCGGACGCGCCACTCGGCGAGCAAGATCGCGGCCGACACCAAGTTGTTGACGAAGAGCCGATGTTTGCGACCGAACTGCACCAGCGCCGTCGTCTCCGGCTTGCTCAATCGACCTCTGGCGGTCGGAACCGCCGCCGGCCGTTCGTATTTGGTCATATTGGTCGCTCGTCGTGGCGGTAGCTCATGGGCGAACATCGCAGGAATGAACCGGTCGAGTCCGGACCGCTGCTGCTTTTGTATGCCCCTCTGTTCGAGCAGAGCCTCGATCGGTTCAGGCGCCGGCTGAGGGCTCACCGGACCGGGATCGCCGGTAGTGACCACATCGGTGTACCTGGAGAAGAGCTCAAAGAGCAATCCGGCGATATGGTTGCCATCGGCGAGGCTGTGATGCACATATAGCGTGAGCTCGCTGTGTCCATCGGCGGGCTTCACTCTCAAGTTGATCAACGACACGCTCTGATCAAGCTGCATTGCCGACGAGGGCTCATCGTCCCCCTCGACGATCCACATACCGGGGTGGAGAAGGTCGTCGGCGACGATTTGGTATCGGCCATCGGCTCCTTGCTCGACGTGCCCGGCATATACAGGATAGATGTCCAGAAGCGTATCGAACGCCATCGATATGGCGGCGATATCGAGTGAACCCTTCAAATCCAGTGTGACAGAGGTGAATGTGTGGGTTTCTGCAAAGAAGTCCTCGCTGGAGGCCAGCTTTCGAATGACTGACGTTGGAAACACCATTAAGACTCCTCGTAGTTCTGCGGCCGCGTGGCAGGCGCGTTCTCAGCCACGCATGCTCGCCCGTCGATAACCGAACACCATCGGGACCGCACATGCGATGACAATGCCAGCGGACCAGAGCAGGGTTCCCCCCAGCGGTCCCAGCACCGGATTGCCGAGGGACAGTCCGCGCATCACCTCAGTTGCGTACGACAACGGCTGATGTTCGACAACTGGCTGAATCCATTGTGGATACTGGTCTAGCGGTACAAAGCCGGTGCAGAAGAACAGGAGGAGCGCGGACACCAAAGTGATCGCCTCCACCAGAGTCGTACTGGGCCAATACACAGCAGCCGTGAGGGCGAGCGTCGCAAACGCCATTCCGAACACCACCGGAATACACAGCCAGGCCAAGCCCGCCAACACGCCCTGCTCGAATCGGAGACCCATGAACAGCCCGACACAAAGCAGGACAAAAGAATTGACCACAACTCGGATGGCCTCGGAGGCGATGCGCGCAAGCAGCCCCGATGCGCGGTGCACAGGCACAACCCACAGCCGCGCGAGCAAGCCGTCGGCGCGCTCGGTGATGATACCTACGACGCCGACCGAGGCTCCATTCATGGCACCGATCAGTGTCACCAGCGGGACGCTCCCGTATAGCGCGCTATGTCCTGAGACTGACGAAATCGCATCGCCTAGAACGATGTTCATCACGACGAGGAAGAAGATCGGGAGGGCAAGTCCGAAGACAAACGTCATAGGATCGCGCGCCAAGCGGATCAGCAATCGCTGTGTCTGCATCCACGTATGTGCGACAAGTAGTCGCGGGGAGTTTTCCCCGAACCGACGGTCGACGGTGGGAAATGCCTCGTCTCGCAGAACTGCAGAGTCGGGCGTTGCGTCTTGGTCTGCAAGAGGCATCACGGCCGCCTCAGGAGAAGGATCAACGACGACGGCACCATGACGATCGTCACGCCGACCAGCCATGCGACCGATGGGCCGATAACCGACCAGGTCACTGGGCCCGCGGCGGGCGTCGAGTCACCACCCAATGCGCGCAAGGCGTAAATGAATTGGGAAATTGGCTGGTTCCGAACTATCGGCTGGATCCAGTCGGGAAAATGCTCTGCCGGTTGGATACCGACAGACAGCAACCCAAAGATCAGCTGGGGCAGCATCAGCCATTGCGTAGTCGCCTCCGGGTTCTTGGAATAGCCGCCAAGCAGGTCTGCCATGAATGACAACACCATGCCAATCAAAAGCAGCAGCACGCAAAAGCCGACCGCGTATTCCAGGCCGCTGTAGAACCGAAACCCGATGACATGACCGGTGATAAGTGCGGCTGCCGTAGCAACCGCGCAACGGTATACGCCGGCGGACATGCGTGCGACCAGTGGTGTCATCGGGCCAATCGGCATGGAATCGAATCGTCGATTGATCCCCTTTACGGAGTCAGTCGCCGCGTGAAGCGCTCCGGTGATTGCGGCGAACGAGATCCCTTGGAGCGCGATCAACGGCATCAGAAACTGCGCATAGCTGCTCATGCCCGACCTGGCACCCATCATGTGGTTCAGCGGTATATCCCAGCCAACCGCGAACACCACCACCGCCACGATGGTGGTAAGCACATCCCCGTTGCGCAGGGTCGGTTCGACCAGCCGGGTTGTCAATATCCACCACTGTCCAAACGTTGAGGGTTTCGGTCTGGCCGCAGCCAAGGCAGTTGTCACGACCACGTCCGTAGCGGGCCGAGCTTGTTCCCGCGCAACTCCCGTGCTCATGGCAATGCGCTCAGCAATGGGCTCAGAATTACTTGGAGAGGGTCCGGTGGCGCTACCGGCGGTGACGCGATCGGTTGCTGTGGAGTTGGAACGGGCGCCACCGGAGGTGACGCGATCGGTACCTGTGGAGTTGGAACGCGCGCCACCGGAGGTGACGCGATCGGTACCTCAGGGGCTAAGACAGCCGCCTGGAGGGGAGGACTCGCAGGCTGCACATCTGCAAACTCGTGCTGTTGCAGCGTCGTGGCCGAAGGCGTCGCAGACGGCGCGACGAGCGGGACCGGCGTCGGCAACGGCTCAGAGGGCAGGCTGAGCTGTTGAGTTGACGGCGCTGAACCGGGTGGTGGTCCGGCCTTGACGCCGGCTGGCGACACTGATGTGTTGGCTGCCGACCGATCCCCCGGTCTGGAATCCTTCTGTGGAATAACCAGACTTGCCGCGATCAGCAAATTCACGCAGGTAACCACCCAGGTAACCAACATTATCAACGCCCTGCTGTGCGCCGCCACCCAAGACCGACCGCGACCGCTTGTTCGGTGCTTGGCTCCGTCGCTGCCGTTCGGGGTGACAACCGGGATGTCCACCGGTTGCTCGCCTGCAACACGTTCATCGGGGACCGCAGTGCTAGCTGAGTCCTTTGTCAAGGACAGAAATACGTCGTCGAGCGACGGTCGGCGCAGCGCGATGTCGGTCAACTCGATGTTCGCCGTATTCAACCGCGACAACGCCTCGACCAACGTGTTTGCGCCGCCTGGTGCCGGGATCGCTATCCGATCCGCGGTATTCGTCAGTGCTGCCCTGTTCTGTTCCGGTAAGAGCGAACCGAGCGCCTCCACTATCGCCGGCAGATCGTTGAGATCACGCGGGACGATCTCGCAGTAGCTGCCGCCCGTGCGCTCCTTGAGCTGATCCGCGGTTCCCTCGGCGACGATCACACCATGGTCGATGACGATGATCCGGTCGCTGAGCGCATCCGCCTCCTCGAGATACTGCGTCGTCAACAACGTTGCTATTCCGAGGTTCTTGAAGCCGGCCACCAGATCCCAGATGGTTTGCCTGCTGCGTGGATCAAGCCCGGTAGTGGGCTCATCGAGAAACACCACCTCAGGACGAACCACCAATCCGCAGGCCACATCTATCCGCCGCCGCATTCCGCCCGAATACGTCCCCACCCGGCGATCCGCCGCATGCACCAGATCAAACTCGCGGAGAAGTTCCTCCGCCCGTGAACGCGCAGCCGACTTACTCAGTCCCTGTAAACGCCCGAACAGAACCAAATTCTCCCGACCAGTCAGCACGTCATCGAGGGCCACCTGTTGTCCGGTGAGCATGATCGATCGACGTACACTCGCCGGTTCCGACACGACGTCAAAACCGGCGATACTGGCGTTACCCTCGTCCGGCCGCGTGAGCGTCGACAAGATGTCGACCATTGTTGTCTTGCCGGCACCGTTTGGCCCGAGTAACGCGACCACCTCGCCACGACCGACCTCAAAACTCACATCCCGCAAAGCATCAACGGCACTGAACGACTTACTGATCCCGCTAACGATGACGCTCTTATCTGAGGTGGTCAACCGGCTTTCCTGCATCAGTTCTCTCTTTGCCATTTTCGGGCTCAACCTCGGCCCGACTCACTCCGCGGACAAGTCCACCAATCCGAGTTCCTCAGTGGCGCCGCCTGATTCACTGGTTGCACGACTTGAGGACATCGCTTCCTCTATCAGTTCGGTGAGCGCGGCCAGGAAGCGCTCGGCGAGCGCCTCCACCTTTGCCTGCTGCAGCCGTCGAGTGTCATACCACCAATCGACGTGCAGTCCACCAGAGGAGCGATAGACCCGCAGCTCGATCGCATGGCCCAGACCAGGGACCTTGTCGCGCACGGGCATCGCCGCGTCTAGGTCGAACTCGATAGGTCCTTCACCGGACGGCAAGTCGGGAATCATGCCCTCGTTGGACACGAAAATGTCGGGCGGGGAGATTGGACCGAGTATCCGGGCAGTCGGTGCATAGAGGTACCGCAATAGCCCGTGCCCGATGCCGTGGTGTGGGACGGACTTCAACGTGTCGTGCACGTCATCCAACACCTGGATCGCATCGGCGCTTTCGCGGCTTACGCACCTGAGCAGCATCGGATAAATAGTCGCGAACCCGCCAACGGTTCGGCGCGGATCGACATCGGGTTTGAGGACCGAACGGCCGTCTCCCGCAAGGTTGACGGCAACAACGCCGTCGCCGATGGTGTGCGCGATCGTTCTGCCCAGCGCGCCAAGCAGCACTTCCTCGATCGTGAATTGGAACATGCCCCGCACGCGGTCGATCTCGCTTGCCTGCTCGCTCGTCAACGTCGACGCCAGCCGGGCCAGATCATCGGTCCGGGGTGGATCGGTGATGTCGTGATCGGCCACGTGCAGGGTTGCTTTGCCCGTGTTCTCCAGCCAGTAATCACGACTTTCCAGCACCGCCGGATGGATAGCAAGGGCCGCGCAGCGCTGTGACCAGTCGCGCCACGTTGTGGTAGCGGGTGGTAAGGCGATGTCTTCGCCGGCCAGCCGTTGCGTGAATGCGGTCAATAGGTCGGTGAGAAGAATTTCGCGCGAAGCACTATCGGCCACCAGCTCCAGGACGGTAATCGCGAGGTAGCGCGGATCGCCTTGGGAATCCACGATATACGTAGCACTCAAGGGCTGGCTCGACAAATCCCGACCACGAATGTCTTCGGTGATGATGTCCAACACTGCTTTCCGCTCTTGGGCGCTTCCGGGTCCCACACCGTCAGGAAGGGACCGTTGAGCCACCTCGATGGACTCGTACGGTGCGCGGATATGTTGCTCCCAGGTTCCCGCGCGTTCGACGATCTGCATGCGCAACGCGTCGTGCTGATTCGCCACGGCCGTGAGCACGGATTCGACGTCGTCCACACCGACTTTGGAGTTCAGGCGCAGTATCAGAGGCACGCGCCATTGACCGGCCTCCCTCAAGCCATGCTCAAGGAAGTACGCGATGTTCGGCGGAACAGGGGGATTCACGTCGTCACTCGACGGCATGCTTGCCAGCCCGCCCGTTGCGTACCGAGCAACGAGGGTCGCTGCCAACGCCGACACGCTTGGATGGTCATATAGGTCTTGCGGCGTGAGCTCCAGGCCTTGGCTTGTCGCACTCATCGCGACACCGATGGCAATGAGTGAATCGCCACCGATTTCAAAGAAGTTGTCTGTCACGGCGACCGAGTTGACGCCGAGGCACTCCACGCAGATGCGTTGCAGCGTCGCCTCGATCTCCGACTGTCCGTTGCTGCCAGCACTGGTACCGCTCTTGCCCGCGCCCGTATGACCCCGTGCACCGTTCGAGGAGGCTTCAGCGCTGCCGTTGGCCGTGGTGGGTACATCTTCCCAGTCGATGGTCTTCTTGGGATCAACCCAATAACGCTGCCGTGCAAAGGGGTAGCCGGGCAACGAAACCAGTCGTGGCCGACCCGACGACAGAGGTGACCAGTCGACATCGATTCCCGCCGACCAGAGTTGCCCAAGGGCGAGCAGGAAAGTGTCCCGATCACTTCTGTTCTGAACTTGGTGGCGCATCAGTCGGACGGCGCGGTGCCCGTCCGACCACTTCGGATGACGAATCGCCGATCCCGTCAACGTTCCGCCAGGACCGACTTCGATGAGAACACGGCACGGGTCGGCAAGGATCAGATCGATTTCGTCGGAGAATCTGACGGTGGCCCGTATCTGCCGCGCCCACATAGCGGGATCTGTCGCCTCCTCGGCGGTCATCCAGGATCCCGTGACGTTTGAAAGCAGCGGCGTGTGCGGCTTGTGGAGCTCTACATGCGAGAGAAACTCTGCGAACTCCGGAATCACCGGATCCATCAGATTCGAATGAAACGCATGGGATGTCCGGACTCGGCGTGCGAGTATCCCCTGCTGCCGAAGGCGATTCTGTAATCCAAGTATGTCCTCCGGGGATCCGGCGACCACGCAGTTGCCGGGATCGTTCACCGCGGCGAGGTCGAGGCCTGGTGAAAGGTGTTCGGCGATGACATCGGGGCTCATCGCCACCGCCACCATCGCGCCAGGCGCTGATGCATGCATCAGGCGTGCGCGCACCGCCACGGCACGGATCGCCGTCGACAGATCAAATACACCCGCCAATGTGGCCGCCACGTATTCGCCGATGCTGTGCCCGGCGAAGGCCGCCGCGCGAACGCCATAGGACTCGATCAACTTCCCCAGGGCATATTCCACCGCGAACAGGGCCGGCTGTGCGCGGTCGGTACGCTCCAAATCCGTTCCGCTCCCGTTGAAGACCTCGTTGCGCAGATCTATGCCCAGCTCCTGCACGAATCCCGCCGCGCACAGGTCGAAGTTTTCACTGAACACGGGCTCGGTTTCATACAGGCCGCGGGCCATTTCAACGTGCTGTGCCCCTTGACCGGGAAAGAGGAAAACGACTCTGTCGGTGTATGATTCGGCGTTCTCGACGGACTCGCCGACAAAAAGGTTGTCGTTCTCCGACGCCCCCAGCACCGCTGCGGCATTCTGTTGGTCATGAACTACTGCCGCCAGTCGGACGTTGTCCTTTCGACGGCCGGCAAGGGTGGAGGCGACGTCGGACAAATCCAGCGCCTCCGGGCGTGCTAGCTCGGCCGCCAGAGACGAGCGGAAATCGTCCAGCGCTTCGGTGGTTCGAGCCGACAAGCAAAGGACTTGCGGTCCGGCCTGGACCTCGGGTGCCGGTAATACCGGCGCCTCTTCGACGACGACGTGCACGTTTGTGCCACCCACGCCGAATGAGCTCACCCCGGCCCGGCGAACTCCGTCCCACTCCCAGGGGGTGTACTCGCTCTGCACGACGAAAGGACTCTGATCGAGATTCAGGGCAGGGTGGGGACTGGTGAAATGCAGCGTTGCGGGGATCGCCTGGTTTTTCAGACAGAGAATCGTCTTGATCAGGCCCGCGATTCCGGAGGCCTCCGCCAAGTGACCGATATTTGACTTGACCGAACCCACGGCGCACGGGCCCTGTCTGATCGCGTTGGAAACGCTGAACGCCCTTCGTAGCCCGTCGATCTCGATCGGGTCGCCGAGCGGCGTGGCGGTTCCGTGAGTCTCGACATAACTGATACTCGACGAATCGACCCCTGACACCGCATGCGCCTCGGCAATGACATCCGCCTGAGCGGCGCCGTTGGGGGCCGCATAGGTCATCTTCATCGATCCGTCGTTGTTGATTGCCGATCCCCTGATGACGGCGTGGATGCGGTCCCCGTCGTCGACCGCCGCCTGCAACGGCTTGAGCACCACGACGGCAACTCCGCTGCCGAAGACGGTGCCATCGGCTCTCACATCAAACGGCCGACAATCCCCGACCGCCGACACCATTGATCCTGGATCGTGCCAATAACCGACGTGGTGCGGGACGCGGATCGACACACCGCCGGCAAGGACCATGTCGCACTCACCGTTCAGCAAGCTCTGGCACGCCGAATGGACCGCGACAAGCGACGACGAGCATGCTGTTTGAACCGTGACGCTCGGTCCCCGCAGATTGAACTGATGGGATACCCGGGTTGCCAGATAATCCTTGTCGTTGTACAGGGATATGTTGACCAGATCGAAGTTCAAACCCTGACCCAAAATCGCGTTCGGATCGTGATGGGAAAGAAGGTTGTGCAGCATATAAATACTGAAACCGCTGGTTGCGTATACACCGATCGAGCCGTCGAACCGGGCTGGCTCACAGCCGGCGTCCTCTAGGGCGTGCCACGCACACTGCAAGAACAGCCGATGTTGTGGATCCATCACCCGAGCCACCTGCGGTGGGAACCCGAAGAACTCGGCGTCGAATTCGTCGATCCCATCAATGATTGGCGCGCGCCGGACATACGACGATTTCGCGAGGGTCTTTTCGCTGACCCCTGCAGCAGTGAGCTGCTCCTCCGACAGCGTGACGATTGATTCCTCGCCGCGCCGGAGATTGTCCCAGAACGCCGACAGCGAATTGGCGCCCGGGAATCTGGCTGCCATGCCAACAACCGCAATAGCGTTGGACGGCAGCGAATCCGATGCCAAAGTTTGGTTCACGCGCGTTGTCCTCTCTTCTGCCGCACTGCGGCACCTTGGCGCGCAGCGGCGCGCTGGTTGGCTCTATCGCGAACGGCATCGACGGACGCAGTGCTGTCATGCCCGGCCACACCGAGCTGGCACATGACATCGGCCGTGACGTCATTCAGCGAAGCGCCCTGCAACAGCAGCGGTACCGGTGGCTCGACGCCGAAATCCGTCCGCGTAGTCTGCCTTATCCGCACCGCCATAAGGGAATCCATACCGAGCTCAATCAATGGCACGCCCGGACTGAGGGCCGAATGGTCGACGTAGCCCATGATCGCGGCGAGGCGCGAGCATAGTCGGCCGGCGATGATGCGCTCGGCGTCAATTGGATCCAGATCCCGAAGCCCCTCTAGACCCGCCCAGTCATCGCCGCCGCCGGCCATGTCGTCGTCGTCGTCGTTGTCGGCGGGCAGCAGGTCATCGATGATGTGAAGTGTTGCTCGGGTGCGGTACGCGGTGGCCAGTCGGGTCCAATCGGCGGCGACGACAGTGGACCGGACTGGGCCATCGGGGCTCGTCACCGACCACAGCGCTTGGATGGCCACCTCATCGGGCATCGGCTCGAGTCCCGATTCGAAGGTCACCCGCCCGTGCTCGTCGGATTGAGTGTCGGCCAGCGACTTCCACAAGCCCCAATTCACGACTGTGGCCGAAAGCCCGGCCGCCCGACGCGCATAGGCGAAGGTGTCAAGGAAGGTGGTCGTCGCCGCGTAGTGAGCCAGCCACCGTGAACCGAGCAGCCCAGAGATCGACGAGAACAAAACAAACTGGCGCACCGGCATTTTCAGCGACAGATTGTGCAGCAGCGACACCGCATCCAGCTTCGGCCGGAACATCGCTGCCACATCGTCGTCGGTCATGTCGCACAGCGTCACCGGCCCGCCCCCGTAGGCCGCCAGGTAAATACCGCCCAGCGGCGGAAGGTCGGTGCCGAAGCGGTCGAACAGCGCCGTCATCGCGGCTTCATCCGACGCGTCGGCGGCCACCGTCACCAACGTCGTCCCTTTCGCGGACAGCGTCTCGGCCAGCTCCTGCAGCCGCGAACCCGGATTCCGCGACACCGCAACGATACTCGCGGCCCCCACGTCGGCGAGCTGCTGGATCAAATGCGGTCCGATATTGCCGGTCGCCCCTACGACCAGATGGCTGCTGTCTTTATCGATCTCGGCGGCCGATGTCGACTGCGGGATGCGCCATTCCAGGCGCGGAACACGGCGCACACCCGCCCGATAGACGACCTGATCTTCCCCGTCGCCGCCGTGAGCCTCGGCCACCACATAGCGGGCGATCAGCTCAACGGGCACCGACTCATCGACATCGATGACCCCACCCCAGATCTCGGGATGCTCCAGCGCAAGCGTGCGACCCAGGCCCCACAACACCGCATGAACGGGATTGGCCCGATCCCCCTCCGCGACCGGCTGGGCATTGCGGGTGACCATGAACAGCCTCGGCGGCGACGCCATCGTCGCCACCGCCGCGATCAGTCTTCTGCCCGCGTTGAACATTCGGTAGCCCGATTGGGCATCCAAATAGTTCGGCGGGACATCTGGCGCGTACACCACGTTGCTGACGCCGTTGACGGCATCCGACAGTGTGACCCCGTCATCGGCTAGCGCCGAGGGCGCCATCACCGTGACGCGAGAATCCTCACCCAGCGCATGACCGATTTCCGCGCCGAGATCGGCATCGGCCACCACCAGCCACGAACCATCCGCCGTGGTTTCGGCAGCAGACAGCCGGCGAACCGGCCACGTCAACTCGCAAGACCACTCAGCCGGGATCACCCCACCGTCCTGCGCCCGCGCATCACCGCCCAACCGACCAGCCTCGCCCCGATGCATCGCCGGCGTGACGCTGATCCAGTGGTGGGTGTGGTGCCACGGGGTGGTGGGTAGGGGTGGGTGGGGTTCGGGGGGATGGGGGGTCTCTGGGGGCTGGGTGGTGTGGGTGGCGTTGAGGCTGGTGTGGAAGGTGTGGGTGTCGTGGGTGTCTCGTTGCAGTGTGGCGACGCTGTGGTGATGGGCCGCGGACTCCAGGGTTTCGGTGACGGCGTGGGTCAGCATCGGGTGGGGGCTGATTTCGATGAAGGTGGCGTGGTTTTCCGCGGCGGCGGTGATGGCCTGGCTGAACCGCACCGGCTGGCGCAGGTTGGCCACCCAGTAGTCGGCGTCGAATGCTGGGACGGGCCCGGCGGTGTCGCAGACGGTGGAGATGAACGGAATGGTCGGCACCTTCGGCGCCAGACCTGCCAATGTGGCGCGCAAGTCGGGCAGTATCGGGTCGATGGTGGGGTGATGGGAGGCGACATCGACGTCGATGCGCCGGGCCAGTCGGTTCTGTTGGGCCACCGCGGCGATGAGGGTGTCGATGTCTTTGGGGCGCCCGGCGATGACGGTTTGGCCTGGGGAGGCATACACCGCCAGGGTGACATCGGGGTAGTCGGCGATCAACGCCGCGGTGGCCGCGGCGTCCAGTTCCAGCAGCGCCATCGCGCCCTGCCCGGCCAGCCGCGACATGAGCCGGGATCGGGTGGCGATCACCCGCAGGCCTTCGGCCACGGTCAGCGCCCCGGCCACCACCGCGGCTGCGACCTCGCCCATGGAATGCCCGATCACCGCATCCGGTGTCACCCCGTAGGAGCGCCACAACTCGGTCAGCGCCAGCTGCAGCCCGACCAACACCGGCTGAATGCGCTCAATGCCGGCCATGGGCTGCCCCTCGGCGAGCACCGTCTGCAGCGAGAATCCGACCTCAGCGACAAAGAACGGCTCCAACTCGGCCACCGCGGCGGCGAACGCCGGCTCATCGGCCAACAACTGCCGACCCATCCCGGCCCACTGCGAACCCTGACCCGCATACACAAACACCGTGCCCGGACCGCATGGCCCATCATGGGGGCCAACAACGCCCACCGCTGTTTGGCCAGCCGCCAACGCCTGCAATCCGGCCACCGCCTGAGCCCGATCACGGGCACACACCGTGGCGAACTTCGCCTGGCGGGCCCGGTGATGATTGAGCGTGTGGGCCACATCGGCCAACCCCACCCCCGCACCGGCACCGGCCATCCACTCCGCCAACACACCAGCCATCGACGCGATCCGCGCCGGCGTCTTACCCGAGACCACCAACGTGCTCACCGCCGGCTCCGGTTCCCACACAACAGGAGCCGGATCCGGGGCCTGCTCGATCACCACATGCGCATTGGTGCCACTGACGCCGAACGAGGACACCCCCGCCCGCCGCGCACGCCCCACCGTCGGCCACTCCATCGCCTGCGACGCGATGGTGAAGCGAGAAGCGCCGTCACTGGCATGCGGGGTCAACTGCTCGAAGTTGAGGTGTTTGGGAATGTAGCCGTAGCGCACGCTGAGAACGGTCTTCATGAAACCGGCGATACCGGCAGCAGATTCCAGATGACCCAGATTCGTCTTGACCGAGCCCAACACCAACGGCGCCGAACCGTCTCGGTCGGAAAAGACCTGGCTCAACGCGTCAAGTTCGATCGGATCACCCAGCGCGGTGGCGGTCCCATGGGCTTCCACGTAGTCGATATCGGATGCCTGCACCCGCGACGCCGCCAGCGCCTGGCGCAGCAACGCCTGCTGGGCGGGCCCGTTGGGCACGGTCTGCCCGCTACTGGCGCCGTCCTGGTTGACCGCCGAACCGCGCACCACCGCCTGCACCCGATCCCCGTCGCGCAGCGCATCACTGAGCCGCTTGAGCACCACCACCCCGCAGCCCTCGCTGCGCACGTACCCGTCGGCACCCGCATCAAAGGTCTTGCAACGACCGTTAGGAGACAACATCCCCCACCGGGAGCAGGCGATACTGTTCTCCGGGCTTAGTACGAGGTTGACACCGGCGGCCAATGCGGTGTCGCTTTCCCGTCGGCGCAGGCTCTGGCAGGCCAGATGCACCGCCACCAGCGACGACGAACACGCCGTGTCGATGACCAGCGCCGGACCGCGAATGCCGAGGAAATACGCCAACCGCCCGGCGGCGAAGTTCGACG
>JAOPVX010000283.1 GCA_025965975.1 Mycobacterium sp. | reverse complement strand
CGGCATCCAACGTCGTACCCAGAAGCGCAGCCCGCTTGTTGCCGGTCTTGTCGCCCAGGTCTTCGAAGCAGGCGCCCAACGCGAGGAACTCGCCGAGCGAATCCCAGCGCAGGTGGTTCTCCTCGATCAGCTGATGGACATGCTTGGGCGCCGAGCCGCCCGCGCCGGTCTCGTACATGCCGCCGCCTGCCATCAGCGGCACGATCGACAGCATCTTGGCGCTGGTGCCCAGCTCCAGGATCGGGAAGAGGTCGGTCAGGTAGTCGCGCAGGATGTTTCCGGTCGCGGCGATGGTGTCCGGTCCGCGGGTCACCCGCTCCAGCGTGTACCGCATGGCCCACACCTGCGGCATGATCTGGATGTGGAGGCCCTCGGTGTCGTGGTCCTCCAGGTAAGCCTTGACCTTCTTGCGCAGCTCATTCTCGTGTGGACGTTCGGTATCCAGCCAGAACACCACCGTCATGCCGGATGCCCGCGCACGGGTGACGGCCAACTTGACCCAGTCACGGATCGCCGCGTCCCTGGTGACGGGCATGCGCCAGATGTCGCCCTCCTCGACGTCCTGCGATAGCAGCACTTCGCCCGTTTCGACGTCGACGATGTCGGCGACGCCGTCCTCGGGGATCTCAAAAGTCTTGTCGTGGCTGCCGTACTCCTCGGCCTGCTGCGCCATCAGGCCGACATTCGGGACGGTACCCATGGTGGTCGGGTCGAACTGGCCGTTGGTCTTACACCAATTGATCATCTCCTGGTAGATCCGGGAGAACGTGGACTCGGGGTTGACGGCCTTGGTGTCTTTCGTCCGTCCGTCGGCGCCGTACATCTTGCCGCCAAGGCGGATCATCGCCGGCATCGAGGCGTCCACGATCACGTCGCTTGGCGAGTGAAAGTTGGTGATCCCCTTAGCCGAATCCACCATGGCCAATTCGGGGCGGTGCTCGTGGACGTCGTGGATGTCGTTGATGATCTGCTCACGTTGGAATGACGGCAGCGCCTCGATCTTGTTGTAGAGGTCGACCATTCCGTTGTTGACGTTCACACCCAGTTCGTCGAGAACCTCCTGGTGCTTGGCGAACGCGTCCTTGTAAAAGACCTTCACGCAGTGGCCGAACACGATGGGGTGGCTGACCTTCATCATCGTCGCCTTGACATGCAGCGAGAACATCACGCCGGTCTTGTACGCGTCCTCGATCTGCTGCTCGTAGAACTCGACTAGGGCCTTCTTGCTCATGAACATGCTCTCGATGACGTCGCCGTCGGTCAGCGACGTCTCGGACTTGAGCACGATCGTCTCGCCGCGCTTGGTCTTCAGCTCCATCCGCACGACGCGGTCGCGGTCCAAGGTCATCGACTTCTCCCCGTGATAGAAGTCGCCGCCCTTCATCGTCGCCACGTGGGTGCGGGAGGCCTGAGACCACTCGCCCATGCTGTGCGGATGCCTGCGCGCGTATTCCTTGACGGCCTTGGGCGCGCGACGGTCCGAATTGCCCTCGCGCAGAACCGGGTTCACCGCACTGCCCAGAATTTTGCCGTAGCGCTCCTTGAGCGCCTTCTCCTCGTCGGTCTGCGGATGCACCGGATAATCCGGAATCGCGTAGCCCTTGTCCTGCAGCTCCTTGACGGCGGCCACCAGCTGCGGCACTGAAGCGCTGATGTTCGGCAGCTTGATGATGTTGGTCGCGGGGTCGTGCGTCAGCTCGCCCAGCTCGCCAAGGTTGTCCGGCACGCGCTGCTCGTCGGTCAGGTCATCGGAGAACTCGGCCAGGATGCGCGCCTCCACTGAGATGTCGCTGGTTTCGACGTTGATCCCTGCCGGCTCGGTGAAGGTCCGAATGATCGGCAGAAAGCCGTATGTCGCTAGCAGCGGCGCCTCGTCGGTCAGCGTGTAGATGATGGTCGGCTGCTGGGCGCTCACGGCTGTTCTCCCGGCGTCGCTGTCGGTCATATGTTGTGGAACTCTCCGTTGAAAGGGCGGCTATCAGTATTGCGTGGGATACGGCTACGTGCGACACGGGTCTCCAAACGGTTCTCCGTCGTTGATTGGGCGGATGTGATTTCGCATCAGCGGGCCTGTCGTTGCAGTTCGGGGCCCAACGAGCGTGACGAAGGCTGGGCGGTTCGGGTCACAGGCAGCCCGCAGCGGACATGAGGAATTTCTCCGGATGTGTGTGGCCGGTCGCTGCGGCGATGATGGCGGCGACCGACTGAGAACAAACACCGGCTGGCACCGAGTCCGCGGCGTGCGA
The DNA here is from genome assembly GCA_025965975.1 of Mycobacterium sp. Classification (GTDB taxonomy): domain Bacteria; phylum Actinomycetota; class Actinomycetes; order Mycobacteriales; family Mycobacteriaceae; genus Mycobacterium. The sequence continues at coordinate 15,772 of JAOPVX010000283.1, read as the reverse complement.
TACGCTTCGTTTCGGTCATGAGTGCCAGCGTCAAGCCCCGGCTTGCTGGCCGGCAACCCTCCAACCGCGGTGGGGTGCCCCGGGTGATGACCAGGTTGAGTAGCCCCAACCGGCTACCGGCAAGCGCGGGTCCGTTGTGACGGGCCCCCAGAGAAGACAGGCGGAGGTCCGGCGTGCGCAGTTGTCGCTGAGTGCGTCGCACTGAGCCCAGCCGGCCCCATCACAACAGGAGAACAAGCCATGAGCACCGACAACACCGTCGACGACCCGACCGCCCGCTGGTCGTTCGAAACCAAGCAGGTCCACGCCGGCCAGACGCCGGACATCGCCACCAACGCGCGGGCGCTGCCCATCTACCAGACCACCTCATACACGTTCAACAGCACCGAACACGCCGCCGCGCTGTTCGGCCTTGCCGAGCCCGGCAACATCTACACCCGGATCATGAACCCGACCCAGGACGTCGTCGAGCAGCGCATCGCGGCGCTGGAGGGCGGTGTCGCGGCGCTGTTCCTTGCGTCCGGCCAGGCCGCCGAGCACTTCGCGATCCTCAACCTCGCCAATGCCGGCGACCACATCGTGTCGAGCCCGCGGCTCTACGGCGGCACCTACAACCTGTTCCACTACACGCTGCCCAAGATCGGCATCGAGGTCAGCTTCGTCGACGACCCCGACGATCTGGACTCATGGCGTGCCGCGGTGCGGCCGAACACCAAGGCCTTCTTCGGTGAGACCATCTCCAACCCGCAGAACGACATCCTCGACATCCCTAACATCGCGGCCGTCGCGCATGACGCAGGCGTGCCGTTGATCGTCGACAACACCGTCGCCACCCCCTACCTGATCCAGCCGCTGCGCCACGGCGCCGACATCGTCGTGCACTCGGCCACCAAGTACCTCGGCGGTCACGGCGCGGCGATCGCAGGCGCGATCGTCGACGGCGGCACCTTCGACTGGACCAATGGCCGCTTCCCCGGCTTCACCACGCCGGACCCGAGCTACCACGGTGTGGTGTTCGCCGAGCTCGGGCCGCCTGCGTTCGCGCTCAAGGCCCGCGTGCAGCTGCTGCGCGACCTCGGCTCGGCCGCAGCGCCGTTCAACGCCTTCCTGGTCGCACAGGGATTAGAGACGCTGAGTCTGCGCGTTGAGCGTCATGTGGCCAACGCGCAGAAGGTCGCCGAGTACCTGGCGGGGCATCCCGACGTGATCTCGGTGAACTACGCCGGGCTGCCCACCTCACCGTGGTACGAGCTGGGAAAGAAGCTGGCCCCCAAGGGAACCGGTGCGGTGCTGGCGTTCGAGCTGGCTGGAGGCATCGACGCGGGGAAGGCGTTCGTGAACGCGCTGACGCTGCACAGCCATGTCGCCAACATCGGTGACGTGCGGTCGCTGGTCATCCATCCGGCGTCGACGACGCATGCCCAGCTCACCCCCGAAGAGCAGCTGGCCACCGGCGTGACGCCCGGGCTGGTGCGACTCGCCGTCGGCATCGAGGGCATCGACGACATCCTTGCCGACCTGGATCAGGGATTCGCCGCGGCCAAGCCGTTCAGCGCGTCTGCGGCGACAGACCCGCACACCGCGGCGGCGTTCTGATGACCGTGTTCGAGTTGCCCTCCGCTGAGCGCTTGCGCGAAGAGCACGAACCTGTGATCCTGCCGGCCGAGGGTGAAGTCGGCCTCGTCGATATCGGCTCAGTGACTCTGGAGAACGGCGCCGTCATCGACGACGTCACGATCGCCGTGCAGCGGTGGGGCGAACTGTCACCCAATCGCGACAACGTGGTCGTCGTGCTGCATGCCCTGACTGGCGACTCGCACGTCACCGGCCCTGAAGGTCCAGGTGACGAGACAGAGGGCTGGTGGGAAGGCGTAGCAGGACCCGGCGCTCCGATCGACACCGACCGCTGGTGTGCGATCGCCACCAACGTGCTGGGTGGCTTTCGCGGGTCGACGGGCCCGAGTTCGCCTGCGCCGGATGGAAAGCCTTGGGGGTCACGGTTTCCCCTGGTGTCCGTGCGTGACCAGGTCGAGGCCGACGTTGCCGCGCTCGCCGCGCTGGGCATCACCGAGGTCGCCGCGGTGGTCGGCGGCTCGATGGGCGGTGCCAGGGCGCTGGAGTGGATCGTCAGCCATCCCGAAGCGGTGCGTTCGGCGCTGGTGCTGGCGGTCGGGGCACGCGCAACCGCCGATCAGATCGGCACCCAGAGCACGCAGGTCGCGGCGATCAAGTCGGACCCGGACTGGTGCAACGGTGACTACTACGCCACCGGTCGTTCGCCGGATCTCGGCATGGAGATCGCGCGACGCTTCGCGCATCTGACGTATCGGGGCGAGGCCGAACTGGACACCCGGTTCGCCAACGATCCGCAGGGCGACGAGGAGCCGGGGACGGGCGGGCGCTACGCGGTGCAGAGCTATCTGGAGTATCAGGGCCGTAAATTGCTGGCCCGCTTCGACGCAGGCACGTACGTCGCGCTGACCGAGGCGCTTTCGAGTCACGACGTCGGCCGCGGGCGCGGCGGCGTGGAGGCGGCGCTGCGCGGCTGCCCGGTCCCGACGGTCGTCGGCGGCATCACCTCGGACCGGTTGTATCCGCTGCGGTTGCAGGAGGAGCTGGCCGAGCTGCTGCCGGGCTGTACCGAGCTCGAAGTGGTCGACTCCATCTACGGTCACGACGGGTTCCTACTTGAGACCGAGGCGGTCGGCAAGTTGATCCGAGAGACATTGGAGTTGGCCCAAAGGTGACAGCGATGAGCCGCTCTGGCGAAGAGCCTTCTGCAGAGCCCAGGCAGCAGCGTTCATTGTCGTTCGGCGCGGAAGCCGCGGCATACGAGCGGGGCCGACCGTCCTATCCACCCGAAGCGATCGACTGGCTGCTGCCGCCGGGTGCCGCCGACGTGCTCGACCTCGGCGCGGGCACTGGCAAGCTGACCACGCGGCTCGTCGAGCGCGGGCTCGGTGTCGTCGCCGTCGATCCGATCCAGGAAATGCTCGAGCTGCTGAGCAACTCGCTGCCCGAAACACCGGCGCTGCTGGGCACCGCCGAAGAGATCCCGCTGCCCGACGACAGCGTCGATGCGGTGCTGGTGGCACAGGCGTGGCACTGGTTCGACCCCGAGCTCGCCGTCAAGGAGGTGGCGCGCGTGCTGCGGCCGGGCGGCCGCCTCGGCCTGGTGTGGAACACCCGCGACGAACGGCTGGGCTGGGTCAAGGATCTGGGCCGCATCGTCGGCCACGAAGACGACCCGTTCAACCATAAGGTGACGCTGCCCGAGCTGTTCACCGATGTGGAGCGCCACCAGATCGAGTGGACGAGCTACCTGACCCCGCAGGCGCTTATCGACCTCGTCGCGTCGCGCAGTTACTGCATCACCTCTCCGGAGAAGGTGCGCACCCGCACCCTGGACCGGGTACGGGACCTGCTGGCCACCCATCCCGCGTTGGCCAATGCCAACGGCCTTGCCCTGCCGTACGTCACGGTGTGTATCAGGGCGACGCTGACCGACTGACGATGTAACCGCCGATGAGGGCGGTGCCCGGCCCTGGCCTGGCGCCGGGCCCAGGGGCCGCAATGGCGTTGGCCGCGTTGAGTTCTCCGCCACATTCGGCACACACCGTCTTCGCGGTGGTGACGTGGCCGCAGTCGGCGTGCACGGTCAGCGCCGGTGGCCCATCGGGTTCGGACAGCCATTTGTCGCCCCAGGCGAGCATCGCCGCGATCACGGGATACAGGTCCCGACCCTTCGCGGTGAGCACATATTCATGACGCGTCGGCTTGCTCTGGTACAGATGCCGTTCGACGACGCCGTGTCGTTTGAGATCCTCCAGTCGGGCGGCCAGGATGTTGGACGCGATACCAAGATCGCGACGGATGTCCTCGAACTTCGTCATTCCGGCGAACAGATCCCGCATGATCAGCGGCGTCCACCGCTGCCCGATCACGTCGACTGCGCGCGCGATCGAGCATGAGATGTCCACGAACGCGTCCTTAGGCACGCCCTGAACAATAGTCCATTGCTTTTCGCAATGATCGCTGGTTAGGTTACTTGTAAATCGCAATCGACTCGGGAGGTCACATGGCGATAGGAACGGTGGATGCGGTTGCGGTGTTCTGCGACGCGACAAGGACCAACGATGTCGACAGGATGGCGACGGCGCTCGCGCCGGGGGCCGAACTGCTCTCGCCGCTGTCGGGCCGCATGGTGTTCCGCGGTCGCGATGACCTGCGGGTGCTTCTCGGCGCGGTCTACGGCGCGCTGTCCAACCTGGTCTGGCGAGAGGTCATCGGCGACGGCGCGACCCGCGTGGCCGTGAGCGACGCGCGGATAGCGGGCGTCCCGATCACCGATGCGATGGTGCTCGAGCTCGACGAAACCGGGCTGATCGTGCGGATCCGGCCTCACCTGCGCCCGTGGCTGGGCGTTACGCTGTTCGCTGTGCTGCTTGGGCCGAAGATTGCCCGTCATCCCGGCCTGCTGCGCCGCGCCCTGCGACGCTGACCGCACCGAACCACCGCTGCAGCGCGGCGTGCAACCGGTCCTCGTCGGCCCGCTCGAAAGTGTCTGCCGCCCAAGCGACATAACCGTCGGGCCGGATCAACAGCGCGCAGCCCTCGAAGTCGGCGACAGCACCGACCACGACATCGACACGACCTGCCCATCCGCGGGCGGCTTCGCCCACACGTCCGCCGCAAAGGTCCAGCAACACCGGGCGCGCTGCGTGCAGGAGCTCAGCGACACGGGTGCCGTTGTCGAGGGTCAGATCGGGCACCAGGCGTCCCGCCATCGGATGATCGTCGCCAACGTCGTAGCGGACATCCGAACCGGCCAGCAGGTGCGCGACGTGCTCGGCGGCACCAGGCTGTTGCAGCAACTCCTTGAAAAGCTCTCGTAGCGAGGCGATCTCGGGTCCGGGACCGAACAAGGCCGTCTGCGACATCGAGTGCATCATCACCCGCTGGCCGACCGGATACCGCTCGGCGTGATAGCTGTCGAGCAGGTCCGGCGGTGCCAAGCCGTTCACCGTCGCCGCAAGTTTCCAGCCGAGGTTCACCGCGTCCTGCAGGCCGAGGTTCAGGCCCGGGCCGCCCATCGCCGAGTGCACGTGGGCGGAATCCCCGAGCAGCAAGATGTTTCCGGCACGGTAACGGTCGGCCTGGCGGGTGTTCTGACCCGCGATGCGGCGCATCGCATGCGGACCGTCGCCGGTGGGCGGCTCGACAGGCAGCTCGACCCCGAGGACGCGCCGCGCACTGTCACGCAGTTCGTCGAGGGTCATCGGCTCCGAGTCGTCTGTGACGGCACCATCGAACTCGATGGTCCCGAGCATCTGGCGATCGCGTTCGAACTCCGCGTAGATAATCCCGCCTTGGTCCAGTCGGTTGTGCCCGAACGGCAGCCGGCCAAACCCGGGTACGTCGATACCTCCATTTTCGGTGCGCATTTCGTCGGGCAGGCTCACGTGAGCGAGGCGGGCGACGGTGTTGGATGTGTAGCCCGCGAAGTCGATGCCTGCCATCTTGCGGACGGTGCTGGGCCCGCCGTCTGCGCCGACGAGGTAGGTGGTGTCCAACACATACGTGCATTCGGCGGCCGACACCCTCACCGCGACACCGTCGGATCGCGTCGTCAGGCCGATCAACTCGTGGCCCCACCGGACATCGACGCCGAACTCGTGGGCCCGTTCGCTGAGCAGCCGGACGAGCCGCGGTTGCTGCATCATCAGCGCGTACATGGGGTTGTCCGCCATGCCGAAGAACCGCACCGGCATGCCGCTGAAGATCCACTCGTACATGGGCTTTGGCGGGTCGTCGGACCCGATGAACCTGCGGTAGAGCCCACGCATATCCAGTTGTCGAACCACCTGCCCGACCATGCCGTTGGCCTTCGGTTCGTCGCTGGGCGCGGGTAGTCGCTCGAGCACGACGGGCCGCACGCCGGCCAGCGCCAGCTCGCACGCCAGCATCAGCCCGTTCGGGCCCGCGCCGGAAATGACTACGTCGACTCGGTTTTCGGTCATCGGCCTCTCCTTTGTGCTGGTGCGGGCAGGTGTGTTGGTGCGGGCAGGCCGGCTGCCACGTCGGCGAACGCGGAGCGCAGCAAGGTGGTGATCGCCACCGGCGGATCCGCTGTGGCATAGCACTCCATCGCGGCGTCACCGGCGGCGCGCACGACCGCGGCCACGAGGCGCGGGTACATATCGCGAGTTGGGTCGGTGCCGGTCCGTTCGGCGATCGCCTCGACCCACTCGTCGAGCAGCTCCGTGGTCACCGCATTGCGGATTTCCGGACGAAGCACCAGCTTTCGGACCTCGGCCAGCTCCGCGCGGCTGGGGGCCCGATTCTCATCACCGTTCACGTCGTTGAAGTCCTGCTCCACCGGTTCCATCACGGCTTCGGTGATCGACGTCCACAGCGGCTCGTCCGACGGACGCTGTCGCAGCGCGGCGATGCTGCGCCGCATGCGTTCGGTCTGGCGATACGCGAGCGCCTCGTACTTGCCCGTGAAGTAATTGCTGAACGTGCGCAACGAAACGCCAGCAAGGCCGGCGATCGCCTCACGGGTGACGTGGTCGATGCCGCGCTCGAACATCAGCTGCAGCGCGGCGTCGCTGAGTGCCCTGCGGGTTTCGAGCTTCTTGCGCTCGCGAAGCCCCAATGTGGTGACCATGGGACCAGACTAACCAAAACTTGCATAATAGGTAAAATTGCCTGACGGGCATGTTCTGGGCAGAAAAAAGGCCTAAATGTCCATTTCGGCGTTAATGGCTAGAATGGGCTCATGGCCACACTGACCTTCCGTAACCGCGACGGCGAGCTGATCGACGTCCCGACCGTCGCCGCCACGCGCTTCAAGAACGAGTTCGGCACGATCTTCGAGCAGGCCGCGCTCGGAGGCGCGGTTGCGATCACCAAACACAACACCCCGAAGGCGGTGTTGTTGTCCTACGCCGAGTTCGAAGCACTGACCAAGGCGAGCATGCCCGCGCTCGACGACCTGTCCGACCAATTCGACCAACTGCTGGAGAGCATGCAGACGCCGCCAGCGAAAGGTGCGATGGCGACCGCGTTCGACGCCGCGCCGGAGCAACTCGGCCGCGCCGCGGTCAAGGCGGCCCGCGCCAAGCGCTAGCCCGGTCGTCGCATGGCCCGCAAGGCCCAACCGCCGCGCCTGTATGTGCTTGCCGGGGTCAACGGCGCCGGCAAGAGCAGCATCGGCGGCGCCATGATCCGGACGTCCGGCGCCGACTACTTCAACCCCGACGAGGCCGCACGGGATCTGATCGCGGCGAACCCTGGTCTCGACCAGGTGAGGGCCAACGCCGCGGCGTGGCAGCAGGGCAAACGGCTGCTCGAGCGGGCAATCCGGGAGCGCAAGGACTTCGCGTTCGAGACCACGCTCGGTGGAAGCACAATGCCGCGGCTGCTCTCTGAGGCGGCGTCGCAGGGCTTCGAGGTGCGCATCTGGTATGTCGGACTGGCCAGTGCCGATCTGCACATCGCACGTGTCCGCAACCGCGTGCGGGCCGGCGGCCACGACATTCCGGAGTCCAGCATCCGGCGCCGCTGGCGGCACAGCAGGCTGAACCTGGTGCAGTTGCTGCCGCACCTGACCGAGCTTCGTGTCTACGACAACTCCGCGGATGCCGACCCCGCCGCCGGACACGCGCCAGTACCGGTGCTCGTGTTGCATCTCGACCACGGCGAGATCGTCGGCCCGCCGGATCTGTCGTCGACGCCCGAGTGGGCCAAGCCGATCGTCGCTGCGGCTTTGAAATTGGGTTGAACGCTAGCTGGTGCCTAACGGGTCGATCGTCCACGCGACGTAGATCATGGCCGCACTGACCGTGGCGGTCATGACGAAGTCGATGGTCCTGCTGCGCACCGCCAGCAGGCCCGCCCTGTCATCGGAGAGCGTCAGCCGAAGCGCCGCCGCCACGCCGACACCGATGGCGAGCACCAACGCACCGCGTCGCCAGTACCCGGCGATCACCAACCCGAACGCCGCCACAATGATCATGCCGACCAGCAGGATCGGCCACTGCCCGGCGAATACCTTGCGGGCGAACTCTTTCGGCGTCATGCCCGGTTGAGAGCTTCTGCGCGCTCGACGACGTTGGTCAGTAGGAACGCCCGCGTCAGCGGGCCGACACCGCCGGGGTTGGGCGACACGTGACCCGCGACCTCCCAGACATCGGGGTGCACGTCGCCGACCAGCTTGCCGTCGTCGTCGCGGCTCACGCCGACATCGACCACGGCGGCGCCGGGACGCACCATCTCCGCGGTCACGATGTGCGGAACCCCCGCTGCGGCAACGATGATGTCAGCCTCGCGGGTGTGCTGCGGCAGATTCCGAGTTGCGGTGTGGCACAACGTCACTGTCGCGTTTTCCGACCGCCGGGTGAGCAGCAGCCCGAGCGGCCTGCCGACCGTCACGCCTCGTCCGATCACCACCACGTTCGCGCCGGCGATCTCCACCTCGTAGCGGCGCAGCAGATGCACGATGCCGCGCGGAGTGCACGGCAGCGGGGCGGGCTCGTTGAGCACCAGCCTGCCGAGGTTGGTCGGATGCAGCCCGTCGGCATCCTTGCCGGGGTCGACGCGCTCGAGCGCGGCGTTCTCGTTGAGGTGCTTCGGCAGCGGCAGCTGCACGATGTAGCCCGTGCAGTCGGGGTTCGCGTTGAGTTCGTCGATGGTCTCGTCGAGCTTGGCCTGGCTGATGTCGGCTGGCAGGTCGCGGCGTATCGAGTTGATGCCCACCTTCGCGCAGTCGGCGTGCTTGCCTCGCACATAGGCACGGGAGCCGGGGTCGTCGCCGACCAAGACCGTGCCAAGCCCGGGTGTCCGGCCGGCCGCGGTCAACGCCGTCACCCGTTGCTTGAGGTCGACGAAGATCTCGTCGCGCGTGGCCTTGCCGTCCAGTGTGATCGCACCCACGGCAGCCAGTCTGACATGCACTGTGGCAGGCTTCCTGCATGGCAGCGGCGATGAGCCTCCCTGGCGAAGAGCAGACTGCTCAGCCCAACGTGTTCACCCCGGCCAAGCTCGGCCCGGTGACGCTGCGCAACCGGATCATCAAGGCGGCGACGTTCGAGGCCTCGACGCCAAACGCACTCGTCACCGACGACCTGATCACCTATCACCGGCTGCCCGCCGCGGGCGGCGTCGCGATGACGACGGTCGCCTACTTGGCGGTGTCACCGGGCGGGCGGACCGAGGGACGGCAGATCTGGTGGCGGCCCGAGGCGGTGCCAGGGCTGAACAAGCTCACCGCGGCCATCCACGCCGAGGGCGCCGCGATCAGCGCCCAGATCGGCCACGCCGGCCCCGTCGCGGACGCCAGCTCCAACAAGGCCAAGGCGCTGGCACCGGTGCGCTTCTTCAACCCGATCGCGATGCGCTTCGCGAAAAAGGCGACACACGACGACATCACCGACGTGATCGACGCACACGCCGACGCGGCTCGGTTCGCGATCGAATCTGGTTTCGACGCGGTCGAGATCCACCTTGGGCACAACTACTTCGCCAGCTCGTTTCTCAGTCCACTGATCAACCGCCGCGCCGACGAATTCGGCGGGTCGCTACAGAACCGCGCCAAGGTGGCGCGAGCCATGGTGATGGCGGTGCGGCGCGCGGTGGAGAAAGAGGGCACGCCGATCGCGGTGACCGCGAAACTCAACATGGCCGACGGTGTGCGCGGCGGCATCTCGGTCGAAGAGTCGCTGCAGACCGCCAAATGGCTCGAGGAGGACGGCGGCCTGGACGCCATCGAACTGACCGCGGGCAGCTCACTGGTCAACCCGATGTATCTCTTCCGCGGCGACGCGCCGGTCAAGCAGTTCGCTAACGCCTTCAAACCGCCGCTGCGGTGGGGCATCCGGATGACGGGTAAAAAGTTCTTCCGCGAGTACCCGTACCGCGAGGCGTATCTGCTGCGCGACGCCAAGCTGTTCCGCGCCGAGCTGAAGATGCCGCTGATCCTGCTCGGCGGCATCACCAACCGCGAAACCATGGACCTTGCGATGGCCGAGGGCTTCGACTTCGTCGCGATGGGCCGGGCGCTGCTGGCCGAGCCGGACCTGATCAACCGGATCCAGGCCGACGGCGAGGCGCACTCGGTGCGCTCAGCGTGCACCCACTGCAATCAGTGCATGGCCACCATCTACAGCCACACCCACTGCGTGGTGACCGGATCGCCGGACCGGGTCGCGATCAGTTAACCCCGGCCGGCCGCCGCGGCTCCATGTACGCGACCATCGGCTCCTTGCGAACCACCCACCCCCAACCCTGGAGGATCATCAGTTCCTTCGCCGAGAACGCATACGTGAAGTTGGCGTTGCGGACGACGTACCTTCCGCCCGCCCTTACGGCGCCAGGGACGTTGAGCACGGAATTGTCCGTCAGCCGGACGCCGCGATACTCGTAGTGCCCGTTGCCGTCGACGCAGATCGCCACCAGCGATTGCTGGGTACGGCCGACGGCGACGGCGAACTTCGGCTGCTCGCATCGGGCCGCGGTGTTGATGAATCCCCGATCGTCGGTGGCGAAGCTCTGGGGCTCGGCACCCGCCTTCGAGAGCAGATTGCCCACGACCAGAGCGGTGGTGATCGCAGCGCACACGAGGAACACCGGCAGCATCGCCCGACCCAGTTTGCCGTAAGACCGCGCCGCGCCCTTGACAGACCGCATTCCTTACCAGATCACGAAGCGGCGCAAGAGAGAGCGGACTCGCCGAGGTGAGGGCAAACAGTTAACTAGATGGTATAAGTGCACGCGCGCATTGTTCGACGATTGCGTCCGCACTCGCCGGGACGGCCTGCCGCGCGATCAGGTGTCGACGTACAACCGCATACGGAATGTCGATCACCGCCGCGTTGACCCGCTGCGAGTCTGCGGGCATTCCGGCCAGCGATCGGCGCAGCCCGCGGCGCAACCGTTTTCGGCGGCTTGTCAGTTCGTCGGGCCAGTCGGCGGCGCCCAGCGCATCGGCGCCGGTCAGCAGCACTTGAGCCTCGACCGGGCGATCGCGGCACCACTGCACGGTGAAGCGGGCGGCGGCGATGCAGCGGGTCTGCGGTTCCCCCGAGGTCGCCAGCGCGGCGCCCAAGCCGGCGTGGAACCGCTCCTCGGTGCGCATCCACAGTTCGCCACACAACGCGGCGCGCGTCGGGAAGCGGTGATACATCGAGCCGCTTGGGGCGTGGGCAACGCGGGCCACCGCCGACATGGTCACCGCGGAGGGTCCGCCGGCGGCCAGTAGTGCCGCCGCGGCATCCAGCAGCTCGTCGATGGTGAATCGCGCGGGCCGCGGCATTGCCCCAGTCTATAGTAGAGACTGGTCTCTAATAGGGAATTGGAGGTCCGAATGCCCACTCCCACCGCGGTAGCTCAGCGGCTGTACGGCGCGATGGCACACGCCGACGGCGCGGCCCTATTCGGTTTACTGACAGAGGATTTCGTCGGCATCGTCAGCACCGGCATGCCACACGGTGTCGGCGGTGAGCATCACGGCGCGGTCGACATGATCACCGGCGTCTGGGCGCGGATCGCATCCGTCTACGACATGCACGTCGATCCGCTCGACTACCTGCAAGTCGGCGACGACCGGGTGGCGGTGCTCGGCCGGTACTGGGGCACGGCCCGCGACGGCGGTTCGGCTGTCGACGCCGCGTTCGCCCATGTCATCACCACGCGCGGGGACCGGATCGCGGCGTTGCAGCAGATCACCGACACCGCGAGATGGGGCATCGAGCCGACGCCCTGACGCGCGCACCGACCAGCCGCGTATCCGGCCACGGTACGGATAGAGTTGGTGCCGATGAGCCGACCAGCCCCACCCGCGCTGACCGTTCGGTACGACGGCTCGGCGCGCACCTTCGCGGCCGGCAACGATGTCGTGATCGGCCGCGACCTCCGCGCTGACGTTCGCATCGCCCACCCGCTGACCTCGCGCGCGCATCTGGTGCTGCGGTTCGACCAGGGCCGCTGGGTCGCGATCGACAACGGCAGCCTCAACGGCATGTACGTCAATGGCCGCCGGGTGCCCGCCGTCGACATCCAGGACGGCCAGCAGATCAACATCGGCAATCCCGACGGCCCGAGCCTGACGTTCGAGGTCGGCCGCCATCAGGGATCCGCGGGCACGCCGCCGCAGACCGCGTCGGTGAAGCTCGCGTCGCGGCCAGGCGCACCCTGGTCGACCCCGCCGCCACAGTCGCGCCCGCCGAGCACGCCTCGGCAGCCGATCCCTGCGTCCGGGCAACAACCGCGATACCCGGCGGGTCCGCAGCCCTATCCGAGCGGTCCCACGGCCCACCCGCCGAGCACTTCCCAGCCCCAGCCGGTCCGGGCGGCCCCGATGTCGCTGGCCCCGATGTCGCAGCCGGCCCTCGAATCGGTCACGTCGATCGGCCCGACGGCCGCGCCGCGCACGAGCGAGGGCAACCTCGCGACGAGCATGCTGAAGATCCTGCGGCCCGGCAGGCCCGCCGAGGCCCCGCCGGGGTCCGTCAAGATCGGACGCGCCACCGACAACGACATCGTCATCCCCGACGTGCTGGCCTCGCGGCACCACGCGACACTGATTCCGGGTCCGAGCGGCACCGAGATCCGCGATAACCGCAGCATCAACGGCACCTTCGTCAACGGCGCGCGCGTCGAGTCGGCGGTTTTGCACGACGGCGACACGGTCACGATCGGCAACATCGACCTGGTGTTCAGCGGTGGCACGCTGGCGCGCCGCAACGAGACCGAGGCCGCGACGCGTACCGGCGGCCTCGACGTGCACGGGGTCACCTGGACCATCGAGGGCAACAAGACGCTGCTGGACAACATCTCGATCTCAGCACGGCCCGGGATATTGACCGCGATTATCGGGCCGTCGGGCGCGGGCAAGTCGACGCTCGCCCGGTTGATCGCCGGTTACACCCACCCGACGACGGGCACCGTGACGTTCGAGGGCCACAACATCCACTCCGAGTACGCCTCGCTGCGGTCCCGGATCGGGATGGTCCCGCAGGACGACGTGGTGCACGGCCAGCTGACCGTCAACCAGGCGCTGATGTACGCCGCCGAGCTGCGGCTGCCGCCCGACACCACCAAGGCCGATCGCGCCCAGGTCGTGGCGCAGGTGCTCGAGGAACTAGAGATGACCCAGCATGTCAACACCCGCGTCGACAAGCTCTCGGGCGGCCAGCGCAAGCGCGCGTCGGTCGCACTCGAGCTGCTGACCGGTCCGTCGCTGCTCATCCTCGACGAGCCCACCTCGGGCCTGGACCCTGCGCTCGACCGGCAGGTCATGACCATGCTGCGCCAGCTGGCCGACGCCGGCCGCGTGGTGCTGGTGGTCACGCACTCGCTGACCTATCTCGACGTGTGCGACCAGGTCTTGCTGCTGGCCCCCGGTGGTAGGACGGCGTTCTACGGTCCGCCCAGCCAGATCGGCCCCTCGATGGGCACCACTAACTGGGCCGACATCTTCAGCAGTGTCGCGGGCGATCCCGACGCGGCCCACAAGCGGTTCCTTGCCCAGCACGGACCGCCGCCACCGCAACCGCCCGCGGAGAAACCCAGAGACCTTGGCAAGCCGACGCGCACCAGTGTGCGAAAACAGTTCTCCACAATCGCTCGCCGCCAGATGCGGCTGATCGTCTCCGATCGCGGTTACTTCATCTTCCTGGCGGTGCTGCCCTTCATCATGGGTGTGTTGTCGCTGTCGGTGCCGGGAAACGTCGGCTTCGGCGTGCCCGTTCCCGCTATCCAGGGCGGCGAGGCGCCTAACGAACCGGGACAGATTCTGGTGCTGCTCAACGTCGGCGCCATCTTCATGGGTACCGCCTTGACGATCCGCGCCCTCATCGGCGAGCGGGCGATCTTCCAGCGCGAGCAAGCCGTCGGATTGTCCACGTCCGCATACATTTTGGCCAAGGTCTTCGTCTTCGCCGGGTTCGCGTTGCTGCAGTCGGCCATCGTCGTCGCCATCAACATCTTGGGGAAGAAGTGGGGCTCGGGGGCCGTGACCAGCGGCGCGGTCATTCCCAACCGGACCCTGGAGCTGTACGTCGACGTCGCGGCTTGCTGTGTGGCCGCAGCGATGGTCGGCCTGGCTCTGTCGGCGCTGGCCAAGTCGAACGAGCAGATCATGCCGCTGCTGGTGATCGCGATCATGTCGCAGCTGGTGTTCCAGGGCGGCATGATCCCGGTGACCGGCCGCGCCGGGCTCGACCAGTTGTCATGGTTCACGCCGGCCCGCTGGGGATTCGCCTCGACGGCGTCGACGATCGATCTGATCAGGCTTGTGCCCGGTCCGCTGACTCCGCAGGACTCGCATTGGAAGCACACCGCGAGCGCGTGGCTGTTCAACATGGCCATGCTCGGGGCGATCTGCGTCGGCTACGTGAGCTTCGTGCGATGGAAGATCCGCCTCAAGGGCGGCTGATTTCGCCGGCCGCGCTCATAGGCCAGGTTGGTCATCGATGATGCCGAGCCAGATCTGGGCGGCGTCGATGGCCACCTTCTCACTGATGAATGCGTGCTGCGTGCCGGTGTAAATGTCGCGGAAAGCGCGCTCAAGCCGGCTGCCCTCGCGGATCGAGCTGGTGCCCGCGACGAGATGGGCCCACTCCGCGCACGCCCTGGCCACATCGGTGGCGTAGACGGCGGCCACCCGCATATCCGCTCGCAAGGCCGGGGTGAGGTCTTCACCCGCGGCGACGGCGGCCTCGGCCCGCGTGAAGGCGTCGAGCACCAGAAGGCGGGCGGCCCGCCACGATGCGACATGGTGTGCCAAGCCCTTCTGGAACGTCGGACGGCTGGCCAACGACGCCATGTCACTCATCCGGAACTTCGTGGCGGCCAGCTCCTCGACATCGTCGAGCATGCTTTTGGCAACCCCAAGTGCCCATGATGCGTGACCTGCGGCAGTGACGGGCATCAGGCCCATGCGGGTCGCGGGCGACGTGCCGCGGTGCGGTTCACGGGCGAACAGCGGAAAGGTCCGGTACTGCGGAACGAACACATCAACGGTGTTGTAATCGTAGGAGCCAGTTCCCTTGAGCCCCTGCACATACCAGCCGTCGGTGAAGGTGATGTCGTCGCGCGGCACGATCGCCACGTGCATGTCGGGAAGACCCTCGCTGATCCACCGCACCTCGCCGTTGTCCATCGGCATGAATCCGGCCGCGATGTACTCCGAATGTCCGGTGCCCGAGCCGAAGCTCCACGACCCGCTCAGCCGGTAACCACCGTCAACCGCTTCACCTTGGCCGTTCGGAAAGAACTGACCACCCATCGTGACCCGGTTGTCGTGAGCGGTGAACACCTCGGCGAAACCTTCATCGGGGAGATACGCCGCAGCGGCGAAAGTCGACGGCAGGTTCGCGATCCCGACCCAACCGAACGAGCCGTCCTGCCACGCCATTTCGATCCACGTCTCGATCATCTCGGGAAACGAGGGCTCGTCACCGCCCGCCGGTAACGGGTTGAACGACGACATCAAGCCAGTTGTCCACATCTCGTCGACAATGGCAGGCGTCAATGTGCGCATTCGCTCCGACTCGCCAGCCTCGGCCCGCACCAAATCGCGCATCTTGCGCGCCCGCGCGACGACCTGATTTCCCACCTCGGCTGTCGACGTCATTGTCGTTCTCCTATTACCGATTACGCCGTCATGGTTGTGTAGCTGTGACGATCATCGATGACCGCACGCTGTCGCAACTATGGATACCACCGGTCGAAGGTACGGCCTGCGCTCATCGCGGAATCCCTTCACTCA
>JAOPVX010000254.1 GCA_025965975.1 Mycobacterium sp. | reverse complement strand
ACTTGGCAAGATCTCCAAGGGCCGCGACGACCGGGCAGCCACCTTGGTGCGGGTGAAGGAATTCGGCATCAAGGCCGGACACCAGCTGGCCAAGGACTACGTGGTGTGGCCTGCGGTGACCTCGATGTCACCCGGCGCCACGTTCACGTCGACGATGAAGGCCAACGCCGTGGCCAACGTCATCCGCAACGTGTGGGCGAACGCGGTCATCTTCTGCGGCCACTTCCCCGACGGTGCAGACAAATTCACCAAGACCGACATGGTCGGCGAGACCAAGGGGCAGTGGTATCTGCGGCAGATGCTTGGCAGCGCCAACTTCGAGGGCGGACCGGCACTGCGGTTCATGAGCGGCAATCTGTGCCACCAGATCGAGCATCACCTCTATCCGGACCTGCCGAGCAACCGGTTGCACGAGATCTCGGTACGGGTGCGCGAGGTGTGCGACAAGTACGACCTGCCGTACACGACGGGTTCGTTCCTGCTCCAGTACGGCAAGACCTGGCGGACCATCGCCAAACTGTCGCTGCCCGACCGCTACCTGCGCGACTCCGTCGACAATGCTCCCGAGACCCGCAGCGAGCGGATGTTCACGGAGCTGGAACCTGGGTTCGGGGTTACCGATCCGGCCACCGGTCGCCGTCGCGGTCTGAACACCGCCATCGCCACTGTGCGCGGCTGGCGCCGCGCCAGGCGGGCCGACAAGCTGGCGGCCAAACGCACCGACCTGGCTGCCTGACTGCCTGACTGCCGCCTCGAACCTGCGGGCAGATCGCCATTTCGCCCCCACGGGAAACGCGATCTCCTCGCAGGTTCGGCGACCTTTTGACGTCGCCAGGCGCTGACTAACCGACCGCATAGCCCTCCGAAACATGGGCCCTCCGACACTTAGGCCCCTCCGAGCGGGGGCCCTTTTTCATGTGCCGGTTCCCCCGATCGGGGGACAAGCGATTCCCCCTGTGCTCCGGCCGATCACCGGACATACACCGTGCGCTGGCCGGGCCATTCTTAAGTCATCGCCGGAACTTACCGGCGCAGGACGCGAAACGCCAACTCGCCCAGGAGAACTCAGAAATGACCACCATCACCCGCACCTTCACCCGCTACTTCGCTCTGCCGATCGTCTCGGCCGGAATCATCGGCGGCGCGGCCCTTGGTATGGCCGGCATGGCCAACGCGGCCACTCAGACTCAGCCCACCGGCCCGGGCTACTCATACGCCCCGAGCGTCAAGGCCCACCCTGCGCCCGAGGCGCAGCCGGGCTGGCACGGCCACCGCGGCGTGAACCACGTCGAGCGCGTTGTCCCCGGCTACACGCGCTGATAGACCCACCCACAGAGGCCCTCCCCGACATGGAGAGGGCCTCACTTTGTGCAGTCTCGGCGGGTCAGCTCTCGCGTAGGGCGGCGAGCAGTCGTCGGGCCGCGGCGACGCGGCCTGCTGCGGGGCCGGTCAGCGTGTCCAGCGCGCATTCCGGATCGGCGGGCGGGCCCATATGCCCGCAGCCGCGCGGGCAGTCCTTGATCGCCTCGGCCAGGTCGGAGAATGCCAGCAGCACGTCGTCGGGTTCGATGTGAGCCAGCCCGAATGACCGGATACCGGGCGTGTCGATCACCCAGCCGCCGGAGCGCAGCGGCAACGCCACCGACTGCGACGACGTGTGCCGTCCCTTGCCCACCCCCGATACATCGCCGGTGGCGCGATCTGCTTCTGGAACCAGGCGATTCACCAGTGTCGACTTGCCGACCCCGGAATGGCCGAGTAGCACGGTGATGTGTTCAGCGAGCATCGGCGCCACGACGTCGAGGGGATCGTCGCGGCCCGCGATGGCGACTGCCAGGTCCAGGTCGGCGAATTGCGCGGCGAACGGCTCGGCCGGCGCGAGGTCTGATTTCGTCAGGCACAGGATCGGTGACAGCCCGCCCGTATAGGCGGCAATCAGCGCCCGCTCGACCAGGCCGGTGCGCGGCGGCGGGTCGGCCAGCGCGACCACCATGAGCAGCTGATCGGCGTTGGCGACGACGACGCGTTCGGTCGGGTCGGTGTCGTCGGCGGTGCGCCGCAACACCGTTCGCCGTTCTCCGCGCCGAACGATGCGCGCCAGCGTGTCTGGCCGTCCGGACAGATCCCCGACGATGCCAACGTCGTCCCCGACCACGATCGGGGTGCGACCCAGCTCCCGCGCCCGCATGGCCGTGACGTGGCGGTCGGGGTCGCGACCGAGTGCGCAACCCCACCGGCCACGGTCGACGGTGACCACCATGGCATCCTGCGCGTCGGAGTGTTCGGGGCGAGTCTTTGTCCGCGGCCGCGAGCCCCGGCCGGGGCGGACCCGGACATCGGACTCGTCGTACTCGCGTTGGCTCAAGCGCCTGCCTCGGGCTCGAGCGTCTGGCCCGTCAGCATGTCGGCCCACAGCTGCGGGAACTCCGGCAGCGTTTTTGCCGTCGTGCCAATGTCTTCCACCTCGACGCCGGGCACCCGCAGGCCGACGATGGCGCCCGCCGTCGCCATCCGATGGTCGGCATACGACCGCCACACCCCACCGTGCAGCGGGTGGGCGGTGATCACCAGGCCGTCGGGTGTTTCGACGCATTGCCCACCGAGCCCGTTGATTTCGGTGCTCAGCGCGGCCAGCCGGTCGGTTTCATGGCCACGCAGATGCGCGATTCCGCGCAGCTGTGACACCGAACCCGGCGCGGCGAGTGCGGCCAGCGCAGCCACCGCCGGGGTCAGCTCGCCGACGTCGTGCAGATCCACGTCGAAGCCCTGATAGGTGCCAGACCCCTGCACCTCGATATACGAACTACTGTGGCGCACAACCGAACCGAGTTTCTCGAGGATGTACAGGATCGCATCGGCAGGCTGGGTGCTGACCCGTGGCCAGCCCGTAAGGCGCACGCTCCCGCCGGTGACCACGGCCGCGGCCAGGAACGGCACGGCGTTGGACAGATCAGGCTCAATGATCCAGTGCCGCGCCGCAATCGCGCCTGGCGCAACGCGCCAGAGGTTGGCCTTGGTGTCGTCGACATCGACGCCTGCGTCGCGCATCATCGCCACCGTCATCGCGATATGAGGCGCCGACGGCACCGGCTCGCCGGTGTGCACAATCGTCAGGCCGTCGGTGAAGGCCGCCCCTGACAGCAGCAGACCGGAGACGAACTGCGACGACGCCGATGCGTCGATCTCCACCGTGCCACCGGCCACCGATCCGGCGCCGCGCACCGAGAACGGCAGACCGTCGCCGTCGATATCCACCCCGAGGCCGCGAAGCGCGTCCAGCAGCGGCGCGATCGGGCGGACCCGCGCCTGCTCGTCGCCGTCGAACCTGACCGTCTCGGCGCTCAGCGCGGCCACCGGCGGGACGAAGCGGAGCACCGTGCCTGCAAGGCCGCATTCGATGCGCGCGCTAGGCCGCGGGGCGATGGCACCGCTGATCGTCAGCTCGGCGTCGGCACCGCCGATGGCGACACCGAGCGCATGCAACGCGCCGATCATCAGGTCGGTGTCGCGGCTGCGCAACGCGCCGCTGATGGTCGACGTGCCTTGCGGCGTGGCCAGCGCGGCGAGCACGAGCGCCCGGTTGGTCTGCGACTTGGAGCCAGGCACCGTCACGGTGGCGTGCACAGGGGTCGGCGTCGACGGTGCCTGCCAAGTGCTCACGGCCTCCATCCTGCCTTGTCGGTTTGGCATGCCACCATGGGATATATGTGTGGGCGATTCGCGGTGACCACCGATCCGGCCCTGCTGGCAGAGAAGATCCAAGCCATCGACGAAGCCACCTCGGCGCAGAAGGACACCAGCGGCCCGAACTACAACGTGGCGCCGACCACGACGATCAGCACGGTGGTGAAGCGGCACAGCGAGCCCGACGACGAGTCGACGCGGCGGGTGCGGCTGATGCGTTGGGGCCTGGTGCCGCCGTGGGCCAAGACCACAGAGGACGGCGGCCCCGACACCAAGGGCCCCCTGCTCATCAACGCCCGCTCCGAAAAGGTGACCAGCTCACCCGTCTTCCGTAACCCCGCGAAGAACAAGCGCTGCCTGGTGCCGATGGACGGCTGGTACGAGTGGCGGCCCAACGGCGACACTTCATCTTCCAAATCACGCAAGGCAGCCCCGAAGACACCGTTCTACATGTATGGCGCCGACGGCGAGCCGCTGTTCATGGCCGGGCTCTGGTCGACGTGGCGGCCGAAGGAGGCTCCCAAGGACGCCCCGCCGTTGCTGAGCTGCACGATCATCACCACCGATGCCGCCGGCCCGCTGGCAGAAATCCACGACCGGATGCCGCTGACCATCAGCAGCGGAGACTGGGATCGCTGGCTCGACCCTGATGCGCCCATCGACGAGGGCCTGCTGCGCGGGCACGGCGACCTCGACCGCATCGAGGTCCGTGAGGTGTCGCGGCTGGTCAACAGCATCCGCAACAACGGACCCGAGTTGATCGAGCCCGCCAAGCCGGAGGCTGAGCAAGCGACGCTGCTCTAGACGTACCGAGTATTCCTCGGTAGGTCTAGAATATTTCTCGTGCCACGCTCGGGTGCGAAGGTGTCAGACGCGCGCGACCGGTTGCTGCAAGTGGCGCGGCGCCGGTTCGCCGCCGACGGCGCACTCGTACCAACGCTGGACGAGGTTCGGCGCGAGGCCGAGGTGAGCGTCGGCGCGCTGTATCACCATTTCCCGGACAAACCGGCTCTCGCCGCTGCCGTCTACGCGCAGTTGATCAGCGAGTACCAAGCGGGGTTCGTCGCCATGCTGCGCGAGCACGACAGCGCAGAGGGCGGCATCCGAGCCGGCGTGGCATATCACCTGCGGTGGGTGACCGGGCACCGCGCAGAGGCCAGGTTGCTGCTCGGCGACCGGCTCGACAGTGCGGCGTTGCGCGACTCCAATCGGGATTTCTTCGCCGCCGTCCGGGACTGGTGGCGTCCGCACCACACCTACGGGGTGTTGCGGCCGATGCGGCTTGGGGTCACGGCCGCGCTCTGGCTCGGCGCGGCACAGGAGTTCAGCCGCTATTGGATCGCGGGCGGCGAAGCCAAGATGCCACGAGAAGCTGTCGAAACCTTTGCAACCGCCGCGTGGGCGGTGTTGCGCGCCAACGATATTGAGGAGCAAACCCAGTGAACGCACAACCGGAATCCGGGTACCGCGCGTTGGTGGCCGCCGGCGACGACCCCGATGCGCCCGAACGGGTCCGCGTCGATCACCGCGGCGACAGAGCGGTGGTCACCCTCGACGAATCCGAGCGGCTCAACGTCCTTTCCGCTCCGCTGGTGCGTCAGCTGCGGCGGGCGCTGCAGGCCCTCGATGCCGACGCCGACGTTCGCAGCGTCGTCTTGACCGGAGTCGATCCAGGATTCAGCGCAGGCGGTGACCTGAGGATGATGCAGGTCGCGGTCGAACAGCGCGACGCGCCGGAGGGGGTGGCCGATGTGTGGCGGTGGATCCGCCGCGAGTTCGGCGGGATCGCCCGGCTCATCGCCGGCTCGGACACGATCTTTATCGCCGCCCTCAACGGCGCAGCGGCCGGTGTCGGCTTGGCGTGGGCGTTGACCTGCGACGTGGTCCTTGCCAGTGAGCGCGCGGTGATCGTGCCTGCGTTCGGGCGCCTCGGCCTCATCCCCGAGGTCGGCACCAGCTGGGCGCTCACCCGCCGGCTGGGCTACCACGGCGCGCTCGCCTACTACCTGCGCGGCGACCACATCGATGCCCGCACCGCGCTTCGGTTCGGGCTCGTACAGGAGGTCGTCGAGCACGACCGACTTCTGGCCACCGCCGACGAATGGTGTTCGCGGATCGCGGAATTGCCGCCGCACGCCGTCGCGATGACCAAACCATTGCTGCGTGCCGCCGCCGACGCCAACTGGAACGACGCGCTCACGTTGGAGGAATTCGCCGAACCGACGTGCTTCACCACCGCCGCGTTCGCCGACAGCGTGCACGCGATGCTGAAGTAGATTGCCGGGTCGCGTCTGCGGAATTTGTCGAATTCGATTAAGGGCCTTTGTATCCCGGCGGGTTCGGGGAGTCGACCCACAGGTCGACGCCCAGCTCTGAACCGGGTATGCAGTCGTACACCGACAGGTCGGTGACGCCGGACTCCAGCAGCACGTCCTCGCACAGCAGGCTGTTGCCGGTGTAGGAGGGCGCCGGTTTGTTGAGGACGACGTAGGCGGCGTCCGCGTACACGTCGGGCTTGCGGGCACGGCCCATCGCCTCGTCGCCGCCGAGCAGGTTCTGCACCGCGGCGGTGGCCACCAGGGTGCGCGGCCAGAGCGTGTTGGACGCGATGCCGTCCTCGCGCAACTCCTCTGCCATCGCCAAGGCGCACAACGACATTCCGTACTTGGCCATCATGTACGCGGTCGGCGTCAGCCACTGCGGCTCCAGGCGAACCGGCGGCGACAGCGTGAGGATGTGTGGGTTCTCGCGGCCCACCATGTGCGGAATGCAGGCCTGCGAGACCGTGTACGTGCCACGCACCTGGATGCCGTTCATCAGGTCAAAGCGCTTAAGGGGTACCTCTTTGATCGAGCCGAGGTTGATCGCCGAGGCATTGTTCACGCACATGTCGATGCCCCCGAACTGCTCGACGGTCTGAGCCACCGCCGAGGCCACCGACTCCTCGTCGCGGATGTCACCGACAATCGGCAGGGCCTGCCCGCCGGCCTGCTCGAGCTCCTTGGCCGCGGTGTACACCGTGCCAGGAAGCTTGGGATGCGGCTCGGCGGTCTTGGCGATCAGTGCGATGTTGGCGCCGTCGGCGGCGACGCGCTTGGCGATCGCCAACCCGATGCCACGGCTGGCGCCGGAGATGAACATGGTTTTCCCGGACAGGGAAGATGCTGACGTCTGTGCCATGGGGTCACCCTATGCGGCGCGGATCTCGGCGGTGACGGCCTTGGTCAGCCGGATCAGGTCCTGCGGGTGCACCACAACGTCCCAGCCGCGCTTGCCCGCACTGCACAGCACGCGATCCCAGCGCAGCGCCGATGCGTCGACCACCGTCGGCAACGGCTTGCGCTGACCGAACGGTGAAATTCCGCCGATGACGTAGCCGGTCGACCGTTGCGCCGCGGCCCGATCGGCCATCGTCGCCTTCGATACGCCCAGCGCTGCGGCGGCGGCCTTCAGCGACAGCTTCGACGGCACGGGGATCACCGCGACGGCAAGACCCTTGGGCAGCGCGATGACGAGCGTCTTGAAGACCTGCTCCCGGTTGACGCCCTCGATCTGCCCGAGCTCCTCGACCGCTTCCTCGCCGAACGACTCGTTGCGCGGGTCGTGTTTGTACTGCAGCACCTCATGGGGGACCTGCGCGGCCAGCAGGGCTGCGATCGCCGGGGTTGCCGCGCGCGCCACCGGCTCAGCGTAGTGCGGGAACAACGGGGCCCGTCCGCGCTGTTACTTGGTGCAGTTCGGCCTGCAAACGGGTCGTGTCGGTTGTTGCCTCTAGGATCGAGGGAAGGGGTGTTTGGTGCCTGCCATTTGCCTGGAACGTCCGGTGGACATACCGGGCCTGTTTGGTGGCGCTGCAACAGAAGGGACGGTGTTCCCCACAATGACCGACATCGACGGGTCGGTGCCGGATTCGGCGCCCGCGCCGGTGCCTGATTCGGCGCCCGCGCCGGTGCCTGATTCGGCGCCAGAGAGAGCCCAGGAGAGCGACGCCGCGCTGACGGCGCGGTTCGAGCGCGACGCAATTCCGCTGCTCGACCAGCTCTACGGTGGTGCGCTGCGAATGACTCGCAACCCGGCCGACGCCGAGGACTTGCTGCAGGAAACCATGGTGAAGGCCTACGCCGGATTCCGCTCGTTCCGCGAGGGAACCAATCTGAAGGCGTGGCTGTACCGGATTCTGACCAACACCTACATCAACAGCTACCGCAAAAAGCAGCGGCAGCCCTCCGAGTATCCGACCGAGGAGATCACCGACTGGCAGCTGGCTGCCAACGCCGAGCACTCCTCGACCGGTCTGCGCTCGGCGGAGGTGGAGGCGATGGAGGCGCTGCCGGACAACGAGATCAAGGAAGCCCTGCAGGCGTTGCCGGAGGAATTCCGGATGGCGGTGTACTACGCCGACGTCGAAGGCTTCCCGTACAAGGAGATCGCCGAGATCATGGACACGCCGATTGGGACCGTGATGTCCCGGTTACACCGCGGCAGACGTCAGCTCCGGACCCTGTTGGCCGACGTGGCCAGGGACCGCGGCTTCATTCGTGGCGAGCAGCAGCTCGACGCACCGGAGGAGGTGTCGTCATGAGCGACCGTGACCAGGCAGGACGCTGGTCGGCGCCCATCGGACCCGTGGATCCCGAGCACCCGGAATGCGCCGCGGTGATCGCGGAGGGCTGGACGCTGCTCGACGGCGAATGCACGGCCGAGACCAGGGACAAGCTCAAGAACCATCTCGAAGATTGCCCGGCCTGCCTCCGCCACTACGGCGTCGAAGAGCGGGTCAAGACGCTGATCGCGAA
>JAOPVX010000250.1 GCA_025965975.1 Mycobacterium sp. | reverse complement strand
ATGACGACGGGTACCAGCCGGCGAACGAACATTCTCATTGGAGGCCACCCCTATAGTGCTGAACCTTGGCTGGGGTCCAGATTAGGCGGTGGCGGACACTTGGGGTCAGCACAACAGTGTCCATCCGGCTCTCTCATGATCACCTCAGTGAGGCCGTTCTGTGACGGTTTGCAATACCAGTGAATCGAATACGGCGGGTTACCAGTCAAGTACGCCGTATTCGTCATTATGCTGTTGCCCAACATGTTTCGGTATTCCTGGAGTCGCTCGGCATCTCGGGCCGGCTTGAGCGGCGCGGTGCGGCCGGGGCGACCAGCGATGGGCCATGAGTCTGGGATCCGTCGTCAGCACCGAACCGGGCTACGCCACGCTCATCCGCTCCCAGCTGTAAGGCGTTGACTTACAAGGCAGCCCAAGGGGTCAGGGCGTCGGAGGAGCCGGCACGATCGTCGGTGGCGCGGCCGGATCAGGCGCCGCCGGAGAGTTGTACCCGGGCGGTGGTGGCCCGTTCAACGGGTAGTACCCGGGCGGCAGTGGCGGTCCGCCCTGGGCGGGCCCTTTCGGTGGAGGGCCGTTGGACTCCGGGGAGTTCAGTGATACATATCCGGGCGGCAGCTGCGGCGCCGGACCGGCTCCAGGCGGCGGTCCTGGCGCCTCGTCCGCCGGCGCGGTCATCGCGTCGAGCGGGTTACCGCTGTGGAAGGTGTGCCAAATATCCCTGAGGTACCCGAGCTTGCCCGGTGTTTGACCCTGGCCGTACGCGGGGTCCTGGATCTCTGGCACGGGCGGCGCGCCGACGGGTGGGGGCGCGGGCGGACCCACCGGTCCATCCGCAGACACCACGGGTTGGGCGGGAGCCGGGGTGGCTGCATCGGGACCCGATGGCGCCGGCGTCGGGTAGGGCACCGCCGGATCCGCTCCGGCCTGGCCTGTCATAGCTAGTGCACCGCCGGCGATGATCACGCCCGCGACCGCGATCCTCACGGCCTTGGCGGGTGGTGTGGCGCGCTGTCGTTCGGTCATGAGTCCTGGTTGTCCTCTCTGGTGGCGCCCGCGAGGACTCCTTACATGAGCAGCGCGGGAGCGCCGGACCCGACTTGCGAGCAAGGTTAGCGCCTTCGCGCGTGCGGCGTCACCTCGGTCACGCGCCCAGCCTTCACGGGTCGATGGCCTCCGGGGGCGACGGCCGCGCGCCGCCGAGCTCCGACAGGTAACCGAACTCCGTGCTCGCCGCCCAAATCCGCGGCCGGCACCCAAGAGCGGGCAGCGAACACCGTTACAGCCCGTGTGGCCCCCATCCGTTGCTGGTCATCGCCGTGCGTGCCTGGCTCCTGTTCCTGCGTACGGCGTGGCTGGAGTGGATCGACAGGCCCGAAGTGCCGCGCGATGAGATACGCGAGGTGTGCGTGGCCGCCCTCGTCGGCGCACTCGGCGGGCTGCCGAAGAAGGCCCAGCCGGCGCGATTGGACAGCCTCGCCGAGCCGGGTCCCATCCGTAACGAGACCGTCCGAGGGTCGAGTGGATGACGGGTTTCCGCCGACCGACGCCGAGCATCAGGAGTGCCTGCGCGCCCGCGACAAACCGGCAGCCGGCAGCAGTTCGATCATCAGCAGGTAGATCTCGTTGTCGCGGTAGTCAAGATCCAGCCAGCCGACGTCCAGACCGGCATCGGTGATGATGTGCACCGCCGACGAGACGAACGACCGATTCGAATTACGTCGCGTTACGGGCAACATGCTGCGTATTCGTTGACCTTGTGCCCCAGGATGATTCGGGCGCCTCCCCTACGGGAGCTGCCCGGGCCGGTAGTCGCCAGCGGGCTGCTGGATGATGACGTTCAGTCTGTTGAAGGCGTTGATGAGTGCGATTTGGGAAACAAGGGCGATGAGTTGGTCATCGTCGTAATGCTTCGCTGCGTGCGCCCAGGCCTCATCCGTGACGCCTCTGCTGTCGGCGATACGTGTTCCTTGCTCCGCGAGTTCCAGCGCCGCGCGCTCCGCCTCGGTGAAAACCGTCGCCTCCCGCCATGCGGCCACCAGGTTGAGCCGCACCGAGCTCTCTCCCGCTTTCGCGGCCTCCTTGGTGTGCATGTCGAGGCAGAAGCCGCACCCGTTGATCTGGCTGGCCCGGATTCTCACCAGCTCCTGGGTTGCTGCCGGCAGGGTCGATTCAGCCGCGACCTTGGCCGCCGAGACGAAGTGCTTGACAAGCGTCATCGCCAGGTCGTTGTTGAGCATGTCGAGCCGAGCTTCCATGATGATCTCCTTGGTTGCTTGTGTTCTCTTACCAGTACGACGACACAACCTTGCGAAATGTCAGGCGACGTACCAACCTCACAGTTGGGTGCGCTGTCTCGTCGAACTGGTGTGGGCAGACGCGAGAAGGGAATGCCGGCGGCACTATGAGCACCCATTCCGGGCCAGGAGATGACGGGTCCGATCCGAGCCTGAGCGCGATCATGATCGAGCGGCGTCAACTGATCAATCTCACCTACCGGCTCCTCGGCTCCCTATCCGATGCCGAGGATGTCGTACAGGAGACCTACGCCCGCTGGTACACCATGTCCCGCCAACAGCAGCAAGCCATCGAGTCCCCCGGCGGCTGGCTGATGACAGTCGCCAGCCGCATCTGCCTCGACCTGCTCGGCTCGGCACGCGCACGGCGGGAGCGCTACGTGGGCGAATGGATCCCCGAGCCGGTGCCCGCAGCTACAGAGTGGATCAGTGGACGGGTCGGCGCTGCCTCCGACCCTGCCGACCGGGTCACCCTCGACGAGTCGATCAATATGGCCTTCCTCATCGTGCTCGAATCGATGACCCCAGCCGAGCGCGTCGCGTTCATCCTTCACGATGTCTTCCGCTACCCCTTCGCCGAAGTGGCCGAGATCGTCGGCCGTACGCCGGCGGCATGTCGCCAGCTGGCCTCCTCGGCCCGCCGTCGCATTGGCGCCTCGCAGGCTCCCCCGACTCCGACAACCCAGCAGGCCGACATCGTCAAAGACTTCAAGCTGGCGTGGGAAGCCAAAGACATCGACGCTCTCATCAGCCTCCTCGACCCCGAGGCCACGGCGATCGCCGACGGCGGCGGCCTCGCCAGGGCCCACCTTGACTCGATCGAAGGCAGCGAGCAGATCGCGCGCGCCTGCGTCGTTATCGCCGGCAGGACCCCCAACCTGTCGATCCTGGAGCGCACGGTCAACGGTCAGCCCGGTCTCGTGGCTCAGCTAGACGGCGCCACCGTTACGGTGTTCGCATTCGATGTCGCGGGCGAGCGGATCAAGCACATTTGGGCGGTACGCAACCCAGAGAAGCTCCGAACCTGGACGATTGCAGATGCGCCGAGGCGAGAGGGATCAACCCATGCCGACGGACCGGGCGCGACCACCTAGACGAGTGACATGATCGTCGTTACGACCCTATGGGCACTGTCGAATATGCGCGTCGCCGCGACACGAATCGTGAGTGACTGCTGTTCAGCGGGAGTGGCCAACGTCACAGGGTACGGCAACAGCACATCTCTGTCGTCGCCCGAAACCTACTCGTACCGAGGCGATTTGGTTCACCGGGATCGACGTGCTCCCGAACGCTGACGACGGTCGATGAACCCGGCGGGGCCGAATCTCGTAGTAATTGGTGACTCATGGTGAATAAGTTGCCGCTGATCGTGCGTCCGCGGGTAAAGGGAGGTCACGGCGTGCTGCAACGAATCGCATTGCTCGCGATCGCAGCGCCGCGGTGGGTCATCGCGGTGGGCGTGTTGGTGATGCTGGCTGCGGGGATCTTCGGCGTCCCGGTTGCCAAGAGCCTGTCCTCGAGCGGATTCCAGGACCCGACCTCGGAGTCGGCAAGGGCGACGCAACTGCTGACCGACAAGTTCCACCAGGGCGATATGCAGATGCTCATCACCGTCTCCGGTCCGGACAGTGCCACCGGCCCGGCCGCGCGCGCGGTGGGATTAGCCATCGTCGATCAGCTGAGGCAATCGCCGAACGTCGCCGAGGTGACGTCGGCGTGGACCGCGCCACCGGCGGCGGCGAAGCGTCTGGTCAGCAACGACGGCAAGGCCGGACTGGTCGTCGCGGGTATCAGCGGCGGGGAGAGTGCTGCGCAGAAAACGGCCAAGACGCTGTCCGATGAGGTCGCACAGGAGCATCCGATCTCCACGACCGGCATCATCGTGCGGTCGGGCGGGGTCGCCGTGGTGGACGCGCAGATCAACTCCCAGCTGCAGAGCGATCTACTGCTGATGGAGTCGATCGCCGTTCCACTGAGCTTCGTCGTGCTGGTCTGGGTGTTCGGTGGCCTACTGGCGGCCGCGCTCCCGGTTGCGGTTGGGCTGATGGCGATTGTGGGGTCGATGGCGGTCCTGCGCTTCATCACCTTCGGGACCGACGTGTCGATCTTCGCGCTCAACGTCAGCATCGCGATGGGCCTGGCCCTTGCGATCGACTACACGTTGCTGATCGTCAGCCGCTATCGCGACGAACTTGCCGACAACGCCGACCCAAACACCGCCCTGGTCCGCACGATGACAACGGCAGGGCGCACGGTGCTGTTTTCGGCGACGACGGTCGCGTTGTCGATGGCGGCGATGATCCTGTTCCCGATGCACGTCCTGAAGTCGTTCGCCTACGCCGGTGTCGCCACCGTCGCGTTCGCCGCGCTGGCAGCTGTGGTCGTAACGCCGGCGGCCATTGTGCTGCTCGGCGACCGGCTGGACGCCCTGGATGCCCGACGACTGGCCCGACGCCTGCTGCACCGCCGCGAACCCGTACGCCGTCCGATCGAGGCGCAGTTCTGGTACCGGTCGACGACGTTCGTCATGCGCCGTGCTCTGCCGCTCGGCCTGGCCGTTGTCGCGCTGCTGCTGCTACTGGGCGCACCCTTCGTCGGGGTGAAGTGGGGCTTCCCCGATGACCGGGTGCTTCCGGCGTCGGCGTCGGCGCATCAGCTCGGCGACCAGTTGCGCAACGACTTCGCCGACAACTCGGCCGCCGCGGTCACCGCGGTCGTTCCCGACGCCGACGGCCTGACATCGGTCGATCTGCAGCGCTACGCCGCTGAGTTGTCCCGCGTCCCCGACGTTTCGGCAGTATCGGCACCGTTGGGCACGTTCGTCGGCGGCGCCAGGGTCGGACCACCCTCGGCGCCCACCGGGGTGTCGCACGGCAGCGCCTTCCTCACCGTCGACAGCACGGCGCCATTGTTTTCCGACGCCTCGCAGATCCAGCTCGACCGGCTGCACGCGCTGCCAGGACCGGCCGGCCGTCCCGTCGACCTGACCGGCATCGCGCAGACCAACCGCGACAGCGTCGACGACATCACGTCACGGCTGCCCGCGGTGTTGGGACTGATCGCCGTGATCACCTTCGGACTGATGTTCCTGCTGACTGGCATCGTCGTGCTGCCGGTCAAGGCG
>JAOPVX010000236.1 GCA_025965975.1 Mycobacterium sp. | reverse complement strand
AACGCGCCGCCGCCCGCGCCGCCGCCCGCGCCGCCGGAGCCGGGCCGGGTCGACAACGCCGCCGGCGGCTTCAGCTACTTGGTGCCTGCTGGCTGGAAGGTGGCCGACGCGACCCAGCTGTCCTACGGGCAGGCGTTGTTGAGCAAGATTGCGCCCCCTTCGCCAACGGGCGCGCCGGAGCCTGCGCAACCGCCCAACGACACCAGCGTGCTGCTCGGACGGCTGGACCTGAAGTTGTTCGCCGGCGCCGAGACCGACAACACCAAGGCGGCCCAGCGGCTCGCGTCGGACATGGGTGAGTTCTTCATGCCGTTCCCCGGCACGCGCGTCAACCAGGAGACCGTCCCGCTCAACGCGGGAGGCATGGACGGTGTCGCGTCGTACTACGAGGTGAAGTTCACCGACACGACCAAGCCCAACGGCCAGATCTGGGCCGGCGTCGTTGGAGCGCCCACCCCGGCGGGCATGCCGCGGGGCCAGCGCACGCCCGAGCGGTGGTTCGTGGTCTGGCTTGGTACCGCTCTCAACCCGGTGCCCAAGGGCGATGCCACCACGCTGGCGCAGTCGATCCGGCCGTGGACGCCGCCGCCTCCGCCGGAACCGGATCCCAATGCGCCTCCACCACCCGCGGGTGGCACGAATGTGCCCGGTCAGCGTCCCGAGATCGGGGTCCCGGTGCCGGTGACCAACGCGCCGCCAGAGATGCTGCCGCCGGGCTAGGCCTAATGGGCGGTTGGGTTTTCATGGGCCGACATATGGCACCTGACCGGCGAGCTCGTTGACGTTGAGCAGGTAGCAGTTGGTGCCGCCGAATCCCACCGCGCCCGCGGTCACGCAACGTTGAAACGTTCCGTCCCCGCCTATCGGTCCGTCACACGTGGTGCCGCCGCCCCACGGCGTCCAACCGCCCTGGCAACCGGCGCTCGCCGGAGTGGCCACGGCGATACTGCTGGCTGCAAGGCCGCTAATCGTCAGTGCGGCAAGTGTTTTCATCTTGGGGCCCGTTGGTTCGTTTCGGCGCATCCCCATCACCTCCACAGGCTTTCGCGCCACCGGCGTTGCCGCGACGATCGGTCGGGCCGCGGCCGCCTGTGATATCCAGGTTATGCCGTCGTGATCGATCGGGAATCCGGATTATCCCTACGGATTCGGTGCTCAGACCCGCAGCTCACCCGTGCGATCGGGTGCCTGGAGGCCGGTGACCTGCGGAAACAATTGACGATCGTGCCCATTTCACAGCCCGAATCGTTACCCTCGTCGGGTATCCCTTTAAGCGTGGCCCAGCGGCCCGCTGGGCTCGGCCGGTGACAGGCAGGAGATCTGCAATGGACGTGACTGCGGCAACCGAATTTCTCGCCCGCTCCACCACGCTGACAAGCGTTGGCTGGATTGGCTACATCGTCATCGGGGCGATCGCCGGATGGATCGCCGGCAAGATCGTCAAGGGCAGCGGCTCGGGGATTCTGATGAACATCGTCATCGGCATTGTCGGCGCGCTGATCGGCGGGTTCCTGCTCAGCTTCTGGTTCAACACCGCCGCGGGCGGGTGGTGGTTCACCCTGCTCACCGCGATCCTCGGGGCGGTGATCCTGCTGTGGGTCGTCGGGTTGGTGCAGCGAAAGACGTAGCGGGCGCATAACTCTGGACGGGCGAGCACCATAGGGGGATGGCCGCCCCAACCATGAGCGCGTGGCGGGTTCGACGACCGGGCCCGATGACCACCCATCCGCTGGACCGCGTCACCGTCGAGGTGCCGCAGCCGGGACCGGGTGAACTCCTTGTCGCCGTGCACGCGTGCGGCGTGTGCCGCACCGATCTGCACGTCGCCGAGGGCGACCTGCCGGTGCACCTGCCGGGGGTGATCCCCGGCCACGAGGTGGTCGGGGAGGTCGCCGCGGTGGGCCAGGACGCCGGCGACGAGTTCGCGGTCGGCGATCGCGTCGGCATCGCGTGGCTGCGGCACACCTGTGGGCACTGCAAATTCTGCGTCCGCGGGCAGGAGAATCTCTGCCCCGAATCCCGCTACACCGGCTGGGACGCCGACGGCGGCTACGCCGAATTCGCCACTGTCCCAGCTGCGTTCGCGCACCACCTGCCCGTCGGCTACTCCGACACCGAGCTGGCCCCGTTGCTGTGTGCCGGCATCATCGGCTACCGCTCACTGCTGCGGGCCGACCTGCCCGCTGGCGGCAGGCTGGGCATTTACGGGTTCGGGGGCAGCGCACATCTCACCGCCCAGGTGGCGCTCGCGCAGGGCGCGGAGGTGCACGTGATGACGCGCGGAGAGCGAGCCCGCGAGCTCGCACTTTCGTTGGGAGCGGCGTCGGCGCAGGGCGCAAGCGATCGTCCGCCGGTGGCATTGGACGCCGCGATCCTGTTCGCGCCCGTTGGCGATCTGGTGCTGCCCGCCCTCGAGGCGCTCGACCGCGGCGGCACCCTGGCCATTGCGGGCATCTATCTCAGCGACATCCCCGCGCTGAATTACGAACGCCACCTCTTCCAGGAGCGCCAGGTGCGATCGGTGACCTCCAACACCCGCAACGACGCGCGCGAATTCCTGGCGTTCGCTGGTCAGCACCACATCGATGTGACCAGCCCCGACTATCCGCTCAGCCGTGCCGATGAGGCGCTGTCCGACCTGCGTGAGGGCCGTATCGCCGGGGCGGCGGTGTTGCTGGTTTAAAGCGTGTGCCACCTCACCCGTCAGCTTCGTGGCAGCAGTAGTCACACGGTCACGCCTCGATCAATGCTTGAAGACGTCCACTTCCCCTGGCACGGTCTCGAGTATCTCGCGGTTGAACATCAACAAGTAGGCCAAGTACATCCCGCCGGCGACGACCACGCCGACCGAAATCAAGACCGCGGTCAAGGCCTCCGGCGGCGATACGAGCACGAACACCACGACGCCCGACCACACCAGCGCGCCGATCGCAACCGGCATGTCGAAACGCCCGAGATCGAACGCGTCCTCCTGGCGTCCCAACCGTTTGCGCACCCCGAGATAGAGCACGATTATCGCGCCGTAGAGGACCGCCCCGATGAGCCCTCCGACCGTGAGCATCTTCAGCAGTGCGCCACCGGGCAGCGCGCCCATCAGGACGAATCCCACGACGACGATCAAGATGGTCGCCGGAATCGGTGTCTGCGTACGCGGGTTGACCCGACGCATCAGCTGGTGCGCAGGAAAGCGTGAATCGCGCGACATCGCGAACACCATCCGGGCGCAGGTGGCCAGGGTCACCAACCCGGCGCCGAAGAATGCGAACACGATCGCGACCAGGAGCAAGCGCTCCATCACAGGACCCAGTTGATCGCGCAGGATCAATGCAACCGGCGAGTCGGTGGCGCTGGCCCGGGGGATGTCCTTGATCGCGATCGTGAGCGCAATCACGAACACCATTCCCAGCACCGCAGCCGCCACAACGGATCCCACGATCGCGCGCGGGACGCTGCGGAACGGATTCTTGGCCTCCTCAGCCATGTTCGCCGCGGCGTCGAAGCCGACGAGGGTTGCGATGCCCATGATCATCGCGGCCATCAATCCGCCGCCAATGGCGAAATAGTTGGGGGCGCCCTCTGTGATACCGCGCGAGGTGAGGTTGCTGACCGAGCCGTCGCCGGTGACCGCCACGGCGACGAAGAGCGCGATCGTCAGCACGACGACGATGACCAATTCGAGCCCCACCGCGGCTGACGTGATCAGGCCGACGAGGTGCGTCGAGAGCGCGACGAGCACAGCCTGAATGACCAGAACGACGAGCGTGAAAACGCGCGCGGTGTTCTCGTCCGGCTGCATGCCGAACAGTGGCATCAGTGCAGTGCTCGCCAGCGCGTTGTCGGCCGCCACCACGCCGATCGCCAGGTAGCAGAAGCCCAGCCAGCCGAACAACCAGCCGATCTTCGGGTTGGCCAGCCGCGAGGCCCATTGGTAGGAGGAGCCGCTGAGTGGGATGCGGGCCGCGAACTGGGCGATCACAAGCGCGATCAGTGTCTGCCCTACCGCGATGATGGGCCAGAGCCAGATCCCTGCCGGCCCCGCGTTCTGCAGCACGTCGTCGTAGGTGCCGAAAATGCCGACCGCCACCGAGATGAACGTGAACGAGACCGCGAACACCTGAAACGAGCCGAGGGTCCGCTTCAGCTCCTGCCTGTAGCCCCCGGCCTCGGCGGAACCGTCGCCGGTTTGTGCGTCACCTGACTCTTTCACTGCCACCACAACCACCTCGTCTCCCCTGGAAGGGCGTCCCGAACTGTAGAGGTATTGACGCTTGCGCAACTACGAACGGGCAAACCCCCGTCTGCGCGGTGATTTTCCCGGTCTCGCAGGGTCAACTTCACCATGGCGAAGTTCCTCTACTCGGCGGCGATGTCGCTCGACGGCTTCATCTCAGATCCTGGCGGTGACATGTCGTGGATGGTCGACCATCTCGGCCCGAATCCCGTTGTGGACCAACTGATTAAGCAGACCGGTGCGATCCTCGTCGAAACCGCACATTCGGCGGCGACGACCCCTACAAGGGCAAGCCCGGCGAGGGTGAGGCCTTCGGAGGTGGTTGGGACGGGCCGCAATTCGTGCTGGCGCACCGACCGCCAACCGAACAGGTTCCCGGGGTGACTTTCGTCGGCGACATCGAGACCGCCATCGTCGAGTCGCGGGCCGCGGCAGGCGACAGGTATGTCAACATCCTCGGCGCGAGCGTCGCAGCGCAGTGTCTCGACGCGGGCGTACTGGACGAAGTGCTGGTATCTGTCGCGACAGTCTTGCCGCCGGTTTGCTCGAAAAGCCCTCGCGACTGGAACTAGTCAGCGTCACGCACACGCCTCAAGTGACAAACATGTGGTATCGCATTGTCGATACTGGCCGCCCGCATTGAGTCCTGCGCGGACGCAAACAGGCGTAACATTTCGCTATGAGCACCACGGCTACCGTGGTCGGCCTGTCGGTGGCGATCATTCTGGTGATCACTGTGGTCACCTTCCTGCTGTGGAGTAGCCGG
>JAOPVX010000227.1 GCA_025965975.1 Mycobacterium sp. | reverse complement strand
GTTGGCCTCTTCGGCGATTAGATGCGCGAACACCGCGTGAAGGGACTCCCACGTCGGTTCGTTGACCGCCTTCGTGCGTTCGGCACGGATCCTTGCCATGTTCGACGCCGTGGCCTCCTTGCCCGCCGGCGACATCAGGATGACCTTCTCAACGCGATCGGGATGGCTCACGGCGATCGTCGAGGCGACCCACGCGCCCAGCGACATCCCGATCAAATGTGCCCGCGCCATGCCGAAGTGATCCATCACGCCGAGCACATGGTCGATGTAGACCGCGATCTCGTAGTCGTAGTCGGGCTTGTCGGAGAACCCGTTGCCGATCATGTCGATCGCCACGCAGTGGAAGTGCTCGGACAGCGCTGCGAGGTTGGGCGCGAACGTCTCCCAATGCCCGCCGGTCCCGTGCAGCAGGACCACATGTGGCTTCTCTTCCGGAGCCGCCCGGCCGGCGACATTGGATACAGCGCCGGCTTCGGCGTATCGCGTGCGCACGGGCTCGCCGTTGACCGCGATCTCGGTGAAGCCCTGCCTGAACTCGAGCTCCTTGAGGTACATCCAGATGCTGCGGTAGTCCTCGGTATCGATCACAGCGCCGGGCACGGCGGTGTCGGTCATGCTGCTCCTTCGATGCAATTTCTGACAGCAGTGTCGCCTATGACGATCCCGCGTTCATGCAGCCAGTCTGCATGTTGACCGCTATCTCACGCAATACTCGCCCGTCATCCGAACATTGATTCTGACACTAGTATGCGGTAATACTGGGTGGGTATTCACCCGATTCACCCGATTCGCCCACCCATGCCCAGAAAGCTGATCGCCATGGACGCATCGAACGGCAATCCGAAGCGCCGCGAACTCGCGATCCTGATCAACGAGTTCGCGGCTGTGCGGCTGTGGCTCGACAGGAACGGCAACAGCGCGCGACTGTTGGTCGAGGATCTCGAGAGTGGCGACGAGGTCTTCCTGGATCCACTCGAGCTGTCCAGCTTCACGGTGGCGACCTCGGAGGATCGCGAGGACTGGCTGAGGGTCGGCAACTACCGGGTTGAACGAAAGCCGCGGACGTGAGCGACCGCAGCAGCGTCGCCATCGTCGGGATGGGCATGACACCGATGTCGCTGACCCCCGGCGGGACTCCCCTGTCGTTGGCGTGCCGCGCTACCGCGGCCGCACTCGCCGACGCCGGCATCGAACACGGCGATGTCGACGGGCTGCTGGTCGGATCCTCGCAGGGCGTTCGGCCGGACCGATTGGGCGTTGGCTTCGCCGGCCAGGGCGGATTCGGGAATCTGCGGCTGCTCGAGCACATCGAAATCAAGGGCGCCACAACGATCGCGATGCTCCAGCGTGCCCGCGACGCGATCGCTACGGGCGAAGCGGCCACGGTGGCGTGCGTGTTCGCCGACGCGCCGCTGGTTGCGGGTAAAGGGTCGGGTTCGACGTACGCGCACAGTGGCGGCAACGTCGGCGTCCGCGGGATGGAGCGGGCGTCGGGCCTGCTCGGCTCGGTGCCGACCTACGCGCTGATGACCCAGCGTTGGCTGCACGTCACCGGCACCCCCGCCGATGCGCTGTGCGCGGTGGCCACCACGGCACGGCGTTGGGCGACAGGCAATCCCGACGCCGTCTACCGCGAACCGCTCGACTCCGACGGCTACGCCGCAAGCCCGATGATTGCCGAGCCGCTGCGCCTGCTGGACTGCGCGCGGCCGGTCAACGGCGCCGTCGCGGTGGTGCTTTCCCGCCGAGAGTCGGTGGGCGCGACCCGGTTGCGAATACTGGGAACCGGACGCGACCACCCAGTCCGGCGCCGCCGCGCCGGCGCCGAGTCCTGGTTCGGCGGCGGTCGCCGCGCCGTCGACGACGCGCTGGCGCAAGCCGGTGTGACACGGGGCGACCTCGACATCGCCGAGCTGTATGACCCGTTCTCCATTGTGACGCTGGCCCTGCTCGACGAGTACCGGCTCACCGGCGATGTACCCGCGGGCGCCTTCATGCAAGACGGCCAGGCCGCGCCGGGTGGTGCGCTGCCCGTCAACACCGGCGGCGGCCAACTGTCGGGTTTCTACCTGCAGGGCATGACACCGTTGGCCGAGGCGGTTATCCAGCTGCGCGGGGCTGGCGGCGACCGTCAGGTGCCCGATGCCACCGTCGCGCTGGTCGGCGGCATAGGCGGGCGGATGGACCACCATGCCGCGCTGGTTTTGGAGCGCGCGGCATGACGGCCCTGACAACTTCGGCCCGCCAGGACTGGCTGCTCGAGCCGGCGCTGGCGCCTGCGGTCGACGGCGACGTCGTCCGTCCGCTATACGACGCTGCGGCGCGCGGCGAGCTCGCGCTTCCGTTCTGCGCCGACTGTGAGCTACCACTGGAGCTCGAGCAGCAGACGTGCGACGGCTGCGGCCACGCCGAACGCCTTTGGCGACAAGTGAACCCGCGCGGAAGCGTGCATGCGGCGACAATGATGCACCGCGGGGAACCCGGTCTGGTGCGTGCCACGGACCCCTACCTGATCGTCGACGTGGAGATGGACAGCGGTCACCGGATCGTCATGACCGCCCTCACACCGACAGATGCGACACCGCGCATCGGGGCGGCGGTGCGCATCGGATTCCGGCGCCTTGGCGACGTGGCGATTCCCGCAGTCAACCTGGAGACCGAGTGACGACTCTCGACATACCGACCTCCGCAGAGGATTTCGACGCCACCACCGTCGTGCGGACCGACCGCGTGCACGGCTCGGTCTACACCTCACCGGAGATCTTCCGACGCGAGATGAACACCATCTTCAAGACGGGCTGGGTGTTCGTCGCACACGAAAGCGAAGTCAGCGAGGCGGGCGATTACCTCACGCGGATGATCGGGTCGGGCCCCGTTGTCGTGGTGCGCGGTAAGGACGACGTGGTGCGCGTGCTGCTGAACCGCTGCACACACCGCGCCAACAGGCTGTGCAACGCCCAGAAGGGCAACGCCAACTCCTTCCGCTGCCCCTACCACGGGTGGACGTTCACGAACAGCGGCGCGTTGCAGGGTGTCCCGATGCGGGAGGGTTACGGCGACGCCTTCGAACAGCTCCGCTCCGAACTCGGGCTCGCCAACGCCCCCCGGGTCGACAGCTACGGCGGGTTCGTGTTCGCCTCGCTCGCGGCCGAAGGCATCTCGCTGCTCGAGCACCTCGGACGGGCAACGCATGCGATCGACCGGCTGCTGAACCTGTCACCGACCCGGGAGATCGACCTGCGGGCCAACTGGATGAAGCATCGACACCACGCCAACTGGAAGATGGTGGTGGAGAACAACGTCGATGGCTACCACGCACTGTTCACCCACGCCTCGGTGTACGACGCGATCAAGCCTGCCAAGGTATCCCACGTGCCGACCAAGGTCGACGTGCTGGTCCGCGACATCGGCGGCGGCCACTCGGAGATCGACTACAGCGAGGAATATCGCAAGCTGGACGAGGAATTCGTCTGGTACGGCAGGACGCCTCGCGCCAACCTGGTCGGCTACGTCGACGCCCTCGAGAGGGCCTACGGCCCAGATCAGACGCACGATGCTGTGGTGGTCGGTCCACCGCACACACTGATCTGGCCGAACCTGTTCCTTGCGGAGATGAACGTGATGTTCGTCGAGCCGCAGGCACCCGACCGCACGATCGCCTACACCACCGCGGTGTTGATCCCCGGCCAGGACGATCTCAACGAACGCACCCTGCGGCGCTCCGAGGGCGCGATGGGGCCCGCGGGCTTCCTGATCGCCGACGACGGGGAGATTGGCATGCGCAACCAGGCGGGGCTTGCCGCCGAACTGCCGGAGTGGCTGATGCTGGCGCGGGGCATGGACGACGACATCACCGACGAGACCGGAATCATCAACCGCGACAAGAGCGCCGAGACGCCGCAGCGAGGCTTCTACTCGCAGTGGGCCGCGGTCGTCGGCGGGAAGGCGGGATGCGATGACCGTTAAGACTCAACTCGAATCCGAACCGACGCTGCGGCCGCTGCCGGATGCCGACATCTTGTCGTTTCTGTATCTGGAGGCCCGGCTCGCCGACGAGGGCCGCTACTCGGAATGGGAATCCCTGTGGGCCGACGATGACGAGACGGTCCTGTACCGGGTTCCGATGCATCCTGACGACGACCCTCGAACGACGCTGGCCTACATCAACGACAACCGCAGGCGGATCAAAAGTCGCGTGGCGCAACTAAACACCGGCAACCGGCATTCGCAGACGCCGCCGTCGGTGATGCGCCGCGTCGTGTCCAACAGCGAGGTCGTCGAGCAGACTGGCGACACCGTGACGGTGGAGTCGAACTTCGCCCTGTTCGAATATCGGGTGCGCCAGCGGTTCTGGGCGGGCCGGGTCGTCCACAGCGTCCGACGGTCACCGCAGGGCCCGCGGCTGATACGAAAGATCGTGCATCTGATCGATGCGGGCGGGCCGATCGATACCCTGGCGTTCCTCATCTGATCATGCTCATCGGAGACATCGCGACCAACAACGCCCGCCGCTATCCCAGCAAGCGCGCGCTCGTCGACGCCGACCGGACCCACAGCTGGTCGCAGGTCGACGCGCGGTCCAGTCGGCTCGCGGACTTTCTCGCGGACAGTCCGCTGGTACCCGGAGACCGGGTGATGGTGATCGCGCGCAACTGCATTGAATGGCCGGAGATCTCGTTCGGACTTGCCAAGGCGGGCCTCGTCGCGGTCCCGGCCAACATCCGGCTCGCGCCCGATGAGGTCGCGCACGTGCGCGACGACTCGCAAGCGCGTGCGGCGATCATCCACACCGACCAGTACGAGACGTTCGCCGGTGAACTCGACGGCCTCGCCGTCGTGCTGACCATCGGCGATGAGTACGAATCCGCCCTCGCCGCAGCCGAACCCATCGCACCGCAAATTGACATCGCCCCCGACGACGTCACGGTGATCCTCTACACCAGCGGCACCACGGGCAGGGCGAAGGGCGTCATGCACACCCATCGCGGGCTGCTCTATCAGGCCGCCGACACGAACCTGGTGACCGAGGCCGACCGGTCCGACGTGATGCTGGCCACCACGCCGTTCTTCACCGCGGGCGGCATGGTCCGCACGGTGTCCTGGCTCTACCTCGGCCAGACGATGGTGATTCACCAACGGTTCGATCCGCAGGCCGTCGTCGATGAGATCGAACGCAGCGCAATCACTTTCACCACGTTCATCCCCACGATGCTGCAGCGGACGCTGGCGATCCTTGAGAACGGCCCGAACCGCGACATGTCCAGCCTGCGCCGGATCTCCTACGGGTCGGCACCGGTTCCCCCCGGCCTGGCACGCAAGGCGATGGACCTGCTCGGCTGCGAGCTGCAGCAGCGCTACGGGCTCACCGAGTGCGGTGGGCAGGCCACCATCCTGACGCCGCAGGATCACCGCGACATCGTCGCAGGCAAGGCATCGATCGCCACCTCGTGCGGTCAGGAGACACCGATGTGCTCGATCCGCGTCGTCGACAACAACGGAGACCACGCGCCGACCGGAGAGGTCGGTGAGATCGTCATCGTCAGCCCCGCCAATGCGATCGGTTACTGGAACCGTCCCGCGCAGACTGCGGAGACGTTCCGACCGGACGGGCTGCGCACCGGCGACCTGGGCTACCTGGACGACGAGAACTATCTGCATATCACCGGTCGCAAGACCGACATGATCATCTCGGGCGGGTTCAACGTCTACCCCGCCGAGATCGAGAGGGTGATCGCACAGCACGCGGGCGTGGACCTGGTCGCCGTGGTCGGCGTCGCGGATCCCGAGTGGGGTGAGACCCCGGTGGCCGTCGTCATACCGAACCCCCACGTCAGCGACCACGATGCGCTGACCGCCGAACTCACCGACCTGTGCCGGGCCGAGCTGGCCGGGTACAAGCAGCCGCGCCGGTTCGAGTACCGCGACGAGTTCCCCCTGGGACCGGCCGGGAAGATAATCAAGCGCGAGATAGCTAACCAGGTGAACCAAGTAGCCGACGCGGGTGGGAGGATGCCGGTAACGACCGGACCAACCGAGGAGCACTCGTGATCGACCTGAACAACCTGGGCACCATCGACTTCGCCGTGACCGACCACGTCGCAACGGTGGCGTTGGACCGGCCGGAGAAGATGAACAGCTTCACCGAGCAGATGGCAGACGAGCTGGCCGCGGTGTGGGCCCGGGTTCGCGACGACGACGACATTCGGGTCGCCGTGCTGTGCGCCAACGGGGACCGAG
This sequence comes from Mycobacterium sp., assembly GCA_025965975.1. Classification (GTDB taxonomy): domain Bacteria; phylum Actinomycetota; class Actinomycetes; order Mycobacteriales; family Mycobacteriaceae; genus Mycobacterium. The sequence goes on along the minus strand of JAOPVX010000227.1, from coordinate 9,052 downwards.
CCTTCTGCACGGGGATCGATGTGTCCGAAGGAACCTGGTGGACACACAAGTCGATCTTCAACCAGGAAGATCCGGGAGAGCTGCTGGGACCGAAGGCGCACCGGGTGTGGAAGCCGGTGATCGCGGCGCTGCACGGCAGCGTGGCCGGCGGCGCGATGTACTTCGTCAACGAATGCGACTTCGCGATCTGCAGCGAAACCGCCACCTTCTTCGATCCGCACGCCAATGCCGGGATCGTCTCCGCGCTGGAACCGATTGGCATGCTCGCGCTCGGCGTGCCCTACGGCGAGGTGATGCGCTGGGCGCTGCTGGGCAGCGAGGAACGGATTTCTGCACAGACCGCACTGCGAATAGGCATCGTGACCGAGATCGTCCCCGACGATCAGTTGCGGTCGCGGGCAACCGAATTGGCGTGCGAGATCGCCGTGCGACGGTCCATGGGGGTTCAGGGCACGGTCCGCGCCATGTGGGAGGCCCGCGACCTGCCGCCCAGCGCCGCCGCACGGCACGGCAAGTTCTACACAGATTTGGGCAATGCCGGCGCCGGGCGGACCGACTCCCGCGCCAACAAGAAGGCGCCACGCACTCGATGAGGAGGAGCGCATGACTGACACCGCGACACAGCAACTGGTCGAGTTCGAACTGCTCATCGGCGGCGAACCGGTCGCGGCCGCGTCGGGCGCCACCTACGAAAGCGTCGACCCGTTCACCGGTCGGCCGTGGGCCCGCGTGCCCGACGGCGCGGCGGCCGACATCGACCGTGCGGTGGCCGCTGCCAGGGCGGCGCTGAACGGGCCGTGGGGTCAGCTGACCGCGACCGCGCGCGGCAAGCTGCTGTGGCGGCTCGGCGAGATCATCGCGCGCGAGGCGGAGAACCTCGCCGACCTGGAGGTCCGCGACGGCGGCAAGCTCGTCCGCGAGATGGTCGGCCAGATGCGGTCTTTGCCGGACTACTACTTCTATTACGCAGGGCTGGCCGACAAGCTGCAGGGCGAGGTGCTGCCCACCGACAAGCCGAACTACTTCGTCTATACCCGGCACGAGCCGGTCGGCGTGGTGGGGGCGATAACGCCGTGGAACTCCCCGCTTCTGCTGTTGACCTGGAAGCTGGCCGCCGGGTTGGCGGCGGGTTGCACGTTCGTGGTCAAGCCGAGCGACCACACGCCGACGTCGACGCTCGCGTTCGCAAAGTTGTTCACCGAGGCCGGTTTTCCGCCAGGCGTGATCAACGTCGTCACCGGATGGGGACCGGAAACCGGTGCGGCGCTTGCCGGTCACCCGGGGGTGGACAAGGTCGCGTTCACCGGGTCCACCGCGACCGGCATCTCGGTGGGCAAGGCCGCGATCCAGAACATGACCCGCTTCTCGCTGGAACTCGGCGGCAAGTCTGCGCAGGTGGTGTTTGCCGACGCCGACCTCGACGCCGCAGCCAACGGCGTGATCGCCGGTGTGTTCGCGGCCACCGGACAGACGTGCCTTGCCGGGTCACGGCTCCTGGTGCAGGACAGCGTTGCCGATGCGTTGGTGGAGCGCATCGTCGCGAGGGCGGCGACCATCAAGCTGGGTGACCCCAAGGACCCGGCCACCGAGATGGGCCCCGTGTCCAACGAGCCGCAGTACGAAAAGGTGTTGTCGCACTTCGCCTCCGCGCGCGAGCAGGGGGCGACCGTGGCCTACGGCGGCGAACCGGCCGGCGAGCTTGGCGGGTTCTTCGTCAAGCCGACCGTGCTGACCGACGTGGATCCGTCGATGCGTGCGGTGGCCGAGGAGATCTTCGGCCCGGTGCTGGCGGTGATGACGTTTCGCGACGAGGACGAGGCCATCGCCGCGGCGAACGCCACCGAATTCGGCCTTGCCGGCTCGGTGTGGACCAAGGATGTCCACCGTGCGCACCGGGTGGCCGCCAAGCTGCGCGCAGGCACTGTCTGGGTGAACGCCTATCGCGTTGTCGCGCCGCATGTTCCGTTCGGCGGCATGGGGCACAGCGGTTTCGGCCGGGAGAACGGCATCGACGCGGTCAAGGACTTCACCGAAACCAAAGCGGTGTGGGTGGAGCTGTCAGGGGCCACCCGGGATCCCTTCACGCTCGGATGACTACAGGAGGACCAATGACCATCGACCACGAGGCAGCCAATGCCGTACTCGCCGGCCTGAGACCCTTCCCGGTCGCCGTCACATCCATTGACGCCGGTTTCGACCCGCCCTTCTTGAATGGGCTGATGTCGTTGTCGGCGGGCGCGGCGAGTATCGTTCCAGAGCTGCCGCGCGCGACCGTGAGCCTGACGAAGTACAACAGGACCCACGACATGCTCGTCAACTCGGGCATTTTCGTGATGCACATGCTGTCGGCCGATCCTGCGGAGATAGACAAGTCGATCGAGATCCTGATGACCCTCGGCGGCAGCAGCGGTCGCGACGGGGACAAGATCTCCAAGCTGCGCACCAAGCAGGGTGTCACGGGGGCACCGATCCTGCTCGATGCACACAGCTATGTCGAGTGCCGGGTCACCGGCGCACTGGACAACGACGAGAACACCATCTTCGTCGGTGACGTAGTGGCTGCCGAGGTGTTCAGCTCCGGGCAACGGCTGCGGATCGGCGAGGCATGGGGCAAGCTGCCGCACGAGTGGATCGAGCAGTACGAGGCCAACCACGAGCCGCAGCTGCAAAGCGCCCGCGACTTGCGGGTCGCCGCGGCGTCCCGGGTCTAGCGTGCCCGCGCCTGCCGGAGGTACCGGTGCCTGGGAGCTCCCAGACGAGTTGGTGATGCTGCGCGACACGGTGCGGCGGTTCATGGACGCAGAAGTGCACCCGATCGAGGAGAAGCTCGACCACGATGCGATCGGCCTGCCGCGCGAGCAACTGGTCGAGCTGCAGGCCAAGGCGCGTGCGCTCGGGCTGTGGGCCCTGCATACGCCAGAGGAGTACGGCGGTGCGGGTCTGAGCGTGCTCGGCCAGGTGGTGGTCGCCGAGGAGGCGGCGAAATGCCGGATGGGAGCGTTCTTTCCGGCCCTCGGCGCGTTCGGCGGCAACCCGCCGAACATCATGTTCAAGGCATCGGCCGAACAGTTCGACAAATATGCCAGGCCCATCATCGAGGGCACCATGTCCAAGGCCTACACGGCGATCACCGAGGCCTCGGGCGGGTCGGACCCGGCGCGGGCGATTCAGCTGAAGGCGACTCGGGACGGCGACACCTACCTGCTCAACGGCTCCAAGATGTGGATCTCGCACGCGCCGGGCGCGGACTGGGGAGTCGTGTACGCACGCACCGGCGAAGGGCGCAACGGCATCTCGGCGTTCATCCTCGAAAAGGACACACCGGGCGTGACATTCAACCGCATCGGCGTGATGGCGTCGTTCGCGCCCTACGAGCTGCATTTCGACAATGCGCGGATTCCCGCCGAACGCCTGATCGGCGCGGAGGGTCAAGGCTTCGCACTGGCCAGCGACTTCTTGGTACAGGGTCGCATCATCTACCCCGCGGGCCCGATCGGCATCGCGCAGTCGGCGCTGGACATGGCCTGCGCGTGGGCCCGCGACCGTGACGTGTTCGGCGGCAAGCTGGCCGACAAACAGGGCATCCAGTGGATGTTGGTCGACAGCGAAGTGGAGCTGCGGGCGGCCCGGCTGCTGATGTATGAGGCCGCCTGGAATGCCGACCTGAACAGGAATGTTCGCGTCCACGCGTCGGTGGCCAAGATGTTCGGCACCGAATCCGCGTACAAGGTGTTGGACCGGTGCATCCAGATCCACGGCGCGCTTGGGCTTTCCGACGAGTTGCCGCTGGAGCGCTGGTTCCGCGACTTGCGGGTCAAGAGGCTCGGCGAGGGAGCCACCGAAGTTCAGCGCGTAGTCATCGCCAGATCGCTCTTGAAATAGGCATGTTGAAATAGGAGCTCGATGCGCTACAACTTGATGTTCCCGACGCGCGCGGTCAAGCACTGGAGTCAGTGGTGCCAGGGAGCCTCCATCGGTGAGGTTGCAAACCTGGTAGAGCAGGCCGGTTTCGATGCGTTCTCCATGTCCGAGCACCCGTACCCCGACAAGGCGTGGCTGGCCAATGGCGGACACCATTCGTTCGATCCATTCGTGTCACTGAGCTTCGCCGCCGCCGCGACGACCCACATCCGGGTGATGACATACATCCTTGTGTCGGGGTATCGCAGCCCGTACCTGACCGCCAAGGCCGCCGCCAGCCTTGATGTGCTGTCGGGGGGGCGCTTCACGCTGGGCACCGGCGCCGGTTACCTCAAGTCGGAGTTCGAGGCGTTGCAGGCCGACTTCGGCCGCCGTGGCGCGTTGCTCGACGAGGCGATCGAGGCGTGGCGGGCAATCTGGGCAGGCCGCGACCATGACGGACCGGATTTCGGGGTGAACGGCCATCTCGCCCTTCCACTTCCGCAGACCGAGGGTGGGCCGCCGATCTGGATCGGTGGCAACGGTACCGCCGCACAACGGCGAGTCGTCGAGGTGGCCGACGGCTGGATGCCGATGGCCGCGTCCGGTGAGACGGCGGCGATCGCCCGCGCGCGACCACTGGAAGACATAGCCACACTGCGTGATTGGATCGCGCGGGTCAACAAACGGCGTGCGGAGCTGGGTCGCGACGCGGCCGACGTCGCGTTCGTTCCGTTTGAGGCCGCACTGCTGGCCAGTGGAGACAGCAACGCTTTCTGTTCGGCGGTCAGGCCGCAACTCGACACATACGCAGACGCAGGCGTCACCTGGATCACGATCGAGCCGGCCAGCAGGAACCTCACCGATTTCCGCACCGACCTCGACTCGCTCACATCACGACTCGTGCACCGCTGACCGGAAGGATTCGGCCACATGGCACTGCCCGACCTCGTCCTTGTCCACGGCGGGGAACACGCAGCCGATTGCTGGGATCTCGTCGTCGCCGAATTGCACCGGCACGCTCCGGAGTTGCGCACACTCGCGGTGGATCTACCCGGCCACGGCGCAAAGCCGGGAAACCTCGCCACCTCCACCATCGGGGAGTGGGTGAATTCGGTCGTCACGGACATCGAGGAGGCCGGCCTCGGCGACATCGTGATCGTCGGCCATTCGATGGCCGGTGTGACCGTTCCTGGTGTCGTCGCCAAACTCGGCTCGGCCCGGGTGCGGGAAATGATTCTCGCGACCGCGTTCATGCCGCCACAGGGCGGAGCCATCGTGGACACCCTCGGTGGTCCGTTGGCCTGGTTCGCGCGGCGTGGCGCGAAGATCGGCAGGCCGATGAAGGTGCCAAAGTTCGCCGCACGGTACGCGTTCTGCAACGGCATGACACCGCAGCAGCGACGCTTCACGCTGTCGCGCCTCTACCCGGAGTCGGCGCGGATTCCCGCCGAGCCCGTCGATCGAAGCGACCTGCCCGCCGATGTGCCCCGCACCTGGATCCTGACTACCCGTGATCGGGCTCTTTCGGTTGCCTCACAACAGAAGAGCATCGAGGCGCTCGGCGGCGTCCAAACGGTGATCCACGTCGACGCCTGCCACGATCTGATGATCAGCCATCCGGAACGCCTGGCGCAGATCCTCGTTGAGCGGTGCAGACTGCGGCAGTGAGTCGGGTTCAGGAAATCGCACCGTCAAACTTGAGGTCGAGCAGTTCCTCCTCACCGATCCCGAGTTCGCGCAGTACCTCGTCGGTGTGTTCGGCGAACATCGGTGCCCGACGGAGGTCAGCGGCGGCCTCATCGAACTGCGCGGGACTGGCCACCAGCTTCTGTGTGCCGCCCTGCGCATCAACGACTTCAGCAATCCGGCCGTTGACGATCAGCGATTCGTCGTTGGCGACCTCCCAGGCGTTCTGCACCTGCGCCCACGGGCCGCTGGCCTGGTTCAGCAGCCTCTTGCATTCGTCGAGGGTTCGGCATCCGATCGCATCGGCGACCAGGGCTACGGCTTCATCAGCGTTGGCCGCCAATGACTCCAGCGAGGCGAATCGAGGATCATCTGCGGCCGCATCCCTACCGAAGAGCCGGCAGAACTGCGGCCAGTAGCGGGTCGGCTGCAGCATCGACAACTGGACGAACCGGCCGTCGGCGCAGCGATACGCACCTGTCAGCGGATTGCCCGTGGCCGGAGTGCGGCTGTCCACCTTGGGCAGCGCACAGCCGTATTGCATTGCGAGGTTCACGTCGAACTGCATGGTCCACGCGCCGACGGCGAGCAGCGAGACATCGATGACCGACGGCTCCCCCGTGGCCTGCCTGCCGACCAACGCCGCCGCCACCGCGCCCGCGATCGTGATGCCACCGATGTTGTCGCCGTACGCCCCTGCGGGCATGAACGCCGGTGCGTCGGCGTCGTCTGCCGTGACGCCGTCGGCGCTGCCGCCGCGCGCCCAGAACGCGGTCGCGTCGTAGGCTCCCGCGTCGCGGTCGGATCCGCGAGCGCCGAATCCACTGCCGACGACGTAGATGATGTCGGGATTGATGCAGCGGACGTCGTCGACGCCGATACGCAGCTTCGCCCGGGTCTGTGGCAGATGGTTGGTCAGCAACACATCGCTGCGCCGGACGAGTTCTTCGAACGCCGGACGCGATTGATCGAGTGCAAGGGACAAACCCACACTGCGCTTGCCGCGGTTCGGCGCCTCGACGATCGGCGCGAAGGACGCGCCAGGCTTCGACGCCGAACGTCCCAACACAGTGACCAGACCGCGCTGCGCATCACCGGTCACCGGGTTCTCGATCTTGATGACGTCCGCGCCCCAGTCGGCGAGCACGGCACCCGCCGACGGCACGAAGGTGAACTGTGCAACCTCGAGTACGCGGATCCCCTTCAACGGCTTCTTCATCCGGCCTGCCTCTCTCAGTCCCCCTGGAAATCCGGCCGTCGGCGTTCGCGGAACGCGTTGGCGCCCCGACGAAAGTCGTCTGTCTTGACCAAGACCTGTTGACCGTCGGCTTCGAGCGCCTGCACCGCTTCCAGATCGGACAACGTCGCGGCCGCCAGTGCCCGCTTGATCCACCGATAGGACTGCGTCGGGCCACCGGCCACCGCCCTTATCACCTCGGCGAGCTCGGCCTCGTAGGACGCGTCATCGACCAGGTGCGAGATCATCCCCCACTCGAATGCCACTGCCGCCGGGACCCTTTCGGCGGTCAGCGCCATCCGCGTGGCGCGGGGCCGCCCGATCGCGGCAGGCAGCAGTGCCGAAGCACCGCCATCGGGCATGAGTCCGACCTGGCTGAATGCCAGCTGGAAGAACGCCGATCGGGCGGCCACCACCAGGTCACAGGCCAGCGCGAGCGGACAGCCGAACCCGACCGCAGGTCCGGGCACACCTGCCACCACGGGTTTGGGCAGCGCCGTGATCGCCCTGACCACCTCATTGGCCACCAGCACGGCGCCCCGGGTGTCCCCGCCGGTCAGGTCGCCGCCCGAACAGAACGCACGCCCGGCACCGGTCAGCAGCACGGCACGCACCGAATCGTCGGCCGCCGCGTCACCGAGACGGGCCGCCAGCTCGGTCAGCAGCGGGGTGTCGACGGCGTTCAGTTTGTCGGGCCGGTCCAGCAGCAATCGCAGGACCGTGCCGTCGCGACTGGCCGAGATGCCGTTCACGGGCCCGCCATCACAGGCCCAGATCGCGGCCGATGATGTCCTTCATGATCTCGGTCGTGCCGCCGAAGATGGTCTGGATCCTCACGTCGACGTAGTCGCGCGCGACCCGGTATTCGTTCATGTAGCCGTAGCCGCCGTGCAGCTGCACGCAGCCGTCGACGACCTTCTTGGCGGTCTCCGTGCACCACCACTTGGCCTTGGCGGCCTCGACCGCGGTCAGATCCCCGTCTACCACCGCCTGCAGGCACCGGTCGATGTACTGCTCACCGAGATCCAGTTCGGTGTCCATCTCGGCGAGCAGGAAACAGTTGTGCTGGAAACTACCGATCGACTGGCCGAACGCCTTGCGGTCCTTGGCGTATTGCAGAGTCTGGCGCCACGTTTCGCGCGCCCCGGAGATCGCCGAGATCGCAATGGACAACCGCTCCGAGGGCAGATTATGCATCAGGTGGTAGAAGCCGCGGCCCTGGAGACCGAGGACGTTGGTGGCCGGTACCCGCACGTTCTCGAAGTGCAGTTCGGCGGTGTCCTGGGAGTGCAGGCCCATCTTGTCCAGCTTGCGGCCGCGTTCAAATCCCGCCATGTCGCGTTCCACGACGAGCAGTGTGAAGCCCTTGTGCCCGGCCCCCGCATCGGTTCGGGCGACCACTACGACCAGATCGCAGTTGATGCCCGACGAAATGAAGGTCTTGGAGCCGTTGACGATCCAGTCGTCACCGTCGCGCACCCCGGAGGTGCGGATGCCTGCCAGGTCACTACCTGCGCCGGGTTCGGTCATCGCGATCGCGACGATGGTCTCGCCGCTGATGATGCCGGGCAGCCACCGCTGCTTCTGCTCGTCGGTGCACAGGCCCTTGAAGTACGGGCCGACGACGTCGTTCTGCAGTGTCAGGGCCGGGGCAACCGTTCCCCACTTGGAGAGTTCCTCGTTGATGATGGCGCTGAACCGGAAGTCCTCCGACCCGCCGCCGCCGAACTCCTCGGGCATGTTGAACCCGATGAGGCCGTACTTGCCCGCCACGACGTATGCCGAGCGGTCGACGAGGCGCTCGGCCTCCCACTGCTCGGCGTTCGGAGCGATCTCGCGCTCGATGTACTGCCTGGTGGTCTCGCGCAGCGCCTCATGCTCGGCTTCGTAGATTCTTCGCTTCACGCCTTCACTCTCCGTGAAGTCGGCGCATCTCCTCGCCGACCTTTCCTGACATCCGTGAGACCACCTGTGCCCCACGCCTTCTCAAGGCCTCATCAGGCACTGGAAGGACCACCGCACCGGTTTGTTTGGACGGCAACAGAACCTTGGCGACGCCCTTGGTGGTTGCCTCATCGCGCTGGTTGGTGGCGAACACCTCCAGCGACACCGTTTCGGTGAGACCGTCACCCTTCGCCGTCACCGCCCCGGTGCAGCGGTGGATGTCGCCGTGGTAGTTGAACCCGCGCAACTGCAGATCCATCTCGGCCAGCCAGCCGTCGTCGC
>JAOPVX010000223.1 GCA_025965975.1 Mycobacterium sp. | reverse complement strand
TAGCAACTACCCGTCTTGATGTCTGGCGGCTTGGGTCTTGCCGGTATGGCCGCGGGTACCGCGCTGGCAGACAAGACACCGCAGCAATAGAACCCGGGGACAAAGGTTGCCGAGTGGCGAGGCCGTGATTTGAGATCTGAACGTTTGCCACCCTGGTACTACGCGGTTACCTCACAGGGCAACACCCGTCCTGGCGTTCGGCAGATTTGGGACGGGGTTCACGGCCTGTACGGCGCGTCGCGGCCAGAACTAGTCGACGGCTGGTACTAGTGGTCAGCCCGCCCGCCGTGGGCATCTTGTCACTGCCGGTGAAGATGCAGTCTGTTGTGCGGGCACTCACAGCCGACACACTTAGTTTCGAAGCGACCACACTGAGCACCATGACACCACTCGTCCGGGTGGGGCGCTAGGCCGCCGGGCAAACGCACGACCGACCGAGGAGAGCATTGGCGGTGGTAATTGCCAAACGCGAATCCGGCGATGTCACAACGATTCTGGACCTACACGCAAAGCAGACGTCGACGGTTACCCCATTCCCCGGCCAGAAACCCGCGCCACGGTCACCATCACCTCCGCGTGGACCCGATGCGGTATGATCACACAGAAAGTTTGCTGATGATGTTCCTGCAGGGCAAAGAGTTCCGATCAACGGGCACGGTGACGTCCGCGATTCGACGATCACGACAATTCCGACACCTGTGTTCGGCCAGTATGTGGTTCCGGCGATGATGAAGCGGCTGGTCCGAAATGGCAATGTCCGGACGCTGATCGGGGCGTTAATAGTCGGAGCGTTGGTTGGGCTGACACTGGTTGCTATCTACTACGTCGGTCCCAACGGCTTCCCGACGGTGCATCACCACCGTATCTACAAACCCCAGACAGCGGTGGACCAGCACCGTGAGGCTTTTCGCGGCGACGAGGGACACGCTCAGCACCGAGTCGGAAACCCGCAACTCCAGCACATCGCATTCCGGGCAATCGGGCCGGCAGTGTCTAGCTGACGGTGTCTGGTTCCAGTATCTGGTTGCAGGAACCTGCGACCACTTGACCTGCAGTCGGACCGGGGACTGAATTTGCCCGCGGCGACCACCTTCTGGCCGTCCAATGCGCGGACGCCGCGCCTTATCGGCCGTGATGATCGCCGGCGGTCCGTTCAACGGCATTGCGGCCGCGCGCTTACCCCGTCGGGGCGATGTGGTGGCGGCACTGCGCGAGACGGTCCAGCCGCGCGAGCGCCGAGGGGAGGTCATCAACCAACGGCAACTCACCCTCGGGGTCACAGATCGACAGCAGGCGCCGCACTGGATGCCTGCCGACAATCATCCAGTCCACGTCGCTGCGGGCGCAGTGCACGCTGATGTAATAGAGCGCGGTGAAGGCGTGGGTTCCGAAAAAGTCGACGGCGCGCAGATCGAGCACGAGTTGTTTGGATATGCCGGTGTGGCGCTCAACGTAGCGGCCCAGATTCCGGCCGTTGACTGCGTCGATCTCGCCCATGACGGCCACAGCCACCCGGGTCGAAGACGGGTGGCGCACAGCGAATGTGGCCCTGCCGCAGCGTTGCAGTTCGTTCGTTGATGCAGGATCGGGGCGGTAGATCCTGATGGTGCCGACAGCGGCCATCGCGCATCCCCCAAGTCGTATTGCACAGGCATTGGTCGAGGTACGTCGGACGGCTTCGCTGACCCGGAATCAGGCGGTGAGGCGCGTCCGCCGGGCTGGGAGCTCAACCTGACTTGAGGATAATACGAATCGCGTAAACCGATGCCGAACTTCAGAAAACTCTCATTTATGGTGTCTAGCTGGCTGTTTGATCACGTTGGGCGGCGGACGGAATTGCATGCGCGTCGATGGGCAGGGCAACGCACGACGGATTCGTTGCGATGTCTGTAGCGCGGCGGTGCGATCACCTGCTGGCGCCCCATTCTGAGGTTCCCCTGTTGTTTGCCGCCGAGGCGCTAACTTCGCGCCAACAGCAGACCTGAATACGACCTGGAAGGGACGGGGTCGAGATTGCCCGCCTTCAGACAAAAGGCGGATCGATTGGTGATCCGACCGCTCTGCTGCTAAAAGCGAGGCGGCGGCATCGCTCAAGGCCTGTCCCATCCCGACCGGGTGTTACACGACCGCGCCATCGGCTGTCCGCGGTAACCGAAAGTATCTGGCACACAGTTGGTTTCGCTCAAAGGGGAGCCGTGCACACCGCCCAGATCTCGGCAGGTGTGGCGATGGCAGTTGCGGGTCTGGGGCCGGTGGTGGTTCCCAGCCACCCGCTCCCCCAAGGTCTGGACAACACCGTGATGCGGCTGCGCGAGCCGTTTCACCGAACGTTGGCCGTGTATGCGCGATCGGCCCGCAGCCCTCAGCGCTCTCTTACGCAAAACTGCTCCGCGACACCCGAACAAGCTCGAACGGTCGCGGGCGCGGTGGCCACCGGGCAGCAGTGCGCGTCGACGCGGCCAAGCGTGGCTTGAGCCCAGGTAGCCCGTGTCCGCTTTGCTTATCCCCGTCCGTTTCGATCCAGGCCCGTGAACCCCATTTCCTGCAGGATGAGCCGCAGTGCCCGCATGGCTTGATGCAGCCTCGACTTCACGCTGTCGTTGGCGATGTGGAGATCGTCGGCGATCTGCGTGGTCGTCCACCCCAGGTAGTAGGAGCGCCGGATGACGGCGCGGCACTGGGGGGACAGCCTTGCCAATGCGTCGCCGATCAGCGACCGGTCCAGCGTGGTATTCAGATCTTCCATTTACCACTCGCTTGATCTTTGGTCGCTCGTCGTGATCGGTGCGTCTCATGGCATAGCGCCGGGGCCGTTGGCGGCGCGATCGGCCGCCTTGATCGCCGTTGCCGTCTCGGCGGGGTATTCCATGAAAAAGAAATGACCGCCCCGTTCGAACGGAGTGATCGAACAGCGGCGTTGAAGTTCGCTCACTTGGCGCGGCCGCTCAACGCGGGCGGCGTAGAGGATCGACATCGGTACCGCGACGGCCGCGAGCGCCTCGTCGCGCTGCCATCTCAGCAGGGATGCCACCGAATCGGCGAGGACCGGTCGCGGGGTGTTCAGCATCGTCTGCCGGACTGCGTTGCGCACCGCCGGGTTGTACGGCGCGACGAAGAACCGATCGACCCAGGAATCGATGGTGCGCGCGGCGACGGGCGTACGAAGGAACACTCGCGCGGCCGGAGATTTGCGGGCGGCGTGTGCTGCGAACAACTCGGGGAACAACAGCGCATCAATGCCGATGACTTGGTTGGCGGCTTCGCCCAGCATTCGCGCAGCTTCCAGACACACCGCTGCGCCCATCGAGTGGCCAACCAGGACGGCGCCATCCGGCGCCCGTCGATAAGCGATCTCGGCGACGTCGGTGGCAAAGCGATTGATCCGATACGGACCCCCGACGTGACGGGCCGCCCCATGCCCGGCGAGGTCGATAGCGAGGACACCCGAGCCTATGGCCAGGTCCTCAGCGAGAGGTCTCCATTGTGTGCGATCCCCGCCAACGCCATGAACGAGCACATACCGCAGCGGTGCCGAGGCCCACACGTCGTAAGCCTCACGGGGGAGGGGTAATTCGGTCATGCGGTGGTCATGCCGCCTTCAACGGGATGGCGCGGCCTATCGGGCGTGTTTCAGTACGTAGTCGATCCCGGTTGTCAGGTGCCGCCGCATCAATGTCTCCACCCGGTCGGCGTCGCGGGCGCGCAGCGCGGTCACGATCTCGCGGTGTTCCCGGATTCTGCTCAGGCCGACCTCGGGCGTGTCGTGCATGGCCTGCACCGCACGGAGCCGCAGTGCCCAGCCGAAGATCGACGCCGTGTTGATCAGGCTGGTGATCACCTGGTTGCCGGCGGCGGCGTGCAGGAGTGCGTCGAAACGCATCGCCAGTGACAACTGGTACTCGGGATCGCTGCTCTCCGGATCCCGCTCCAGCTCCTCGACGATCTCGTGCATCTCGTCGATCGTGTCGTCGCTGATCTTTGATGTCGCGATCCGCGCGGCGGCGGCGCGCAGCACGGCCTCGGTGTACATCAGCTCGCGCAACGTCTGGTCGGAGTGCGCGGCGATTCTGAGCTGCCGGGCGGCGACCCGCTCCACCAGCCGCTCTTGTTCGAGTCTGCGCAAGGCTTCACGAATCGGTGTCGCGCTGACCCCGAGCTGCAGGCCGAGGCCGCGTTCGGTGACCCGTTCGCCGGGCGCCAGTCCACCGGCGGCGATCTGTTCCCGCAGGGCCCGGTAGGCGCGTTCGGCCAGCGAATCGACCCTGTCCAGGGTGGTCATCTCGACGTTCATCGCAGTCCTCCTCCGCTCCGCACATGCACCATAGCATGTACGCTATCTGCTATAGCAATCGACCAGGAGGCGTGATGGCCAACTGCCCGCCCACCGGCATCGCCCCGACCGGGCAGCACCCGGCGAACTCGGTGGCCGCGCGGTTGGACGGGCTGCCGCTGTCGGGGTGGCACCGCAGGATGGTCGTGCTGATCGGTCTTGGCTCGTTTTGCAATTTGTTCGAGGTCGCGCTCGGCCCGTTCCTGGTGGTGCTGCTCGGCGCCCAGTGGTCACTGAGCACCCTCGACCGGTCGATGGTCATCGGAGCGCTGTTCCTTGGCGAGATGATCGGATCACTACTGCTGGCACCGCTGGCGGATCGGTTCGGCCGGCGTATCTTGTTTCAGGTCAACCTGCTGACCTACGCAGTGCTGTCGGTGGCGACCGCGTTCGCCCCTGACCTCGGCGTGTTCCTGGTGCTGCGACTGCTGACCGGGATCGGACTCGGCGCGGAGTTGACGCTGGTGGACACCTATCTGTCCGAACTGCTACCGCGGGCGCGCCGCGGCCGCTATGTGGCCTGGAGCTACACCATCGGACTGCTCGCGGTGCCCGTCGCCGGTGTCCTGGCCACTGCAGCCAACACCACGATCGCGGGGCTGGCCGGCTGGCGCTGGCTGCTGATCTTCGCGGCGTGCGGCGGGCTGGCCGTCTGGCTGCTGCGCCGTCGATTGCCCGAATCGCCGCGCTGGCTGGCCGCGACCGGACACACCGCCGAGGCCGACCGGATCGTCGCAGAGATCGAGCGGGAAGTGGCGGCGGCCCCGCCCGCCGAGCCGGCGGCCCCGCCACCCGCCATCGCCGATCCGCCGGCCCCCGGTCCGCCACCCGCCGGCAGGTACCGACGCCGGGCCGTGTTGATGTGGGTGATGCAGATCGCCAGCCCGGTCGGGTTCTATGCGTTCGCCTCGATCGCGCCGATCGTGCTGCTGGCCAAGGGATTCGACCTCACCCACTCACTGATGTACTCGGCGTTGACCGCGCTTGGCTACCCGCTGGGATCGCTGGTCTCGGTGTATCTGATCGAACGGGTCGAACGCCGGACCCTGCTCATCGCCTCCACGCTGGCCGCCGCAGTATTCGGTGTGGCGTTCGGCCTGGCCGCCGATATCACCGTCGTGGTCGCCGCCGGCATCGCTACCAGCGTCAGCACCGTCATGCAGTCCAACTTCACCCACATCTACCAAGCCGAGCTGTTTCACACCACCAACCGCAGCACCGCCATCGGCATCCCCTATGCCGCCTCCCGCCTCGTCGGCGCGCTGCTGCCACTGGCCGCGCTGAGTCTGCTGGCCGCCATCGGATCCGGCGGCCTCTACATCGGCTGCGCGGTATTGCTGGGCGCCTCCGCCCTCGCCATCCGGCTACTTGGACCCCGCACCAACAACCGACAACTCGACACCATCTGATTGGCGACGCACCCAATGGATACGTCAGTTGTCGTGAATCACGCTGCCCAGGCGCCGCAGCCGGATCCGTGGTTTCGCACGCGGTCACCCGAGGAGGCGATTCATCTCGGTGAAACTGCGTTCTACCCACATCGGCTCGGGCTGCTGGGTCCGTCGAACAGCTTCGGCCTGACCCAACGTGTCACCTGCGTGGGGCCGATCACGGTTGGCGACATCACCTACGAAACAGACGTTGCACTCAATTTCGACGAGACGTGTGCCAGCTACCACGTCTGTGTTCCCCGCAAAGGCTGGCTCGAGTCGCGGCATCGGGGCCAGCAGTTGACCTCGACTCCCGCACTGGCAGCGATATACCGGCCCGACGCCGAGATGGCAGTGACCCGGTGGCCCGCCGGCAGCCGCCATCTCGCGGTGAAGATCGACCAAGTCGCAGTCGACAGGGCACTGGAGACTCTGGTCGACGACCCGCTGGATTTGCCCATCGCCTTCGATGCAGCGCTGCCCCTGAACGCCGGTGCTGCTCAGGATTGGGTGCGGCTAGTGCTGATGGTGCTGCTCCATCATCGGGGAACGCGCCGCCCACAACCTCAAAGCGCAGCACACACCCTGAAGTCGCCGAGGAACATCTACGGAGAGATCTCATGGCCGAATGCGATATCGACTTCGACGGCGGGGCCTCGGATTGCGGCCGCCGGTCGCCGACGAGACCGACGGTTTGGTTCGTCCGCACGGCACATGCGAGCGGATACATCACCTGACCCAGCAGAGGGGCGGGGCGCTCCGCATATCTTGTGCCGCGGCGTTTTGCTCAGTCCACAGGACATCGCAATTCTCAGCGGCCGACCACGGGTGACGACAGCGGCACCCGAGGCGTTATTGGCGCCCGTGCGGTAACCGCATGGCCAATCGTCATGGCCCGGCCGCCGGGCATCGCCCCAAGCCGAAGGCTGCCGCTGTCGCAGCAACATAGATGTAGAGATGGCCTGACCGCGCGCTGACCGAGCAGTTTCGCGCGTTGCGAACTCGTCATCGGCGATGGGGCTAGTAATCGGGTACAGGCCCGACCTGGAAGTTGCCGCAGTGGCTGATGTCCTTGCGCGCCAACCAATTCAAGGTGGACCCGGACGCTGTGCCGGAGCTACTTATACTAGCTAATAAAACTAGCTGCAAAGCCACTGACCCGGTCGCGTCCGGTACCCGGCGTGGTTAACGCTGTCGTCCGGCCCGGCCAGATCCGGAACATACGGCGACAGATGGCCTGCCGTCGGATACGCGGAAGGAAGTTGATCGACGATGAAACCGGGAAAGATCATCGCCACCCTCGCAATCGTTGGAGGCGTTGCCGCCGGCGCGGCGGGAGTCAGCGCCGGCGTCGCTAATGCCGACCCAGGTCCGAACGTCGGCCCGGCGCCTGTTTGGGGCCCCCTGCACCGGCACCATGGCACGGCGACGGACATGGATGGGATGGAGATGGACGGGGCGGTCGCGGATGGGACGGTCCCGGATGGGGCGGCGGTGCCGCGCCAGGTGGCTGGAACGGCGGCTGGGAGCCGTGGGGTGGGATATGCCTATTCGGCCTGGGCGTATAGGACGGGTAGCACCACGGCGGAACACCAGCCGCACCAAGATGCGACGGGCGGTGGCGTGGAACCCGGGCCACCGCGCTAACTGCCGATGCACCACTGCTGCATACCTGCACTGCATAACCGCGAAAAGTGTTGGAGTACTTGGTAGTACATGCGCCTGACCAAGCCGGGTGACTAACTGCGTCTTTTGTCTGCCTGCTGGGATCAGCGTTGAGCGACCGGTCGGCCGCTCGAGGTGTTCGGGGGCGTGATGGCGTTGAGTTCCCGTCGCGTTTCGCACTGGGCGGTGAACTCTCGCGAGTAGTCGCGCACCGGCGACCATGTGCCGTCGGCCCGCGACAGCAACAGGTCGTAGTCGCCGCGGGGTCGGCCCACGAGAAGCGGCTCAATTTGTGCCTTTTGCGCGTTGTGCTCAAGCCGGGCGGCTCGTCATCAATGCCCGTATGCGGGCGCGGTTTGCAACTCCGGGGCGGCCGCGGCGAGCAGTGCGGCTCGGTCGCCGGTGAGCGGGGGATAGATGCGTTCACCGTTGATCATTCGCTTGGTCGCCTTGGCCGCTACGCCGCTGCTGACGACCCCGCGGTCCCAGCCCTCCGTGTAGACCGCACCGGCTGGACCGAGATCGAGAACTGTGACATACCAGGGGATTCGTAGCGACAGCATTGGAGCACCCAGCAAGTCGCTGATCACGTTGTAACCCGCATAGCGGCCCATCGGCCGACCGTGCTGACACGACATCACGGATACGTGTTCGTCGTCCATCTTCGCCGCCGCCACATCGCCTGCGGCGAACACACCGGCAATGCCCTCAACTCTCAGATAATCGTCTACGAGCAGCCGACCCAGCCTGTCGCACGGCATGCCGAATTGCGCCGTCAACGGGTTCGCCCGCATTCCGGCGCACCAAACCACTGTTGCCGCCGGCACAACGTCCCCGGACGACAGCGTCACGCTTCGCTCGTCAACGGCGGTAACGCCCACCCCTGTGATGGTTTCAACCTTGTTCTGGGCCAACGCGTCCTCGATGACCGGACGAGCCGACTCACCCATGTCCGAACCGACGTGCGGGTTGTGGTCGACGAGGATCACCCGCGGTGTGACTCCGGCCCCTAGCGTTTCCGACAGCATCTTCGGCAGTTCACTGGCGATCTCGATGCCGGTCAGGCCAGCACCGACGACGACCGCTGTTGCGGTTGCGGGATCTGCCGTGCATTCGGCCAGATCGCGGATGTGCGCCTGCAGCTTCATCGCGCCGTCGTAGGTGTCGACGTCATAACCGAACTCGGCAAGGCCGGGAAGGTCCGGCTTGACCACCCTGCTGCCCAGGGCCAGTACGAGGCGGTCGTAGCCCAGGTCTGCGCCATCGGCTGTGCTCACGGTCGCAGCCGGAGCGTCGATTCCGGTCACGTTAGCGGTGATATGGCCGACACCGGCCGGATCGAGTAGGTCCTGCAACGGAATTCGGCACGCGCTGAGATCGGCCTCGTAGTTACGGACCCGAATATCGTGGAATGGCTGCGAACTGATGACGGTGACGTCGACCGCGCCGTGCACGGCCCCGAGCTCGTCCAGCCGCCGGGCCGCGCCCAGCGCGGCCCAAAGGCCGGCGAACCCTGACCCGAGAACCAGAACACGTGCGGTGGGCGGCATCGCCATATCGTGACGCCCCGCCGATTCACAGACAAGAGCGGGCGTTAGAGCCGTCAGCGACGGGCCGGGTACCTAGGTGCAGGGCGCGGCCTCCCTGGACCACGACCAGGTCCTCGAGCGGCACGTGTCCGAGCCCCAGCGTGGAGAAGTTAGGGGACTTCGCGTCCCCTTAGCTTCACCGCACGCTCGCGAACCGTGCCCACGTCTGGCACCGATAGCTGACGCGGACGTTCACGACCTTGACGCCGGATACGGATAGTGGATGTGGTGTCCGTCACAATGGGGTGTTTTCTCGTTTGGTCGGGTGCGCTAGCGGGTAAAAGCCGCAGGTCGTCTGTGGAGCGGCGTCAGGTCGTGTGTGGAGCGGGCAGTGAGGCCAGCGCCGGGTCGGGTACCGAATAAGGCGGAGGAGTCGAGATGAGCGTGATCAGTCGTTTGTTTGGTGCTGCGGTGGTGACATCGTCGGTGATGCTGAGTCCGGTCGCCCTTCCTTCCGCGGCTGCTGGGCCATGCTCCGACGTCGAGGTGGTGTTCGCGC
>JAOPVX010000217.1 GCA_025965975.1 Mycobacterium sp. | reverse complement strand
CCGGAGTGGAGTGCCGCATCGAAGAAAGCCAACTCAAGACGCATCGCCCGCCGGTATGCGGCGCACCGGAGAAACGGCGCGACACGCATCGGATACCGTTAACCCTCCATATTCGAATCCGCCGTATTCGAAGGGTGGTACGGGCATTCGACCCGTCCGGGGTGGAAGTGAACACGGCTGAGTCTGACTCGGTGTTAGGTGCAGGCATGGCGAGTTCGAGAGCTCACATGGGCAGGCGAGTTCGTTGCTGGTCTGTCGTGGCATCGTCTCATCGCGGCGAGCAAATCAAGCAGCGCCCCGCGATCGTGTCATGATCCAAGTTTGCGACACAGTTGCTGACTGCGCCAACCCTCGAGCTTCTCGTAGACGGTCTGGGCCTCCGGATGCAATACGGGAACCGAGCCGACCAGGCGCACGCGACCGCTCTTATCGACGGGCACAACGGCCTCTAGGTCGCCGTCGAATTTCACCTGGCGCAGCGCCGACTTGCGTTCCGCCGCGGTCGGGCCCAGACGGGCGGTCATCAGAAGCGCCGCGGTCGCGGTCACGGTCACCGCGGGCGGTCGACGAAGCCGGCCTCCTCCAGTTCGCGAAGCCCTCGGCTAGCAGGTTGGTGGCGATCCCTGGTAGCTCGGCGCGCAGGTCGCCGTAGCGACGTGCACCACCGAGCAGCTCGCGCAGAATCAGCAGCGTCCAGCGCTCACCAAGCACGTCGAGCCCCCGGGCGATCGGGCAGTTCTGGTGGTAGTTCCTCCGAGCGGGCACACCAGCGACTATAACATGTCGACGAGTTTCTCAACTATAAACTTGATTTAATTGTCTTATGGGTTTAGATTCCTGTTCGTGCTATTTACCCTCGTCACCCTGTGTTCCGCGATCACCGGATCGCCGCGCTCGTCGTGATCTGCCTGAGCGTCTTCGTGATCCGCGTCGACGCCACCATCGTCAACGTCGCCCTGCCCACGCTGTCGCGCGAACTCGACGCCGATACCGCGCAGCTGGAGTGGATCGTCGACGCCTACACCCTCGTCATCGCCGGCCTGCTGCTGTCGGCTGGCAGCCTGAGTGACCGTTACGGCCGACGGGGCTGGTTGGCCGGCGGGCTCGCCTTCTTTGCCATCACCTCCGCCGTTGCGGGGCAGGTGCCCTCGGCGGACGCCCTGATCGCGGCGCGCGCCGCGATGGGTGTTGGCGCTGCGGTGATCTTCCCGACCACGCTGGCGCTGATCACCAACATCTTCACCGACCCGGTTCCGCGGGCCAACGCGATCGGGGTGTGGGCGGCCATGACTGGCGTCGGCGTCGCCGCCGGACCGATCACATCGGCGGTTTGATGCTGTCCTCGATCGGCGTGACCGCCCTCGTGTATACCGTCATCGAAGCCCCCAACTGGGGGTGGAGCAGCGCGCGTACCGCGGCCGGTTTCGGCGTGGCGGTCGTGGTTCTCGCCGGCATCGCGGTGTGGGAGCGGCGCGTTGGCCATTCTGGGCACCGCGGTCGCCACGCTGCCCGACGGCAAGCCGATTATCATCACCCGCCACACGCCCGAAGTCGACGCCGGGTGCGTCAACGCGCACCGATGCTCGATGTGTCCGTGTTCGCCAATCGGCGGTTCTCCGGCGGCAGCCTGGCGGTCACCGCGGGGTTCCTCACCCTGTTCGGCTTCATCTTCGTCATCACCCAGTACTTCCAATTCATCAAGAGCTACAGCGCATTCGAGACCGGGGGTGCGGCTGCTGCCGGCCGCCGTCTCGATCGCGGTCGCCAGCGTCCTCGGGCCGCGAATGGTCGAAAGAGTCGGCACCACGGCGGTCGTCGCGGCGGGGCTAGCCATCTTCGCCGCGGGGCTGGGATGGGCGTCCAACGTCGACGCGGCCACGCCCTATATCCAGATCGCGATGCAGATGGTGCTGCTTGGCGGCGGCCTCGGGCTGACCACAGCGCCGGCCACCGAGTCGATCATGGGATCGCTGAGCGCGGACAAGGCCGGGGTCGGCTCGGCCGTCAACGACACCACCCGAGAACTGGGCGGCACGCTCGGCATGGCGATCGTCGGTAGCGTCTTCGCATCCGTGTACTCCGGTGGCATCGGCTCGGCTTGGGCGGTGGCGGCGTTACCGGTCGATGTCCGCTCCACGATGGAACGCTCAACCGCCGCGGCGTACAAGGTCATCGGGCAACTCCCGGCGGAACGGATCGCCGACGTCCGCGACGCCGTCAATTACGCCTTCCTCCACGGCCTTCAGATCGGCGCGCTGGTCTGTGCTGCCATCGCCTTGGGTGCCGCGGTCGTCGTCGCCGGCCTGCTGCCCGCGCGGGCACGGCAAACAACGCCCTCCATGACTCAGCAACCCGAAGCGGCGCCCGCCGTCGCATGAAAGGAAAAGAAATGCAGCACAACGAGATTCCCGAACAGGCCTACACGGCGACGTGGAGCGACGGCCGCGGTGAGGTCAGGTTCTTCACCCGACCCGACGGTTCGCGGCTGCGCTACTTCATCGCGGGCACCGGCCCGTCGCTGGTCCTGCTACACACCGTGCGCACGCAGCTGGACTACTTCCAGCGCGTCATCCCGCTGCTGTGGGATTCGTTCACCGTCTACGCGGTGGATCTGCCCGGCATGGGATGGTCCGAGATCGTGCCGGGCGCCCGATATGAGCAGCCGGACCTGCATACCGCCGTGGTCGAGTTCATCACGGGCCTCGACCTGCACGACGTCACGCTGGCTGGTGAATCGCTCGGAGCCGCGCTCGCGTTGTCCGCATCGGTCGACCTGAAAGAAAGAGTAAGCGAGGTCGTCGCGTTCAACCCCTACGACTACCCGAGCGGACTCGAACGGGGCAACTGGTTCGCCCGAGTCATCGGAACATCCATCCGGCTGCCCGGCTCTGGACCGGTTTTCGCCCGGATGGAAAGCGAGCCGATCCTAAAGGGCGTGCTGCGGGGCGGTTTCGCCGATCCGAACAAGCTGCCGAGAGACTTCCTCATCGAACTTCGTCGAAGCGGCAGCCGCAAGGGCTATCCGAAAGTCGCCCGCGCAATCATGCGCAACCTCAACGGATTTGTCGAGGCACGACCTCGCTACGCGGATGTGCCAGCGTCGGTGACGCTGGTCTACAGCGAGCGGGACTGGTCGCGCCCGGCAGAGCGGGAAAAAGTCGCACGCTTGTTGAGCGACGTCGAGACGATCACCGTGGCCGACACCGGGCACTTCTCCGCCCTCGAACGCCCCACCGAGATGGCCCGGATACTGCTGCAACGAACAAAAACGGCTGCCGACTCATGATCGACTGCCCGTTCGATAGCGAATTGTCCTCGAACCGAAAGGGATTCGCATCGGGTCTCAATCAGTGGCCAGAGCATCCAGCACGGGACGCAGCCATTGCGCTCGAGGCATACGTGCACACCCAACCAGCAGCTACCCCCACCGCCATGGGCCTCCAGGGCACCACCCCCAGACACCTACAAGCTTAAGGAACACCATGTCTGATCTGCTCGATCTCGCGCTCGATGGCCACGGCGGTCTCGACCGATGGCAGGCGCTGAAGAACATCACCGCGACGCTGACCGCCCGCGGCGCGCTGTTCACGGCCAAAGGGCATCCCGACGGTCTGAGCACAGCGCAAGCCACCGCGGAAGTCACCACGCCTCGGCTCACCTTCCGACCCTTCGCCGGCGCGGCGCGCGGGCTGTTCGAGCCCGATCGCGTCGCAGTGACCACAGACGACGGAGCGGAACGACGTCGCGACAACCCCCGCACAGCGATGTCAAGCCTCCCGCCCGAAACCCCATGGGATGACCTGCATCTGTTGTATTTCACCGGCTACGCCCTGTGGAACTATCTCTGCCTGCCCTTCCTGTTGACCTGGCCCGGCTTCGTTGTCGAAAAGATCTCACCGTGGACCGAAGGCTCACAGACCTGGGGCCGGCTCCGGGTCACCTTCCCGGCCGACGTGCCGACGCACGGCGCCGAGCAGGTGCTGTACTTCGACGACCACGGCCTGCTCCAACGGCTCGACTACGCCGCAGAGGTCGCCGGCTCCGTTCCGGTGGCGCACTACTGCGATGACCACCGGGAATTCTCCGGACTGATGGTGCCGACCCGGCGGCGGGTCTACGGCCGCCGCGAAGACGGCACACCCAACACCGACGTCGCCTTCGTCGAGCTCGACATCACCGAGGTGACGGTGTCATGAGGCCAACGATGCCGTCGCAGTGGCAGGCAGGAGGCTGATTGAGCTATTCGAACGCCTCATCGGCCGGCCCCCACAATCGCTTCCCCAATTCCTGCACAAACACAAAGAAACCTTCGCACGACTGACAGAGATCGGAGCATAACGATGAGTGTCCGCGAAACCTCGCCGAAACCCGGCGGCAGCACGTATGTCCTGGGTCATGCCGATGTGGAAGTTCAGCGACTGCTGCTGCAAGGACATCTGTACAACGACCTCACCGAGCATGCGCTGCGCCGAGCGGGGCTGCGGCCCGGGATGCGGGTCCTCGATGTCGGCTGCGGGCCCGGCGATGTGTCGTTTGTGGCCGCACGGCTGGTAGAGCCCACCGGGACCGTGCTCGGCGTCGACTCCGCGGCCGAGATTATCGAGGTGGCCCGCACACGCGCCGCACAGCAGGGCCTGTCCGTGGTGAGCTTTCAGCAGGCCATGATCGCTGACATCGTTCTCGACGAGCCGGTCGATGCCGTGATCGGGCGGCTGATCCTGATGCACCTGCCCGACCCGGTCGCTGCGCTACGGCAATTTGCCGCCCTGGTCAGACCGGGTGGTCTCATCGCGTTCGGTGAGTTTGACATGACGGCCGCCGGCAGTGTCCCTGACCTGCCGGTGTCGCGGGCGCTGGTGGACGGTATCGCCGAGGCATTCCGGGGCGCCGGCCTCGACCCCGGATTCGGCATGACACTGCACACGCTTTTTCAGCGCGCGGGTCTGGGTGCCCCGCGCATGACCCTCGGTGCGCCGGTGGGTGGAGCCGACGACGCGGAGATCTTGGCCTACCCGGTGGAGGTATGGCGCTTGCTGTTCCCCGTCGCCGAGCAATTGGGTTTGGTTACCGACGAACTCGCTGACTTTGACGCTCTCCTGCCGCGCCTGCAGCAGGAACTTGCCGGCAGCGGGGGCATTGTGATGATGCCGGCGTTGATCAGCGCCTGGATCCATACAGTATCGATCGGCTCGGGGGCACACCGGTGAGCCGCTTCAGCAGCTATGTCGTGGCCTGGGCCGATCCGCACTCGCCGGCGCCCGGCGAGCCCGTGATTGAGCGGTTGCGCGCGGCGGCTAAGTCTCAGAGCGGTGCGCTTTTTGCCTGCGGCGGTGCGCAGGATGTCGTCGAGACAGATTCGCGGCGGTTCCCATCCTGGTTGGCGATCGCAGGCTTCAGTGAGGATGAAGCTGCGAAGACGTGGGTTACGTTGGCAGAGAACCATCTTCCCGACACCGCGCTGTTGATTCCCGGTCAGGCCGAACCGGTCGAATGGCCTCCAGAGCGTGCCGCAGAGAAACTCGAGCTCCCGCACCAAGCGGTTCTCGTTAGTGCTCGAAGTCTCCTGCTCCTGCGCGGCCAGCAGCTAGTCGATCTTGACTCTCGGTGCGCCACACCGGATCCCGGTCTAAGCCTGCAGCCTAACAACGACGCCGGCACCGGCAGGACCCACTACCTGGAGATGGCCGCCTCACCTACTCCCGGCGACTTGTGAGGGTATTCGGAGCCGCTGCTAGCGACCATCAGACACAATCGAACGTGGTATCACGAGCCAGCAGTCCGCGGCGGCTGTCGGAAACCGGAGGCAATTCAACGATGCCACACGACCACACGACCGTGACGGAACGTACGTGACGATGTCGGAAGCCACCAACTCGATGGGTATCCGTCGCATACGACAGACCTGTGGAGAGCGCCAGTGTCGACCACGCCACTCCACCTCAAGATAGCGGCGCCCCGTGCGGCACACCGGGTTACGTGGTGATCCCAGGGCAGACCGGCGGGCCCCACACTCGGCGTGGCCCGCCGACCTTCTGCCCACGTGGCGCTAAACGCGCTGAAGTTGCTGCACGTTCTGCCGAGCCTGCAGGCCCTGCTGCTCGGCCTGGCTGGCCAGCTCATAAGACCGGGTGGCCTGGTCCTCGGCTGCCTGCGCCTGCTGGTTGGCCTGTTCGGCGTTCTCCTGGGCGTTCTGGGCGCGCTGGTTGGCCTGCTGGGCCTCGTTCTGCGCCTGCTGACCCTGCTGAGCCGCCAGGTTGGCCTGGTTCTGCGCGTTCTGCGCCCGGGTGTTGGCCTGGCTGGCTTCGTTCTGCGCCTGCTGGGCCTGTTGCGTCAGCCACTCGAGCCTCTACTGTGCTGCGCCCGCACTGGACGCACTCGTGTTGCCGGCCGCGGTGATAACACTAGGCGCTGGCGTCGGCGTGTCGGTGGGGGTGGAGCGTTTGTTGACCGACTTACGGTCCGAGCCCGGCCCGCGACTCGGCCTGGTCCGCCGCGAGGTTTTCTGTTGTCATCGTTGGCGATACAACAATGCCTACAAGATCGTGCGTGTCGCGCTCAAGGTGCTGGGTGTCAGTGCTCGGTTGGTGGCTGGGTCGCATTGCGCCAGGCCAGCGGGTTCAGCTCGCGGTAGGGATCGCTGCTACGGATGACCAGGAGGTCGGCCAGGGTCTGCTCCAGTGATTCCTGGGTGTTCTGTTTGACGGCGGCGACCCACTTCTCTTCCGAGACCCGTGTGGGTTTGGTGGTGTCGATGGGGGCAGCGAAGCGCAGATACATTCGCTGCGGCCGGGGTATCAGGGTGGGGCCGATCCCGTGCATCAGCGGTAGTGCCATGTCGGTGCGACCGGACAGTTTCTCGGTGAGGCCGTGGCTCAGCTGCCCCCACCGACCCTCGCGCGTGGTCAGGCTCTGGTAAACGTCGTCGCCGCCGGCGAGCCCGACGGGCACGATCGGATAGTTGCTCTCCGCCGACAGGCGGGCGAATCCGGACCGGCCCTGCCACCGCAGGGTGTGCTCCTCGCCTTTGAATTTGGGGATCTCGCGGCCACCGCCGGGAAAGACCAGAATGGTTTCGTTGTGGCGCATCAGTTCGCGGGCGGTCTCCGGCGCCCCGACGACAGCGCCGTAGGCGGCGAACAGATCGCCGGCCGGGCCGCGCATACGGCCCATGCCCCGTTCGGCCAGGGGCCGCACTCGGGTGCCGATCGCGCGCCGCACCAAGTACGAGATCAAGAAGACCTCGGCACCGGACTGGGTGTGGTTGCCTACCAACAGGAATCGCCCATCGCGGGGCAGGGTCTGCAGCCCGTCGACATACGGCCGGTAGAGGTCGACGAGTGATCCGAGCCCATCGGCAACCGTCTCCACGACACGGCGCAAAGCCCGGACCCGCCCGGGTTGATTCATGATCGCGGCGATGTTCACCGAGGTGGTCATGACTGCCCTGAATCCTTGGGCTCGGTTGTCATTGCCCGGAGTGGGTGTAGTGCCCGGCCGGGAGAACCTTTTTCGTTTTCCGACAGCCGGTTGGTCAACCTAGTTTGCTGCATTTGACCGAAATCTGGCCGTCACGTCAACCGGATACACCACTCCGGTCAGTTCTTCTGACACCTCCCACAGCCGTCGCTGCAGGGTCGCGTCGTGCGACTGGTCGCTGGACGCCACCACCTTCGGATAGCCGCGCAACCCGCCGAGGCCGTCGGGCCCGAAGCACTGACCGCCGAGCACGCCCGGGTCGGTGGCGGCCCGCAGCGTCGGCAATGCCCCCATGTCCGCGCCCTGGAACAGCGGTGCGACGGCGGCGGTCGCCACCCGCAGCGGAGCGGGCATGTTTCGCATCAGTTCAGTGTCCGAGCCGCCAGGGTGGGCGGCGGCGGCGATTGTCGTCCCACGCGGGACCAGCCGGCGTTGCAGTTCGTAGGTGAACAGCAGGTTGGCCAGCTTGGACTGCCCGTAGGCGCCCGCCCGGCTGTAGCTGCGCTCCCACTGCAGATCGTCGAAGTGAATGGCGGCGCCGACGCGGTGCGCGACGCTGCTGACCGTCACCACCCGCGAACCGGGCGCCGGGAGCAGGCGATCCAACAGCAGGCCGGTCAGCGCGAAGTGGCCAAGGTGATTGGTGCCGAAGTGCAGCTCGAAGCCGTCCTTGGTAATCGACTTGGGCGCGTACACGCCGGCGTTGTTGATCAGCAGGTCGATGACGTCATGCTTGGACCGCAGCTGGTCGGCGGCGGCCCGGACGGAGTCCAACGAGGCCAGGTCCAACTCTTCCAGCGTCACGGCGGCGCCGGGGCTGGCCGCGGTGATCTTCTCGACGGCCTCCTTGCCCTTGTCGAGGCTGCGAACGGCGAGCACGACGTGCGCGCCGTGCGCAGCGAGCGCGGCCGCCGTATGAAAGCCCAGGCCGGTATTGGCGCCGGTGACGACCGCGGTGCGGCCGGTCTGGTCCGGAATGTCGGATGTGGTCCACTTAGGCATGGGATGCTCCCAACTAGAATGTAAACGGGGCGTGCACTCCGGTTGATCCGACTATACGTAACGATCGCCCCGCTTTGTCAATGGCGGACCGGCCAGAGGTGGTGTGATATGGCTCAAGCGCGGCCGCTGCGTGCCGACGCGGCTCGGAACCGCGCCCGAGTGCTCGAGGTGGCCTACGAGACGTTCGCTGCCGAAGGGTTGTCCGTCCCCATCGACGAGATCGCCCGCCGGGCCGGTGTCGGCGCCGGCACCGTCTACCGGCATTTCCCCACTAAGGAGGACCTCGTTCGGGCGGTCGTGAAGGACCGGCTCCAGCGCATCGTCGACGACGGCTACGCAGTGCTGAACTCCGACGAGCCTGGCGAGGCGCTATTCACTTTTCTGCGGTCGATGGTGCTGCGGTGGGGCGCGTGCGACCGCGGTTTGGTCGACGCGCTGGCGGGTTACGAGATCGACGTCGAGAGTGCGGCACCGGACGCCGACCAGGCCTTCCGCGCCCTTCTCGGCGAACTGCTGCGCGCAGCCCAAAAAGCGGGCACCGCGCGGCGGGATGTCGGCGTGCCGGAGGTGAAGGCGCTTCTGGTTGGATGTCAGGCGATGCAGAGTTACAACGCGGAGTTGGCCGAGCAGGTGACCACCATTGTGGTGGACGGCCTGCGGACGTCGTCATGGCCGGTCTAGCGTCCGCTGCGCCAAGAACAAGAATACGGCGTCACCAACCCAGCGGAACGTCGCCGCCGCAGAGGCGAATTGCCCAGCTAGCCCAGGACGCACTCAGAGGCGCGGCCCCAGTTCTGCTTCGCCACCGGCCTGCGGCACAGGACATTCGCCATATTGGATCGAACCATCCACATAAGTTCGCACTTGACATCCAATCAACATTGTTCGCGAGCGGTCCGAACCCCGGTAGCGACTCGCAACCTAAATCCGGCCAGGACAAAAACTGTCTCGTCCAGTTGAAGATTGCGAGGATGCCCCGCGGTTAGCCTCGTCCAACGTTGGCCGTTGGGATGTCGTCGTGAGTTCGGCGCAGCACGCGAGCTACGACAGACATACGACCCACCTATTGGATCGGCATGACATATTCATGACCGCCTCGCTCGATTCTGCGGAGAGCCAGTGCATCCGGTCCGAACGTCACGTCACAAGTTGCCGCGGCCGCCAAGTCGAGGTGTGAGCCCGAAGGTGGTCAGCGACCGCATCGAGCATGCCAACGTCGGGTTCTTCCTGCAGACCTACGCCCACGTGCTCAACAACGATGACCGCGAGGCCGCAGAGCAGGCGGCATCGTTCCTCGTCGGCCGCAGCTGGGACCCGACGTCAGACGAGGATCGCAGACATGACGTTCACAAATCCGTTCACAAGTGGCATGAAAACGGCCCCCGGAGAGTTCTCCGGGGGCCGTTTTACCTGGTAGCGGGGACAAGATTCGAACTTGCGACCTCTGGGTTATGAGCCCAGCGAGCTACCGAGCTGCTCCACCCCGCGTTGGGTAAACGCCAGGTTACCGAAGGAACGGCCCCACTTCCAAATCGCCAGCCCGACGGCGCGAGCGCGCGCAAAGTGCACGTCTGAGGCGGTGTGTCGGCGTGCAGACACGAACGCTCGCAGCGTTGGGCTACTTAGCGCCGTTGAACTTCTTCATCGCATCGTCGAGGCGCTGCAGCGCCTGCCCGTACCCCGCGAAGTCGCCGCCCTGCTGGGCCTGGCGCACGCCGTCGAGCGCCGACTGGACCTCTTGCAACGCTGCGGCTTTGGCCCCCGACAACTGCACAGGACCGCTACCCGGCGGAACCGCGACCGGAATGGGCACCTCGGGCGCCTGACCCTGGCTCGGTGGCGGCTGGGCCGCAGGCTGGCCATCGGAAGACGGCGGCGCGGCTAGCGGCTGCCCGCTGGGGACTGCAGGCGCCGGACCGGTGGCAGTGGCGTCGGCACCCGGGCCGAACAACTCGGTGAGCGCATCGCGCACCGTCGGGCCGTACCCGACCCTGTCGTTGTACATCATCGCGACGCGGATCAGCCGCGGGTACGACGACGCCGCGTCGCCGGCCCCCGGCGAGGCGTATACCGGCTCGACATACAGCAGACCGCCCTGGGCAACCGGCAGCGTCAGCAGGTTGCCCCAGCGGATCCGGTTCTGGTTATCGCGGCCGATGACGCCGAGGTCCTGGCTCACCGCCGTGTCCGTGGTGATCGCGTTGTTGGCCAGCTTCGGGCCGTTGACCTGACCCGGGATGGTCAACACCGTGATCTTGCCGTAGGTCGTCGGATCAGAGCTTGCACTGATGTAAGCGGCCAGGAAGTCCCGCCGGAACCGGTTCATCGCGCTGGTCAGCTGGAAAGATGCCAAATTGCCATTGGACGCAAGGTCTTTGGCGACGATGTAATACGGCGGCTGGAAGCTGCTCGCGGTCGGGTTGGGATCCAGCGGCACGTCCCAGAAGTCCGACGTCGAGAAGAACGTCACCGGGTCGTTGACGTGATACTTGGCCAGCAGCGCGCGCTGCACCTTGAACAGGTCCTCGGGGTAGCGCAGATGGGCCTGCAACTCCGGCGAGATGTCGCTCTTGGGCTTCACCGTGCCCGGGAACACCTTCATCCACGCCTGCAGCACCGGATCCTTCTCATCCTGTGCGTACAGCGTGACGGTGCCGTCGTAGGCGTCGACGGTGGCCTTCACCGAGTTGCGGATGTAGGACACCATCTTGTCGGGCGCCAGCCGGTTGACAGCCACTTCATTGGAATCGGCGGTGGCCGACGAGAGCGACATCAACTCCGAATACGGATAGTTGTCCAGCGTGGTGTAGCCGTCGATGATCCACACCATCCGCTTGTTCACGATCGCCGGGTACACGTTTGTGTCGGTGGTCAGCCACGGTGCCACCGCCTTCACCCGCGCGGACGGGTCACGGTTGAACAGAATCCTGCTGTCGGCGCCGATCGGGTTCGGGAACACCAGCTTTCGCTCGGAGAACTTCGCGGCGAACACGGCACGGGCCAGCCAGTTGCCGATCGGCACGCCGCCAGTACCGCTGTAGGTGTAGTTCTTGGTTTCGGTGTTGGTCTCGTAGTCGTACTCGCGGTCGTTGCCGTTCTTGCCGACGATCGCGTAGTCGTCCGCTGGGCTTGCGACGATGGGGCCGAAGTAGATGCGTGGCTGGTCCAGCGGTGCAGGCCCGGGTGAGATCACACTGCCGTTGGCGCCGACGACGCTGGACAAAAACTCCGGATACCCGCCGTTCTGGTTGGGGTCGTTCGCGATCCCGCGCACCGTGTTGGCCGGCGATGCGATGAAACCGTTGCCGTGGGTGTAGACGAAGTGTCGGTTGATCCAGTCGCGCTGGTTGTCGATCAGCCTGTCGGGGTTGAGTTCTCGCGCAGCTACGACGTAGTCGCGCAGATTGCCGTCGGGACCGTTGTAGCGGTCGATCGACAGCTGGTCGGGGAAGTAGTAGAAGTTCTTGCCCTGCTGGAACTGGGTGAAAGCCGGGCCGACGATGGTCGGGTCGAGCAGCCGGATATTCGACGTCGTCGACCGGTCGGACGCGACCTGCTGTGCGGTTGCCAGCGTGTTGCCGTTGTAGTCTCGGTAGGTGACGTTGTCTCCGGTCAACCCGTAAGCCTGCCTGGTTGCCGTGATACTTCGGCTGATGTAGTCGCTTTCCTTTTGCGCCGCATTGGGTTTCACGCTGATCTGCTCGACGATCAACGGCCAGCCGGCACCGACAATGAGCGAACTCAACAGCAGCAGCACCACGCCTATCGCCGGAATGCGCAAGTCGCGCAACACGATTGCGGAGAACACCGCCAAAGCGCAGATCACCGCGATCGCCATCAGGATCAGCTTGGCCGGCAACACCGCGTTGATATCGGTGTAGCCGGCGCCGGTGAAGGGCTTGCCGCTGCGAGTGTGGCTCAGCAGTTGGTAGCGGTCCGTCCAGTACGCGAGGGCCTTGAGCAGCATCAGGATGCCCAGCAGTGAGATCAGCTGGATGCGCGCTGCGCGACTCAGCGCCCCGCTGCGGCCGGCCAGTCGGATACCGCCGAAGAGGTAGTGGCCCACCAGGTTGGCGATGAACGCCAGGAACGTCGCCGCGAACAGATAGCCCAGCACCAGCCGGTAGAACGGCAGGTCGAACGCGTAGAAACCGAGGTCCTTGCCGAACTGGGGGTCGGCGATGCCGAAGTTGCCGCCGTGGATGAACAACTGGATGCGGTCCCAATAGGTCTGCGCGATGAAGCCGGTAATGACGCCGATAAGCGCAGGCACGCCGATGCCGATCAGTCGCAGCCGGGTCATCACCGCGGTGCGGTAGCGGGCCACCGGATCGTTGGGGCCGGTGGTCGGGACGAACACCGGCCGAGAGCGGTACGCCAGGGCGAGCGCGCCGAACACAACGCCGCCCATCACCACCGCCGCCACCAGGAAGACGACGATCCGGGTGACCAACTTCGTGGTGAACACGGAGCGGTAGCCGAGCTCCCCGAACCACAGCCAGTCCACGTAGGCGTCGATCATGCGCGGCCCGAAGAGCAACAGCAGCACCACGGCCAGGGCGACCGCGATCAGAATCCGGCTACGTCGTGTCAGCTTTGGCATTCGTGCCGCGGGCCGCATACCCACTCGTCAACTCCAGTCTTGGGTTCTCAAACGTCACCGATGACGTAGCCCCAACTCTACGCATTCGCCGCACGGCAATTTCTCAGCAACGGGGAGGTTCGCCACCGGCGGAAATGGCGTGCAGCGCGTCGACCGCATGGCCAAGGGTGTCCACCTTGACCAGCTGCAGGCCGTCCTCGTGGGCCGTTTTGGCCTCGTCACAGTTGTCGGCGGGCACCAGGAAGACAGAGGCCCCAGCATCGCGGGCGGCCAGCATCTTGTGCGTGATGCCGCCGATGGAGCCGACCTTGCCGTCGCTGTCGATGGTGCCGGTGCCCGCGACGAACTTGCCGTCGTTGAGGTCACCGGTGGTGAGCTTGTCGACGACCGCGAGAGAAAACATCAGCCCGGCAGACGGTCCACCGATGTTGGCGAGGTTGAAATCGATGGAGAACGGTGCCCACGGCGCGTCCCGTACGCCGACCCCGAGGTATCCGTAGTTGCGGTCGGCGTTGGAACCCAATGTGACGGTGGCGACGCCAGGCAGGGCGTTCTTCCTGCGGAAGTCCAGGACCATCGTGTCGCCCGGTTTGGTGGCCTTGAGCAGCGCAGTGAACTGATCGAGGTTGGCGACCGGCTTGCCGTTGACGGCGTCGATGGCGTCGCCGTGCTGCAGCTTGCCGACCGAAGGGCCAGGGTCGCTGACGGTCGCCACCGTCACCGCCGACGGGTACTTCAGGTAGCCCAACGCCGCGTACTCTGCGCTGTCCTCAGAGCGTTTGAAGTCCGTGCTGTTGGCCTGGTCGATCTCATCCTTCGACTTGTCCGGCGGATAGACCAGATCGTGGGGAACCAGCTGCTCACGGCCCGACATCCACAGGGCCAGTGCCTGCCCCAACGTCAGGTCGTCGCGCTGCGACACCGTGGTCATGTTCAGATGCCCCGACGTCGAATGGACCTCGGTGCCCTCGATGTCGACGACCTTCTTGCCGTCGACCTCGCCGAGCGTGTCGAACGTCGGGCCGGGACCCAGCGACACGTAGGGCACCGCCACCAGCGACAGCAGCAGCCCGAACGCGACGATCGGCACCAAGGCGACCAGCAACGTCAAAATCCGCCTGTTCACGGCGACCACAGTAAAGGTTCACGCTGCGTGGGCTTTGAGCGAACCGACCTGGGTTCACTGACAGCGTGACCCGCGGACCCACACGACGGGTCGCCGGTGAGTACGGTTGAGGGCATGGCTGACCCGCCTTTCGGCTTCTCCGCCGGGGACGACCCCGAGCGTGACAAGCCCAACAACGATCCCGATTCGGGGTCGGGCTCGGACTCGGATGGGATTGGCGGCCCCGCCGCCGGAGACCCGTTCGGCCTCGGCGGCGGGTCCGAATTCGACATGTCCCAACTCGGGGAGATGTTCACCCGGCTCGGGGAGATGTTCAGCGGCGCGGGCAACGTGATGACCGGCGGCAAGCAGTCCGGCCCGGTGAACTACGACCTGGCCCGGCAGCTGGCGTCAAGCGCGATCGGCTTCGTCGCGCCGGTGCCCGAGAAGACAAGCGCCGCGATCGCCGACGCCGTGCACCTGGCCGAGACGTGGCTGGACGGAGTGACCGCACTGCCCGCGGGCACCACCAAGGCGGCGGCGTGGACCCCCACCGACTGGATCGACAACACGCTGGACACCTGGAAGCGGTTGTGCGACCCGGTGGCCGAACAGATTTCGACGGTGTGGGCCTCGGCGCTGCCCGAGGAGGCCAAGAGCATGGCCGGCCCACTGCTGGCGATGATGTCGCAGATGGGCGGCATGGCGTTCGGCTCGCAGCTCGGCCAGGCGCTGGGCAAGCTGTCACGAGAAGTGTTGACCTCCACCGACATTGGGCTGCCACTGGGCCCCAAGGGAGTGGCCGCGTTGATGCCAGAGGCCATCGAGTCGCTGACCGAGGGCCTTGAGCTGCCGCGCAGCGAGATCATCACCTTCCTGGCTGCGCGCGAGGCCGCGCATCACCGGTTGTTCAGCCACGTGCCGTGGCTGGCCAGCCAGCTGCTCAACGCCGTCGAGGCCTTCGCCAAGGGCATGAAGATCGACATGAGCGGCATCGAGGACTTCGCGGCGGGGTTCAACCCGGCGTCGCTGACCGATCCGTCGCAGATGGAGCAGTTGCTCAACCAGGGCATCTTCGAACCGAAGGCGACGCCAGAACAGACCGCGGCGCTGGAGCGGCTGGAGACGCTGCTGGCGCTGATCGAAGGCTGGGTGCAGACCGTCGTCGCCGACGCGCTGGGCGACCGGATCCCCGGCACGTCCGCGCTGAGCGAGACGCTACGCAGGCGGCGCGCCACCGGCGGGCCCGCCGAGCAGACGTTCGCCACGCTGGTCGGGTTGGAGCTGCGGCCGCGCAAGCTGCGGGAGGCGGCGGTGTTGTGGGAGCGCCTGACGCAGGCCGTCGGCGCCGACGCCCGCGACGCGGTATGGCAGCACCCCGACCTGTTGCCCAGCGCCGAGGACCTCGACGAGCCGGCCGGCTTCATCGACCGGATGATCGGCGGCGACACCAGTGGCATGGATGAGGCCATCGACAAGGCGATCGCCGACCTGCAAAAGGGTTCCGACAAAGGCGACGACGACACCGAAGACTGACTCGGGCCTGACCCGGGCGGTGCGCCGCGGGCAGGCCGTACGGACTTCGGCGGAGCCGCCGACGCTGGACACCCACGCCGAAGTTCGAAGTCAACGCCGCTGCGATCGTGGCGCGCCGGTGGTCGCCGCATCCTCCCTGCTGGTGCTGAAGCGTTTGTTGCCGAGTCGTTGCGGTCCTCACAGAACTCTCATGGATGATGGTCGGGTGACTGACATCAAGCGGGGTCGGGCCGCGCGCAACGCGAAGCTGGCGAGCTTGCCCGTCGGCATGGCAGGCCGGGCCGCGTTGGGCTTCGGCAAACGGTTGACCGGAAAGTCGAAGGACGAGGTCAACGCCGAGTTGATGGACAAGGCGGCCCAGCAGTTGTTCACCGTCCTCGGTGAGCTCAAGGGCGGCGCGATGAAAGTCGGGCAGGCGCTGTCGGTGATGGAGGCCGCGATCCCCGAGCAGTACGGTAAGCCCTACCGCGAGGCGCTGACCAAGCTGCAGAGGGAGGCACCGCCGCTGGTCGCCGCCAAGGTGCACCGCGTGCTGGACGCGCAGCTGGGCACCAAGTGGCGGGAGCGGTTCGCCGCGTTCGACGACACGCCGGTGGCCTCGGCCAGCATCGGCCAGGTGCACAAGGCGGTGTGGTCGGACGGTCGCGAGGTCGCAGTCAAGATCCAATACCCTGGCGCCGACGAGGCGCTGCGCGCCGACCTGAAAACCATGCAACGCATGGTCAGTATGCTCAGGCAACTCTCCCCCGGCGCCGACGTGCAGGGCGTGGTCGACGAGCTGATCGAACGCACCGAGATGGAACTGGACTATCGGCTGGAAGCCGACAACCAGCGCGCGTTCGCCAAGGCGTACGAGAACCACCCGCACTTCGTCGTGCCACACATCGTGGCCAGCGCGCCGAAAGTGGTGATCCAGGAATGGATTGAGGGCATCCCGATGTCCCACATCATCCGCGATGGCACCCAAGAACAACGCGACCTGATGGGCACCCGGCTCTTCGAGCTGACCCACGATGCGCCACGTCGGCTGGAAATGATGCACGGCGATGCACACCCAGGGAACTTCATGCTGCTGCCCGACGACAAGATGGGCGTCATCGACTTCGGCGCTGTCGCCCCGCTGCCGGGCGGCTTGCCGCTCGAGTTGGGTCAGACGTTGCGTTACGCAATGAACAAGGACTACGACAACCTGCTGCCCACGATGGAGCGCGCCGGATTCATCCAGAAGGGCGAGCAGGTGTCGATCCGCGAAATCGACGACATGCTGCGCCAATATGTCGAGCCGGTTGAGGTCGAAGTGTTCCACTACACCCGCAAGTGGCTGCAGAAGATGACCGCGGTGAACATGGACCGCTCGGTGGCGCAGATCAGGACCGCCCGTCAGCTGGACATCCCCGTCAAGCTGGCGATTCCGATGCGGGTGATCGCCTCGATCGTCGCGATATCCTGCCAGCTCGACGCTCACGTGCCGGTCAGAGCCATTGCGGCAGAACTGGTTCCGGGCTTCGCCGAACAAGCCGCCTGACGCGGGAAAACCCGGCAGCGTTTAGGCGGCTGCCGGGCTCTCCTCGGTGTTCTTGCGTGGGCGTCCACGCGGACGTTTGCGCGCGATGATCGTGCCGCGGTCGATGATCTCGCCGCCCCAAACGCCCCACGGTTCCTGGCGTTCCAGCGCCGCGGTAAGGCATTCGCGGCGGATCGGGCAATCCGCGCACAGCGCCTTGGCGCGCTCGAGGTCGAGCGGGTTTTCGGCGAACCACAAGTCGGGGTTACCGACATGACATGGCACCGACAGCATCGTTCTCTCACGGCATGTCTTCGATTGGACGCTCTTCGCGCGAGCGCTCATCGCAACTGACATGACTCGTACCCCTGCTTCCTGGTCGTTGTTTCGTCGGCCATCTGTCTTCTGATGGGTCCGTGACCAGGTCTTCGGTGTCCGAATAACTAAAGGCCACGGATCCTTTGACTGCGGGTCCGTGGCCTTTCGGCTAGATCGTGGGCTCTCCTATGTGGTGCCCCGATCCACGGACGCGCCAGTCGCGGTGGCGGTGCGGCGCTTGCGCTGCGGCGCAATAGCAGCGGCGGCTCCCGCAGCGGCGTGCGTCCAAAACGCGGGATGCGCCGCGGCGGCGGCGGCCGAACCGGCGTGGAGGGTCCGCGACATGCCGGCAACGCCTACGCCGGTAAATGCGTTGATATTCGCCATGATCTGGGCACCCTCCTTCCACTCGCGATGTGATCTTGAGATTAAGAGTATCAGGCCGAACCCACAACCGATTTTCTGACCAGCGGTTTTGGCATGATCTTTACGACGATTGGCGGCCCTTGACCATCGCGAGCACATCGGGGCCGTACTGCTCCAGCTTGCGCGCGCCGATGCCTGGGATCGCCACCAGCGCGGCATCGTCGGTCGGCAGCGTCTCGGCGATTGCGATCAGCGTGTTGTCGGTGAACACCACATAGGCGGGCACGCTCATCTCCTTCGAGATGCGCAGCCGCCACTCCTTGAGCGCGGCGAGCAGCTCCTCGTCGATGTCGGACGGGCAGCTTTCGCAGCGACGCAGCATGATCGCGGCGGGCGTGCTCAGCGTGTCGTTGCAGACGCGGCAGCGGGGTGTGGCGCCGCGCGGTCGTCGAGGCCGGCTGGGGCCCACGTCGCTGGGCGACTGTGGGGCGATGCCGTTGAGGAAGCGCGACGGCCGTCGGCTCTGCCGACCGCCCGGTGCCCTGGCCAGCGCCCAACTCAGCGCCAAATGCATTCTTGCCCTGGTGATTCCGACGTAGAGCAGCCGGCGCTCCTCTTCGACAGGCTCGCTGTCGGGACCGTGCGCCAGCGCATGTGAGATGGGCAGCGTGCCGTCGGCCAGCCCGACCAGGAACACCGCATCCCACTCCAGCCCCTTGGCGGCGTGCAGCGACGCCAGGGTGACGCCCTGCACGATCGGGGGGTGGCGCGAATCGGCGCGCTGACGAAGCTCGGCCAGCAGGGCACGCAGATCCAGCGACGGTCGCTGCGCCACCTCCTCGTCGACCAGTTCGGACAACCCACTCAACGCCTCCCACCGCTCACGGGCCCGTGTGCCCGGCGGCGGCTCTGCCGTCAGGCCGAGCGGCTCGAGCACCGCACGCACGACGTCTGGAAGTTCGCCTTCGACGTCCCGTTCTGCTGCCCGTTGGAGTGCCAGCAGTGCCTGCCGGATCTCCTGGCGGCTGAAAAAGCCCTCGCCGCCGCGCACCTGAAACGGGACACCGGCCTCGGTGAGCGCTTCCTCGTATACCTCCGACTGCGCGTTGATGCGGTACAGCACCGCGATCTCCGAGGCCGCGGTGCCCGATTCGATCAGGTTCTTGATCTTCTTGGCGACCGCTGCGGCCTCGGCCACCTCGTCGGTGTGCTCGGTGAACGACGGCGCCGGGCCCGGGTCACGCTGGCCCACCAAATGCAGCTTGCTGCCGGCCATCCGGCCGCGGGCGGCGGCGATCACGCGGTTGGCCAGCGACACCACCTGCGGTGTGGACCGGTAGTCGCGCTCGAGTCGCACCACAGCGGCGTCGGGAAACCGCCGCGAAAAGTCGAGCAGGTAGCGCGGTGTGGCACCGGTGAACGAGTAGATGGTCTGGTTGGCGTCGCCGACGACGGTGAGGTCGTCGCGACCGCCCAGCCAGGCGTCGAGCACTCGCTGCTGCAGCGGGGTGACGTCCTGATATTCGTCGACGACAAAGCAGCGATAGCGGTCGCGGAATTCCTGTGCGACGGCGTCGTCGTTCTCGATCGCGGCAGCGGTGTGCAACAGCAAATCGTCGAAGTCGAGCAGCGCCATGCCGTCACGACGGGCCTTGAGCGTCTCATATCCGGCGTAGACCGTCGCGATCTTCGCGGCGTCCAACGGGATGTCGCGGCCGACCTGCGCGACCGCGGCGGCGTAGTCCTCGGGGCTGATCAAAGACGCCTTGGCCCATTCGATTTCGCCTGCGAGGTCGCGCACGTCGTCGGTGCTGACCTGCAGCCCGGCCCGGTTGGCGGATTGGGCGACGACCGCGAACTTCGTATCGAGCAGCTGCCATCCGGTGTCGCCGACGACGCGGGGCCAGAAGTACGACAGCTGGCGCCGGGCCGCGGCGTGAAAGGTCATCGCCTGCACGAAGCCGATGCCGACACCATCGTCGAGCGCACGCAGCCGGCCGCGCATCTCTCCCGCGGCCCGCTGGGTGAACGTCACCGCGAGCACCTGGCCGGGCGCGACGTGTCCCGCCGCCACGAGGTGGGCGATGCGGCGGGTGATGGTTCGGGTCTTTCCCGTGCCGGCGCCGGCCAGCACGCATACCGGCCCACGGGCCGCGAGGACGGCTTCGCGCTGCTCGTCGTCGAGGTCACCCGTGATGAGTTCGCGCTCGCTGGAGGGGGCCTCGACCGGCATGCGGTCCATCATGGCAGCGCGCTGTGACAAAAGTCGGGCGCGGCGCGGGCATGTTGGCGTTATCCGATATGTTGAACGGCTTATGAGCGCTCTGACCATGTACACCACGTCGTGGTGTGGCTACTGCTTCCGCTTGAAGAAGGTTCTGAAGGCGGAGGGGATTTCGTTCGCTGAGGTCGACATCGAAGCCGATCCCGTCGCGGCGGAATTCGTGGCCTCGGTCAACGGCGGCAATCAGACCGTGCCGACGCTGAAGTTCGCCGACGGTTCGACGCTGACCAACCCCAGCGGTGAAGAGATCAAGGCCAAGCTGGCCCGTTAGTCGAAGCGCGAGACTAGGCGGCTTCGTAATCTCGACGCCGAGATCGGCGAAGCGGCGCGCCCCGCACTTTGTCGCCGCAACGTCAGTTTGGGCGACATCG
Source organism: Mycobacterium sp. (assembly GCA_025965975.1). Lineage (GTDB taxonomy): Bacteria > Actinomycetota > Actinomycetes > Mycobacteriales > Mycobacteriaceae > Mycobacterium. Next base: position 26,424 of record JAOPVX010000217.1, on the reverse strand, counting down.
ATCGTCAGTCAAGCGCTGCCCACGACTCGATGATCTCCCGCGCGATCGAGATCGATCCCGGCAACAACAGCCTCGACGGTGAGTCGCTGCTCCAGTCGCCGTGATCGAGCGCTTCACGAACCTCGGCGCGGGTGAACCACGCCGCCTCGGCGATCTCGCCGTCGTTGAAAGAGAACTCCTGCTCCGGGTCGCCGATGGCGTGGAAGCCGACCATCAACGACCGCGGAAACGGCCACGGCTGGCTGCCAAGATAGCGGACGTCGGTGACGGTCAGCCCGATCTCCTCGGCGATCTCGCGGCCCACGCAGGTCTCGAACGACTCGCCGGCCTCGACGAAACCTGCCAGCAGCGAGAACAGCCGCTCGGGCCATACGGTCTGCCGCGCCAACACCGCGCGGTCGTGGCCGTCATGGACGAGGCAGATCACCGCGGGGTCGATGCGGGGAAACTCCTCATGCGCGTTGGTCGCGTTGACCCGAGACCAGCCGCCCTTGATGGACTTGGTCGGCGCGCCGTCGACCGCGCTGAACCGCGCGTTGTCATGCCAATTCAGTAGGGCGGTAGCCGTCGCAACCAGTTGTGCGCTGACGTCGTCGAAGATCTGCCCGGCCCGGCGCAGGTCGAGCACCTCGGTTTCGGCGTGGGGGTCGTCGGGCCCCTCAAGCGCGGCGCGAATTGCCCACACGTGCCGGCCGTCGACCAGCCGGCCCAGGAACACGGCGTTCTCCGGTGGCTTGTCCGCGAGCTTGGCGGCCTTACCGAGCACCACCTGGCCACCGGAGATCAGCACCTGGTTGCGACGGTCGACGCGCAGCAGCAGGGCGTCGGACCATCCGGCCGTCGCCGCGTCGACGTCGGTGCGCAGCGCATCGGCGCGGTCGGCACCCACTCGGGACAGCAACGGGACGTTGCGCAGTTGAAACCCTGAAAATTCGGTCGCCGAATGTCGGCGCCCTTGCGCCTCCGTCATCGGTCGGCTTCCGCGCTGCGGATGTACAGCAGCCGGTCTCCGAGCTCCAGAGCGTCGACCTCGGGGTCGTCGACGCGCACCAGCTCGCCGTTGCGAACGACGCCCAACACGATATCGGTCAGATGCCGGGGCGAACCACCGACTTCCTTCGGGCTGACCTCGCGTTCGGCCAGCGCGAACCCGGCGTCGGGTGTCAGTAGGTCTTCCATCATCTCAACAACGCTGGGGGTCTGCGTGGCTATGCCCAGCAGCCGGCCGGCGGTTTCCGACGACACGACAGTGGAGTCCGCCCCGGATTGGCGCAGCAGGTGTTGGTTCTCGGCCTCCCTGGCCGCGGCGATGATCTTGGCCTTGGGCGCGAGCTCGCGCGCGGTCAGGGTGACCAGCACCGCGCTGGCATCGTCGTCGGTCGCGACGATGATGGAGTTCGCGTGCTGGGCGCTGGCCAGCCGCAGCACCTCGGACTTGGTGGCGTCGCCGTGCACGGTGACGAGGCCGGCGCTTTTCGCGCGGTCGAGCGCGGCGGCGCTCTCGTCAACGACCACGATGTCCGCGGGTGCGACATCGTCGCCGACCATCGCGGCCACCGCTGTCCTGCCCTTGGTGCCGTAGCCGACGACGACGGTGTGGTTGCGCACTCTGCTCCTCCATCGCTGGATCTTGAATGCCTGGCGCGACTGCGTCGTCAGCGTTTCCACCGTGGTACCGATCAGGACGATCAGGAATGCGATCCGCAGCGGCGTGATGACGAGGACGTTGATCAGCCGCGCTTCGGGAGTGAACGGGGTGATGTCGCCGTATCCGGTGGTCGACAGCGACACGGTCGCGTAGTACAGGCAGTCCAGGAACGACATCTGATTGTTCTGCACGTCGCGGTAGCCGCCGCGGTCCAGGTACACGATGAGCACCGCCGCGAACAGCGCCAGCGCCGCGTAGATGATGCGCCTGAAGATGCGCTGACCAGGACTGACGAACGGCTCGGGGATGCGAAGGATGTCGACGAGGGCGGCATCGGGGCGGGCCGACAGATTCTCTTCGATCGCTGCGAGCCGCCGCCGCAATTTACCTTTCGCCACGACAACCCGTCATCGGAGAGACCCGTCGCACGACACAATGTAATCATGGCCTCTCCCACACCCGAACTGCAGCAGATCACCAGCCCGATCCCCGCCTACCGTCTTGCGGCGTTGCTGCTCGGTGTCGGCACCACCCACTTCCTGATGCCCAAGCCCTACGATGACATCGTGCCCGCCGAGTTGCCGGGCAGTGCGCGGTTCTACACCTACGCCTCGGGGGTGGCGGAGCTGACGACGGGCGCGCTACTGCTGTCGCCACGCACGAGGAAGGTCGGTGCGCTGGCGGCGATCGCGGTGTTTCTCGGCGTCTATCCCGCGAACATCAACATGGTTCGGCTGTGGCGGGATAAGCCGTTGATCATGCGGCTCGGCGCGATCGCGCGATTGCCGTTGCAGATCCCCATGATCACCGAGGCATTCAAGGTCTATCGCCGTTCTTAGGCCGCCTCGAGCATGGCGATCAGGTCGTCGGCGCCGGGCAACGTCTCGGGGGCGACCGTCTGCCCGGTCCGCACGTAGTGGAACGCCCCGCGCACCTTCTCGACCGGGCAGCCACGCAGTTGTGCCCAGGCCAGCCGGTACACCGCGAGCTGAATCGCCGCATGCTGCTTGGCGTCTGGGGTGTCTGGGGCGTCGCCGGTCTTCCAGTCCACCACGGTGGTACCGCCGTCGTCGTCGGCGAAGATCGCGTCGATGCGCCCCCGCACCACGCGCTCGCCGATCACCATGTCGAACGGGACCTCCACATCGATCGGCGTGCGGGCGGCCCACGGGGACACCGCGAACGCGGCCTGCAGCTCGGCGAGAGCTTCTGTCTCACCGGCGTCGCGATCGACGGCGCCGGGCAGGTCATCGAGGTCGAATAGCCGCTCGGCGTGAAAGAATCGCTGCACCCAGTCGTGAAATGCGGTGCCAAGCAACGCATGAGGGTCGGGTCGGGTCGGAAGACGACGGCGCAGCCGCTGCGCGACCGCGTTCGGGTCGCGGCTGAACTCGACCAGCGTGCTGACCGATAACGAAGCGGGCAACGGCGGCGCGGGCGGGTCGGCCGCGCGGTCGCGCTCGGCCAGCAGGGCGTCGACGTCGCCCGCCCATCCGTCCACATCCGAGGTGTCCGCGGCGAGCCCGCCCGACATCGCCCGCGTCACCAGCGCTGCGCCGTTGTCCACGCCTTTCCTCTGCGCGCCGGTGGGATCGGTGGGCCAGAGCGCTTCGATCGCCCTGTCGCGCAACGGGTTCGGCTCACCATCGGCGGGCGCCGGGGCCCAGTGTTCGACAACCCCGCAGGGATCGCCCGCCTCTTCGGACTGCTCGATGATGTCCTTGACCTCGCGGAGGAAATCGGAGGGGCCACGAGGTTTGGCCTCGGAGGCGCCCCAATGATGACCCGATAGCAGCAGGGTGTTCTCGGCGCGGGTGATCGCCACGTACAACAGCCGGCGCTCCTCATCGATGCGGCGCTGCTCCAGGCGGCGCTTGTGATCGGAGATCTTGTCGGACAGGCGCTTTCGATCGTTGACGTCTGAGGTGTCGAGTACCGGGACGCCGTGCTCGGAGAGGGTGGCGCGGTCTCCACGCAGCAGCGGCGGCAGGTCGCCCGCGTCGGTGAGCCAGGTCCGTGTCGACCCGGTCGACGGGAACACCCGGCCGCTCAGGTGTGGCACCGCCACCACCTGCCACTCCAACCCCTTGGCGGAGTGCACGGTGAGGATCTGCACCCGGTCGTTGGCGACCGACACGTCGGCGGGCGCAAGGCCGTTCTCCACCTGCTGGGCGGCATCCAGATACGCCAGCAGACTCGGCACTGTTGCACCCGGCCGGGCGGCGAAATCGGCCACCACGTCGGCGAACGCGTGCAGGTGCTCGGTGCCGGACCATCCTGCGGCCACAGGCCTGGCCGCCATGACCTCGGTATCGACGCCGAGCACCCGGCGCACCTCGGCGACGAGGTCGGGCAGCGGGTGCGACAGGTGGGCGCGAAGCGCGGTCAGCTCCCGGCCGAGCGCGACGATCCGGCAGTGCCCGGCGGGGGAATACGCTTTCGCCGGCCCCGGGTCGCAGATCGCGTCGGCCAGGCAGGCCGCGTCGGCGTCGGCGGCGGCCTGCGCGACGATCTGCTCGGTGGTGGCGTCGTGCGTCGGCCGGTCGTCGAGTTCGATGGCGCGTCGCCACAACGCGGCGATGTCGCGGCCACCCAGTCGCCACCGCGGCCCGGTGAGCACCCGCATCGCGTCAGCCCCCGCGGTGGGATCGGCCACCAGGCGCAGCGTCGCCACCAGGTCGGCAACCTCGGGCACGGCGAGCAGGCCGGCGAGGCCGACGACCTCGACGGGGACGCCGCGCGCCGCAAGCGCGTCGGCCATCGGCGCGGCGTCGGCGTTGCGGCGCACCAGCACCGCCGCCGTCGGTGCGGCACAACCGTCGCTGCGGGCGCCGTGATACATCCGCGCCAAATGGTCTGCGATCCAGTCCCTTTCGGTCTCCACGTCGGCCAGCAGTGCGCACTGGATGACGCCAGGCCCCGCGTCTGGCCGCGGCCGCAGGGCCCGCACCGCGACGGAACGCCGCCGCGCTTCGGCGGACACCGCGTTCGCCAGATGCAGCGCCCGCGGCGGATTGCGCCAGCTGGTGCGCAGCTCCAGCGTGGGCGCAGGCGTTCCGTCAGCCCGCGGGAAGTCGGTGGTGAACCGCGGCAGATTGGTGGCCGACGCGCCCCGCCAGCCGTAGATCGACTGGATCGGATCGCCGACGGCCGTCAGGGCCAGGTCGTCGTCGACGCCGCGGCCAAACAACGACGACAGCGCGACGCGCTGCGCGTGGCCGGTGTCCTGGTACTCGTCGAGCAGCACCACCCGGTATTGATGGCGCAGCTGCTGGCCGACCTGCGGTAACGTCGACGCGAGCCGGGCGGCCGAGGCCATCTGCATGCCGAAGTCCATCACCTTCTCTGCCCGCATGCGCGCATGAAGCGCGTCGATCAGCGGAACCAGTTGGCTGCGTTCGGTCTGGGTGGCCAGCATGCGCAGCAGCCACTGGCTGGGCCCGCGGTCGCGCTGATTGGGGGCCGCAGGCAGCGTGTGCACCAGCCGTTCCAGTTCGACGTGGGTGTCGCGCAGTTGGGTGGTGTCCACGAGGTGTTCGGCCAGCTGACCCGCGAGCCGCAGCACCATGGCGGTCACCGCGGCTGGCGTCTTGTCGGTTTCGACGTGCTCTGGATACTCGCACACGACGCGAAACGCCAACTGCCACAACTCGGTTTCGCCGAGTAATCGGGTGTCTGGCTCCACCGGCAACAGCAGGCCGTGCTCGCGCAACAAGTTCCCGGCGAACGCGTGGTAGGTGCTGACGGTGACCGGGTCGTCGGCCATGTCCCCGCCACCGGGAACGAGTCCCGCGCCGGCCAGCCGCGCCAGCCGGCTGCGGACCCGACGCAGCAGCTGCCCCGCGGCCTTGCGGGTGAACGTCAGCCCAAGCACCTCGCCGGGGCGCGCATAACCGTTGGCGACCAGCCACACCACCCGGGCTGCCATGGTTTCCGTCTTGCCCGCGCCCGCGCCGGCGATGACCACGAGCGGCCCGGGCGGTGCGGCGATCACCGCCGCCTGTTCTTCGGTGGGCGCGAAAAGGCCCAGCGCTGACGCCAGTTCCGCCGGGCTGTAGCGGGGCGTCACGGTCGTCCACCGGTAGCGGCCTGGGCCGGGCACATGGCCCGCACCGGGCAATGTGCGCAGCCGTCGTTGACCCGCGCAAGGAACTCCGGGCCCTTGGTGGCGGCGGCCGCCTGTCGCACCAGCTCGAGCCATTCCGCACCGGTGTCCGCGGTCTGCGCGTCCTGCTCGCGTTCGGTGGCACCGCCCGCTCCGGTCTTACCAAGATAGACCAGGCGCCCTCCCCCTGGCGTATCACCCTGCGGTAGTAGGCCTTCCGCGACCGCGAGCTGGTACATCGCCAGCTGGGCGTGGCGTTGTGCGGCGTCCTTGCTGACCGGCGTCTTGCCGGTCTTGATGTCGACCACCACCAACCGGCCTGCGCTGTCGCGTTCGAGCCGGTCGAGCCGGCCGCGTACCCGGACCCCGGGGCCGACCGTGCCGTCGACGTCGATCTCCGTGCCCTCCTCGGTGAGCTCGGTGCGGGTCTGCGCGCGCCACTGCGCAAAGGTCGACAGCATTGCGCGGTGCCTTGCCAGCTCGTTGTCCGAATACCACTGCGAATCGAACGGCAGCTTGCTCCAGAGCTTTTCGAGTTCGTTGAGCATTTGACTTTCGGTCTTACCGTGCTCGGCGACCAGGGCGTGAAGCAGTGAGCCGACCGCGGAGCGCACATCACGTCCGTCGGTGCCGCCATGGCGTTCGAGTAGCCAGCGCAGCGGGCAGTCGGTCAGCGTCTGCAGCGTCGACGGTGACAGGGTGACCACATGGTCGTCGCCATTCCACAGTGGCGCGTCGCTGGACAACGGCGTCATGCCATACCACTGGGCCGGGTCGGCGCCGGCAACACCGGCGTGTGCGAGCCGCGCCAGTTGTGTTGCCGCGCAGACCCGCACCGCGTCATCGACCGCGTCCGGCGCTGCGCACACCACCGCGCGCAGCCGACCGACCAGCGCGGGCGGAGCAAGCACCCGGGGCGCGCGAATCGGTTCGGGCGTGTCGGAGTCGGGATCGGTCGCCAGCGCCGCCAGCTCATAGCAGAACGGCGACGGCAGCATCGACTCGTCGCCGTTGTCGCTGTCAACCGCGGTCACCAGCAGGCGGCTGCGGGCTCGGCCCATGGAAGCAATCAACAGCCTGCGTTCCTCGGCCAGCAGCGGCGCCCTGCTCGACAACCCACGGTCGGCCTGCGTCTCGACGCCATCCATCACGTCGACAAGCTGCTGGGTAGCCAGCACGCCGCCGCGGGGAATCGTGTTGGGCCACAGCCCTTCCTGCAGGCCGGCGATGACGACGAATTCCCATTCCCTGCCGAGCGCCGCGTGGGCGCTGACGACCGCGACCGCGTCGGGCTCGGGTCGTTGATCGCCGCGGGCCGCGGGCAGCCCCATTGCCTCGACGTGGTCGATGAGCCCGCGAAGCGACGCGCCCGCGGTCCGCGTCACGTACTGCTCGGCCACGTCGAACAGCGCGGTCACCGCGTCGAGGTCACGGTCGGCCTGCGCGCCGGCGAGGCCGCCCCGCTCGCTGGCGGCCAGCCAGCGCCGTTGCAGGCCGCAACGATGCCAGGCCTGCCAGAGTGTGTAGCGAGGGTCCTGCCCGTCGGCGGCGCTGCTTCGCGCCGCCGCGAGCACCGCGCGAACCCGCCGCAACGCGCGGCCCCGATCACCCGACAACGTCTCGGTTTCGCTGTCGAGCGCCTCGACGAGCAGATCGGTGAACTCCCGCGGTGGCTGGCGGCCATCGGCGCGGCGCAACGCCCTGCGCAGCTGACGCAGCGACACCGGGTCGACCCGGCCTATCGGCCCGATCAGCAGCGACAGCGCCCGGTCGCCGTCGAGGCCATCCGCCGTCGCCTCGAGCACCGTCAGCAGCGCCCGCACCGCGGGCTGATCGGCCAGCGGAGCATTCGGCACCGGGGACTCCACCGGCACCCCTGCGCAGACAAGGGCACGCGCCAGCCCCGCGCCCAGCCGGGGCGCCGACCGCACGATCACCGCCATCTGTGACCACGGCACGCCGTCTACCAGGTGTGCGCGGCGCAGCGCGTCGGCGATCAGCGCCGATTCGGCGTGTGACGTCGCGGCGATCCGCACGGTCAGCGAGCCCGACCGCTCGTCGGCACCGCTCACGACACGTCCGGCGTCGGCGCCCGGCAGCCGGCGTGCCACCGCGGTGATGGCGTCGGCGATAACCGGCGCGCAACGCAGCGACTGGGTGAGGATGATCGCCGGCTCGTCGCCGCGCAACAGCGACGGATCGGCGCCGCGGTAACCGAACACCGCTTGGCTGGCGTCTCCGGCGATAACGGTCAGCTCCGCGCCGGCCGACAGCACGCGAACCAGCAGCGCCGCCTGCGGGTCGAGGTGCTGCGCGTCGTCGACGAGGAGCAGCTTGATCCTGCTGCGCTCCGCCGCCAACAGGTCCGAGTCGGTCGCGAAAGCTTCCAGTGCGGCACCGACAAGTTCGGCGGCGCCCAGAGCGGGCACCGTGGCTTGCGGCGCCGCCATCCCGACGGCGGAGCGCAGCAGCATGATCTGCTCGTAGGCCTGCGCGAACTGGCCGGCGGCCAACCATTCGGGTCGGCCGTAGGTTCGTCCTATGCGGTGCAGGGCAATGGGATCAACGCCGCGTTCGGTGCAGCGGGCCAGCAGGTCACGCAATTGGTTGGCGAACCCGACGGTGCTAAGCGCCGACCGTAGTTGGGTGGGCCAGGCCACCGGGGAGGCGTCGCCATCCTCCAGGTCGCCTGCGAGTAGTTCGCGGATGATGCCGTCCTGCTCGGCGCTGGTGATCAGCCGTGGCGGTGGGTCGCCGGTGCGCTGTGCCGCCAACCGCAGCACCGCAAACGCATACGAGTGCACCGTGCGGACCAACGGTTCGCGGACCGTCCCGCGACTGCCCGCCGACAACAAGGCCGACGTGATCGCCGCACGGGCCTGGCTGCCGACCCGGGCCGAACCAGTCAGCAGCAGAACCGATTCCGGATCACTGCCCGCGCCGATGTGAGCCGTCGCGGCCTGAATCAACAAGCTGCTCTTGCCGGTACCCGCGCCGCCAAGCACGCGAACCACACCCCGCATACCGGGTTCGGTGAGGGCGGTCGGGGTCAGTTCGGTTTGTGGCGCGGACATGAACGCATGACACCACGGGGGTCCGACAAACGGCCGTCGTCGCCTGCTGGCGGCATCTGGCAGCATTCAAGCCGTGACCGACCTGCTGCATGTGCATCGTTACGGACCGACGCGCCCACCCCAGATCCTGGCCGTTCACGGCTTGACCGGGCATGGCCAGCGCTGGCGGACGCTCGCGACGCGGCATCTGCCCGAAGTCGCGATCGCCGCACCCGACCTGATCGGGCACGGACGGTCGTCCTGGGCGGCGCCGTGGAGCATCGACGCGAATATCGGCGCACTGGCAGGCCTGCTCGATGCTGGCCCGGTCGTGGTGGTCGGGCATTCGTTCGGCGGCGCGGTGGCGCTGAATCTGGCTGCTGCGCGCCCGGATCTGGTCACAGCGCTGGTACTGCTCGATCCCGCTGTGGGGTTGGACGGTGGATGGATGCTCGACATCGCGAACGACATGTTCGCCTCGCCGGACTACACCAACCGTGCGGAGGCCCGATCGGAGAAGGCGAACGGTTCGTGGGCCGATGTGGAGCCGGATGAACTGGACCGCGAACTCGACGAGCACCTGATCGATATGCCAGGCGGGCGGGTGGGATGGCGGATCAGCATTCCGGCGATGATGTCGTACTGGAGCGAGGTGGCGCGACCAATTCAGGTGCCGCGCAATGGGATACCAGTCACATTGGTGCGCGCCACGAAAACAGATCCACCGTATGTCACCGATGACTTGCTCTCCGGGCTGCGCGAACGCCCCGACTTCACACTCCTGGAGTTCGACTGCGACCACATGGTTCCCCATGCGCTGCCCGCCGAAACCGCGGCGGTGATCCGCAAGCAGCTGGAGCGGGGCTGAGATGCCTGCGGTCACCGATGAGCAGGTCGAAACCGTACGAGCACTTGTCGCCGCAATCCCGGCCGGACGGGTGTCGACCTACGGCGATATCGCGCAAGCGGCAGGGCTTTCCAGCCCCCGCATCGTCGGCTGGATCATGCGAACGGATTCGTCGGATCTGCCGTGGCATCGGGTCATCAGGGCATCGGGTCGGCCCGCGACCCACTTGACTACGCGACAACTGGAGCTGTTGCGGGCCGAAGGGGTGCTGGCGCATGACGGCCGGGTCAAGCTCTCCGAGGTCCGCCACGAGTTCTGAGCGCGCCGGGGATCACTCGCCAAAGTGCCCATCTCCGAGCAACATTGTTGCTGCTTGGTTAGACCGGTGTATACGCGAGCGACATTGTCGCTCCGAGGTTGGCATTTTCACCGTCGGTCACCGGGCCCAAGCTGACCCCGCGGTGCGTCGAAATTGCACTCAGGGTCGTTGACTGACCCAATTCCACAGCCCTGGCTGCAAAATTCAGAGCACCAGCCGCACCAGCGCCGCGGTGCGGGCCAGGCCCGGGAACGCCGCCGCCGTCGACCGCGGATGCAGTGCGTGCACAGCGAGCCGGAACATCAACGCGCGCAACAACATCTGCGGCCACTCCGGCATCGGGCTCCAGCGCTCGATCAGCCCGTCGTCGGCCTCACCCCATGACAGCGCGTCGACGACCACCACCCCTGCCGCCCACGACGCCGGCCGCCAATACGGGGTGATGTCGGTGATGCCCGGCGCGGCGGTGCCTGCGAAAAGCACTGTGCCGTAAAGGTCGCCGTGCACCAGCTGGCTGGGGCTCTTGGTCGCTCGGCGCAGCGCGGCAAGCTGATTGATCAACTCGACCGAGCGCTGCCCGTCGGCCGAGCCGGGCGCCACCCGCGCCCCCGGCGGCAGGGAGTGCAGCGGCCGCTCCTCCCACGCCGCGCGGTCGGCGGCGATGAACACATCGACATCGGCCCACGGCGCGACCGGCGGCTGAGTCAAGAAACGGGGCCGCTCCAGCTTGGCCGTCGCCTCGTGCAGCCGCACCGCCGCCGAGACCACTTCGTCATGGCGCGGCTCGGGCGTTCCTGCCACGAACGTGTCGGCCCGCCAGCCCGCCACCACATAGCGGCCGTCGGTCGAGCGGACGGGCCGGGCCAGCCGCACACCGTCGACGAACAACGTCTCGCGAACCTTGGCCGACCACGCGGCGCGGGGATGGTCGGCCACCATCGACAGCACGACCTCGCCGCAGCGCCAGCCACCCTCCCAGCTCGAGCCGAGCGGCACAGGGCGAACACCGGTCAGTCCGAACGCCGCCAGCACATGATCCGGCGGCCGTTCGACAGTCATCACCTCAGCCTAAGCTGACCTGGAGCAAACGAGCCGTTAGTACATCACCATGTCGGGCTCCAGTTGCTTGGCCCACGCGACGATTCCGCCCTGCAGGTGCACGGCGTCGGAGAAGCCGGCCTTCTTCACGATGGCCAGCGCCTCGGCCGAACGCACGCCCGTCTTGCAGTAGAGCACCGGCGTGCGGTCAAGCTGCAGTTTGGCCAACGCCTCGCCGGACTCGAACGCTGCCTTCGGGATCAGCTCGGCACCCTCGATGCGGTTGATGTCCCATTCGACGGGCTCGCGCACGTCGATCAGTGCCAGCGGCTTGCCGGAGTCCAGCAGCTCGCGCAGCTCGCGCGGCGTGACGGTGGAGTCGGCGGCGGCCTCGGCGGCCGCTTGGGACACCACGCCGCAGAACTCGTCGTAGTCGATGAGTTCGGTGATCTTGGGTGTCGACGGGTCCTTGCGGATCTTGATCGTCCGATACGTCATGTCCAGGGCGTCGTAGACCATCAACCGGCCCAGCAGCGGCTCACCGATGCCGGTGATCAGCTTGATCGCTTCGGTGCCCATCACAGAGGCGATCGACGCGCACAGGATGCCAAGCACGCCGCCCTCGGCGCACGACGGCACCATGCCGGGTGGCGGCGGCTCCGGGTACAGGTCGCGGTAGTTCAGGCCGAGCCCGTTTGGCGCGTCCTCCCAGAACACCGACACCTGGCCCTCGAAGCGGTAGATCGAGCCCCACACGTACGGCTTGCCCGCCAACACGGCGGCATCGTTGACCAGGTAGCGGGTCGCGAAGTTGTCAGTGCCGTCGAGGATCAGGTCGTACTGCCTGAACAGGTTGACCGCGTTGTCCGGCTCGAGCCGCACCTCGTGCAGCCGGACCTCCACAAGCGGGTTGATCTCGCGGATCGAGTCACGTGCGCTTTGCGCCTTGGACCGGCCGATGTCGGATTGGCCGTGGATGATCTGGCGCTGCAGGTTCGATTCGTCGACGACGTCGAACTCGACGATCCCGATGGTGCCCACCCCCGCGGCGGCCAGGTACAGCAGCGTCGGCGAACCCAGCCCACCGGCACCGATGACCAGCACCTTGGCGTTCTTGAGCCGTTTCTGCCCGTCCACCCCGAGGTCCGGAATGATGAGGTGACGGCTGTAGCGCGCAACCTCTTCTCGCGTGAGGTCGGCCGCCGGCTCTACCAGCGGCGGCAACGGTGTTGACACCGAACTCTCCTTGATTGGCTTCTGCTGTCCATCACAGCAGGTACTGCGATCAACAGCAACGAGCCTGCGCTGCTTCCCGAGGTGCGGCTCAGGCGATCGGGTACGGCCAGGGGTTGAACCGACAGGTCTTGCCGTCGGGCTTGACGGACTCCGGGTCGAACCTGGCGGCGTCGTTGTTGTTGGTCGAGAACGTCTGCTGCATCATCACCGGCGCCAGCTCACCGTCGGCGCCGCATGGCTCGTGGCGCTGGTAGCCGATCGCGTGGCCGACCTCGTGATTGATTAGGTATTGCCGGTAGGAGCCGACGTCGCCCTGGAACGGCACCGCGCCGCGCACCCAGCGGGCCTCGTTGATCAACACGCGGGGCTGGTTGTCGAGGTAGGCCGGGTTGTAGCAGGAGGCTTCGAGCTGGATGTCGTAGCCGCAGCCTTCCCGCACGGTCATTGGCGAGCTCAGCGATATCCGGAAGTCGGGCGCGCCGCTGTCGATGCGGGTGAACGCGAACTGAGGGTTGTGGGTCCAGCTCTTGGGATTGGCCAGCGTTTCGCTGACCATCCGGGCGTATCCGTCGTCGCCGCCGAACGTCGTGGTGTCGATGCCGTCCTCGACCTCGATGGTGTAGGTGAACGTCTTGGCGGTGCCCTCACCGACCTTCGGTGCGGTGCCGGGCACGATGTGCCATGTCTTGGCAGCGGCCTCGGTGAACGGCCCGCCCGCGGGCAGGATCCCGGTGGGCAGGTTCACATCGAACTGCGTGAGCCCCTTGGGCGGCGCACCGATGATCTGAGTGCTGGCCACACCGATGGTCGGCGGGCCCTGCACCGGTCCCTCGGCCTCCTTGGGTGCGCGCGCACTGGTTCCCGTGACGGTCTGGTACACCACGACACCGGTCAGCGCGATGAGCAATGGAAGCGCGTAGGCCCGCCAGCCGTAGGCGGAGAGGAAGTGGCCCAGCCACGACTGCTTGCGCAAGCGCCGATGGTCGTCTCGATTGGACCTGACCCGGCCGGAGTCTTCGGCCAGCGGGTCGCGCTGTGCGCGCAGCGGCTCTCGCCACTCGTCGCGCAGCACGGGCACACGACCTCCCCCGCGACGCCCCGGGTCGTAGGTCACCGAAACAGGATGGCACAGTCTGCTGGGGCCGCACTTCCGGCGCGCCACCGCCACGGCACGATGGCGTGCATCCGCGCACGCTCTGGCAACGGTAGTAATGTCGGTGCGAACGAATCCAGATGAAGGACGTAATGAGCGATCTCGCCAACACCGCCGCGAGAAGAGGCGCGCAGCCGGCCAACGGAGGCGCAGCGCCGGGCGTCGGCTCAGGCGCGGGCCGGCGCGGTAACAGGCTGCCCCGCGACGAACGCCGCGGGCAGTTACTCGCAGCTGCCAGCGAGGTTTTCGTCGACCGCGGCTACCACGCCGCAGGCATGGACGAGATCGCCGACAGGGCCGGTGTGAGCAAACCCGTTCTCTACCAGCATTTTACGTCCAAACTTGAGCTTTACCTTGCCGTGCTGGCCCGCCACGTCGACAATCTCGTCTCGGGTGTGCGCCAGGCGCTGCGCACCACCACCGACAACCGGCAGCGGGTGCGGGCCGCGGTGCACGCGTTCTTCGACTTCATCGAGCACGACGGCCAGGGCTACCGGCTGATCTTCGAGAACGACTACGTGACCGAACCTCAGGTGTCCGTGCAGGTCAAGGTGGCCACGGAGGCGTGCACCGACGCCGTGTTCGACCTGATCAGCCACGACTCGGGGCTGGAACCCCACCGCGCCCGCATGATCGCGGTCGGGCTGGTGAGCATCAGCGTCGACTCAGCCCGGTATTGGCTGAACAACGACCGGCCGATCGCCAAGGACGACGCGGTGGAGGGCACCGTGCAGTTCATCTGGGGCGGCCTGTCCCACGTGCCGCTTACCCGGTCTTAGCGGTCTCCGCGCCGACGCCGAAGCCGACCCGGCGCACGTCGGCGGCACCGATCTCGACGTAGGCGATCTTCGCCGCCTGCACCAGGAAACGGCGGCCCTTCTCGTCGGTCAGCGCCACGACACCCGAGTCCGTGCTCAGCGCATCGGTGATCAACTTCTCCACCTCGCTGGGTGTCTGCGCGCTGTTGAAGATCAGCTCGCGCGCGCTGTCGGTGACACCGATCTTGACCTCCACGCTGGACCCTTTCCGTTCGTGTGTTCCTCGCCAAGAAGGCTAGTGGACACCTGCGGTGCGATGCCGCGCCGGCCAGTTCGCGAGTAGCGAAACGGCCAAACAGGGCGCTCTGTGGAGGGCGCCGTTAGAAAACTCGACCGAACCGAGTCCGGACCGTGATCAAAGCCCCAGCGCGTCAACCTCATTCGTCACATCCGTCTCGATAGCATCGGCCCGGTATATGACGAAACGACCGGGATAGCTGCATGAACAGGCCATACACAGCACATTCACCGTATTCCTTGAGCCCGACCGAACGGATTCCCAGTCACGGGGACGACGGCGGTGAAACGGTCGACCTCGACCGCGAACGCTACGACGACTACCAGGGCCTCGAGGATTACGAGGACTACGCCGACTACGAGGATGACGACCATCAGCCCATCGATCGCCGGTGGATCTGGGTGGCCGGCGTGGCGGGCGCGATTCTGCTCGTCGCGGTGATCTGCACCGTGGTCATCCTCGGTGGCGGCGACAGCGGCTCGGTGTCCACGACCGTCCTTCCGCCGGCCACTACGCGCCCCGCCGCCACTGCGTCGGCACCGCCGGTCGCCACCACGCCGTCAGCGCCCCCGCCCGCGGCGCCGTTGCCGCCAGAAACGGTCACCACCGTGACGCCGACCGCGAGCGCCCCGCCCAGCGATGCGCCGACCCCCGCGGCTACCGCGCCCGCGCCGAACACGATCACCTACCGAGTTACCGGCAACCGCAATCTCATCGACCTGGTGACGGTGATCTACACCGATGCGCAGGGAGCGTTGCAGACCGACATCAACGTGGCACTGCCCTGGTCGAAGACCGTCGTGCTGGACCAGGGTGTCCAACTCAGCTCGGTCACCGCGACGAGCGTGACCGGTCAGCTCAACTGCAGCATCACCGACGCGTCCGGCACCGCCATCGCCGCGCAAAACAACAACACGATGATCGCGAACTGCACGAAGTAGGTCAGGCCAGACCCAGTTCGTGCATGCGGGTGCTGTGCGTGTGCTGCAACCGGTCAAAGAATTCCGTCATCTGGGTCAGGCCCTCGCCACTGGACATCACTAGGTCGACGAGTTCGTCGTGGTCGGCCAGGACGTACTGGGCCTGGGTGATGGCTTCGCCGAGCAGCCGGCGCGACCACAGCGCCAGCCGGTGGCGCTGCTTCTCGCTGGCCGTCACCGCGGCCTGCACTTCGGTGACAACGAACTGTGAGTGGCCGGTTTCGGCCAGCACCGCGCGCACCACATCGGCAATCGCGTCAGGCAGCGAGTCGGCGATCTCCAGATAAAAGTCGGCCGCAAGGGCGTCACCGACGTAGGTCTTCACCAGCGCTTCCAGCCAGGTGCTCGGCGTGGTCAGCCGGTGGTAGTTCTCCAGCGCAGAGGCGTACTTCGTCATCGCGGGAACCACGTCGACTCCCCTGCGCTCCAACGCATCTCGGAGCACCTCGTAGTGGGTCATCTCCGCTGCGGCCATGCTGGCCATGCTGATCCGGCCGCGCAGGTTGGGCGCCATCCGCGCCTCTTCGGTGAGTCGATAGAACGCCGCCACCTCACCGTAGGCCAGCAGAGCGAACAGCTCGTTGACGCCGGGATGGTCGGCCGCCGCGCCCGACCTGGTCTGCTCGGAGGAGGCCGCAGGCGGCGTCGAAGTCATGGCCCAACTCTAGACGGCGACGGGCGCACCGCCCGCCGGGCAAACCCGGCCAGCTATCATGGGTGTAGGCAGTGGCACGGAAGTGAGCGAAAGTGACCAGCCGCTACCTAAGAAATGTGCGTGCACGCAGTCGGCCCGCGACCTCACCGCAGGGCCCCCGGCCGTAGCTTTGTCGAACTCGTGCGCGCGTGGACGCCACGAGAATTGACAACGAAAGGCTACGTCTACCAAGCATGACCGCACTCAACCCAACATTTGCCAAACTCGGAGTTCGCGACGAAATAGTGCGCGCATTGGCCGAAGAGGGCATCGAACATCCCTTTGCTATTCAGGAGCTGACGCTGCCGCTCGCACTGGCGGGCGACGACCTGATCGGCCAGGCGCGCACCGGCATGGGCAAGACCTACGCCTTCGGCGTGCCGATGCTTCAACGCATCACCACCGACGCCGAACGCCCCCTGACCGGTATCCCCCGAGCGCTCGTCGTCGTCCCGACCCGCGAGCTGTGCCTGCAGGTGTCGGGCGACCTGGCCGGCGCGGCCAAGTACCTGACCGCAGGCGAGCGCAAACTGACCGTCACATCCATCTACGGCGGCCGGCCCTACGAGCCGCAGATCGAGGCGCTGCAGACGGGTGTCGACGTCGTCGTCGGCACGCCCGGCCGGCTGCTCGACCTCGCCCAACAGGGCCACCTTCGTCTCGGCGGACTGTCGATGCTGGTACTCGATGAGGCCGACGAAATGCTCGACCTTGGCTTCCTGCCCGACATCGAGCGCATCCTGCGGCAGATCCCCGATGAGCGGCAGGCGATGCTGTTCTCGGCGACCATGCCGGACCCGATCATCACGCTGGCCCGCACGTTCATGAACCAGCCCACCCACATCCGGGCCGAGGCACCGCACTCGGCTGCCACCCACGACACCACCGAGCAGTTCGCATACCGCGCTCATGCCCTGGACAAGGTCGAACTGGTCAGCCGGGTGCTGCAGGCCCGCGGCCGCGGCGCGACGATGATCTTCACTCGCACCAAGCGCACCGCGCAGAAGGTCGCCGACGAGCTCGCCGGGCGCGGTTTCAAGGTCGGCGCCGTGCACGGTGACCTCGGCCAGGCCGCCCGTGAAAAGGCGCTCAAGGCGTTCCGGACCGGCGGCGTCGACGTGCTGGTCGCCACCGACGTCGCCGCCCGCGGCATCGACGTCGACGACATCACCCACGTGATCAACTACCAGATCCCCGAGGACGAGCAGGCCTATGTGCACCGCATCGGCCGCACCGGCCGCGCAGGCAAGACCGGTATCGCGGTCACGCTGGTGGACTGGGACGAGTTGGCTCGCTGGGAGATGATCAACAAGGCGCTGGGCCTGGGTTGTCCCGATCCCGCTGAGACGTATTCCAGCTCCCCGCACATCTACTCCGAACTGGACATCCCGACCGACGCAGGCAGCAGCGTCGGCGAACCACGCAAGACGCAGACCAAGCGCGCGCCGGCCGACAAGTCCGCCGAGCGGCCCGCGCGCAACCGCACCCGCAACCGCACCCGCACCCGCGGCGGCGAGAAGGTCACCGGGCATCCGGAGGCCACGGCCGAGCAGACCGCACCCGCCGAGGACGACACGACCGCCGACGGCGCTGAGGCGTCGCACTCCGGCCAGCGCCGTCGTCGCCGTCGCCCGCGCAAGGCCGCGGCGGCGAACGCCAACTAGTCGAGGTTCCGTCCGACGGATGGTCAAACCCGAACGCCGCACAAGGGGCGACGTGGTGGCGGCCGTGGCGATCGCGGCAGTGGTCGCCGTCGTCGCCGCCCTCATCTGGTGGACCAGCGACGCCAGGGCCACCATCAGCCGACCCGCCGCGACGCCCGCGCCGACTCTGGCCCCCGCCAAGGCCGTTCCAGGCTCACTGCGTCAGCTGTGGACAGCGCCGAGCCCCAAGACCAGCACGCCATTGGTGGTGTCAGGCAGTGTGATCACCGGCGACGGTCACGACGTCGAGGGCCGCGACCCTGCCACCGGAAATACCCGGTGGAGTTACGCGCGTGACCTCGAGCTGTGCGGCGTCACGTATGTCTACAACTACGCGGTCGCGGTGTATCCCGACGTCCGCGGCTGCGGGCAGGTCAGCACGATCGACGCCAAGACCGGCACGCGCGGGCCCAGCCGCACCGCATACGCCGATCCCGAGGTGACGCTGTCCGGCGACGGCACCACCGTGCTGTCGGCCGGGGACAGCCGCCTGGAGATGTGGCGCTCGGACATGGTCCGGATGCTGTCCTACGGCTCGCTCGACGCCCGCATCAAACCGGGCACTCCCGCGTCGCCGGTGTGCCGGCTGGTGTCGGCGGAAGCTAGCTCCACCGCCGTGTCGGTGCTGGAGGCGTGCCCGAAGCAGGCCGATCTGCGGCTGACGCTGCTGAAGCCGGCCGATGAAGAAGACACGCCCAACCTGAAATATGTGCCGCAGCCCGGCGTCACCGACGACTCCGATGCGCGCGTCGTCGCGGTGTCCGACACCACGACGGCCGTCTACGTGCCCACCCCCAAACCGACAGTCAACATCGTCGACGAGACCGGCGCGACCGTCGCCAGCATGCTGCTGGCCAAGCCGCCGTCACCGAACGCGACGATGTCGCGGGCCGGTGACCTGATCACCTGGTGGACCGGTGATTCAGTAATGGTGTTCTCCGCCAACGGACTTCGCTACCGCTACACGGTCGCCGCGTCGGGCAGCAACATTCCGCTGGGGCCAGCCACCGTGATGGCCGGGCAGTTGCTGGTTCCGGTCACCGGCGGCTATGACGTATTCGACCCGGCCACCGGCAATGGTGTGCAACATATTCCGGTGGGACGGCCGCCGAGTTCGACGGCGGTGGTTCCGGAGGTGGCCGGTTCGACCGTCCTCGAGCAGCGCGGCGGCGAACTCGTCGCGTTGGGTTAGATCTCGCCGCGTCGACGTCGATTCTTACCGGTCATCGATTCTTACCGGTCATCGCCGAGCACTCCGGACACTCGGAAATCACCGGGTGCTCGCAGTCAGCGATGTGCGCGAGGAAATTGTCAGCGAGCCGAAGGCCCAAGACCTGTTGGGCGATCTGCGCACGTTTGGTCTTGATGAGCGCGATCCGGTTCCCCCGGTCGCGGGCGCCGAGTTCTTTGATTTCGGCAAGGGATAGTCCCGCCCGCTGACAGATCTGGATCATTCGGGCCTGGCCGAGTGTCTGGTCGTCGTAAGCCCGGTGTCCCGACGAGAGCCTGCTGGGCCTCAACAGCCCAACATCCTCCCAGTGCCGCAAGACGTGTGGAGCGACCGCGAGCGCGGCCGCCGCGTCGCCGATCCGCTGGCCCTTCTCGGTCACATCCTCCCCTTTACTTCAGGTCGACCTGAAGTTCTAGCGTGGCACACAGCCCGATGACACCGCATCCGAAAGGCCTATCCGCCACATGTCAAGACCCATCCGCCACATGTCAAGAGACGTCAGGTCCCCATCCCTCGCCGCCTGCTGCGGCGCCCTCATCGGTCTCGGTGCTGGCGTTCTTCACCCACGCCGAGCCGACGTCCGTTTCCTCGCTTCGTTGGAGGACGCCGGATTTCCGAAGGCCACATCGACAGTGTCGGTTCACCCTCTGAGACAGGTGCCACGCTCGGTACCAACGGCATTGATCGTGCAGGGTCGTCGGCACCCACGACGGATCGAGAACTCACTCGCGTCCTTCGTGGTGACCCATCCCACGGCAACGTTCATCGTGGATCCGGGCGTTTGCGTCAATGTTGGAGTGCGGGCGGTCGCGCAACTTCCCGCCGTGCTGAGAGCGGCGGTGCGACCCGCGGCCGATGTCGTCCCCACGGTATCCACACTCGCCGAACAGGAATACGCCAGTGCCGACATCGATTTCGCCCTGCCGACGCACGCCCATTGGGACCACGTGTGCGGACTGCTTGACCTGCCAGGACTGCCGGTATATCTGCACCGGACCGAACGCGATTGGGTCACAACAGGATCCGTCGCGCCGGTCGGAGGAGTTCGCGACTCGCTTGCGGGTCGCGCAACGATCGAGTATGACCTTGACGGTCCGCCGGTCCTGACCTTCACGCGCAGTCACGACCTCTTCGGCGACGGTTCGGTTGTCCTCGTCGACCTCGCAGGCCACACGCCAGGCAGTGTCGGCGGGCTGCTGCACACTTGTGGCGGCTACGTACTGCTCGCGGGCGACGCGGCATGGCACACATACCAAATCGAATCCATCCGCCAGAAGTCGAGCTATCCAGGAGGACTCGCCGACGAAGACCGAGCGGAGACCTTTCGGACCCTGCACCGGCTTCACGCGATCAAGGACCGGGTGGCGGTGATACCGACACACGATCACAACGCCGCAAATCGGCTGCGGGCCGGTCAGATTGATTCAGATGCCCTGACTCCGCGGCGGCGTCGCTAACCCAAGTTCCCAACCTTGGCTTGCGACTTGACGCGTTCGGCCGCTGCGAGCGCCGCGTACTGCCGCTCGAGTGCCTTGGCCGGGCCGCTGCGCCAGCCTTCCGCCATGGATGCCGACATCGCATCGGGGAAAATGTCCTCTTCGTCGTTCTCCACTCCGTCGAAGATGGCTCGCGCGACGGACTCCGGAGAAGCCTTCGGTGCGTCAAGGCCTCTTGTCATGTCGGTATCCACGATTCCGGTCAGGACGGCGTGAACAGTCACGCCCCGCTCGGCCAGCAGTGTGCGCAGCGACTGCGTCAGCGAGAACGCGGCGGCCTTCGAAATCGAATAGGCCGGGATGAGCGGCAAGGGAGCAAGGGCGTTTACCGAAAGGTTGTTGACGACGGCCCCCCGTGCACTACTCAGCAACGGCAGAAATGCCTGGATAACGCTGTACGTGCCGAACAAGTTGACGGCGAGGTGTCGTTCGAGCGTCGCCCGATCGCTCAAGTCGTCGTAGAGCGCGATGCCGGCGTTGTTGATCAGGACGTCGAGGGTTCCGACCTCGCCGACTGCTCGCTGGATCTGGGCCGCGTTCGTCACGTCGAGTGACAGAGGTGTCACGCGCGCATCCGAGTTGGCCAGGGGTTTGCGCGTACCGACGTACACGCGTTTCGCGCCTCTCCTGACGGCTTCCCCAACCAGCGCGCGTCCGATGCCGCGATTGCCTCCGGTAACCAGAACTGATTTGCCCGCGATTGTCGCCATGCTGACGATCTCATTTCTTCTCAAGTGATGGCTCCGGCCATGAATGCCGGGGCGGCTGAATGTCCGCACTACCTCAGATACGCGGCACGTCCTGGATTCATCGGTGGCCGAATCAGCGGGGCGCGAAGCAGCCGAGATCGGTGGCCCACTCAGCGGAGTGTTCGACGCCGCCACGAGCGTCGGCGATCAAGCCGCCTCGAAGCCCCCGCGAGCGTCGGCGATCAAGCGCGATGGATTAGACGTCGGGCGTGAAGGTGGCAAGCGGCTTGCCGGTCTTCCAGTGCTTGAGCAGCGCGTTGGCCAGTTCGCGGTAGGCATGGGCGCCCTTGTTCTTCCGGCCGGCCAGCACCGACGCCCCGGACGCGCTGGCCTCGGCGAACCGCACGGTGCGCGGGATCGGCGGAGCGAGCACCGGCAGGTCATACCGGTCGGCGACGTCGAGAAGCACGTCGCGGCTGTGGGTGGTGCGCGAGTCGTACAGCGTCGGCAGCGCGCCAAGCAGCTTCAAGTCCGAATTGGTGATCTGCTGCACGTCGGTGATCGTGCGCAGAAACTGGCCGACACCGCGGTGCGCCAACGTCTCGCACTGCAGCGGCACGATCACGTCGTCGGCCGCGGTCAGCCCGTTGAGGGTGAGCACGCCGAGCGACGGCGGGCAGTCGATGATCACCACGTCGTAGTTGCCGCTGACCTTGGCCAGCGCACGCTTGAGCGCATACTCGCGACCTGCCCGCATCAACAACATCGCCTCGGCGCCGGCCAGGTCGATGTTGGCCGCCAGCAGCGTCATCCCCTCCGACGTTTCGACCAGCGCCGCGTCCGGCTCCACCTCTCCCAGCAGCACGTCGTGGATCGACACGGCCAGCTTGTCGGGATCCTGGCCAAGCGAAAACGTCAAACATCCTTGTGGGTCCAGGTCGACGAGCAGCACCCGTCGGCCCTTCTCCTCCATTGCCGCTCCCAAGGACGCGACCGTCGTCGTTTTGGCAACCCCACCCTTTTGATTGGCGACCGCAAGTACCCGCGTCACGGTGTTCATCGTTGCACGGGTACCTCCGCAGCGACGGGACGTGCGGCACAATCTCTCTTCGTGGGCCTTCTGCAGCACCGGCTGCTACTTCTTCGTCATGGCGAGACCGAGTGGTCGAAGTCCGGCCGGCACACCGGCCGGGCCGAACTAGATCTGACCGATACGGGGCGAGAGCAGGCCAGGCTGGCCGCCGACGCGCTCTCGGTGCTCAGCCTCGACAACCCGTTGGTGGTCTCGAGCCCGCGGCGGCGTGCGCAGGTCACCGCCGAACTGGCCGGCTTAAAAGTCGACGAGGTGTCTCCCCTTCTGGCCGAATGGGATTACGGCGAGTACGAGGGCCTGACCACCGCGGAGATCCGGCAGAAGGTGCCCGACTGGCTGGTGTGGACGCACGGCTGCCCTGGCGGGGAAAGCCCGCAGCAGGTCAGCGACCGGGCCGACCGGGCGATCGCGCACGCGTTGGAGCACATGGAGTCCCGCGACGTGCTGTTCGTCGGGCACGGACACTTCTCGCGCGCTGTGGTGACGCGCTGGGTCGAGCTGGACGTGTCCGAGGGGATCAGGTTCGCGATGGTGGCCGCAGCGATCGCGGTGTGCGGCTTCGAACACGGAGTGCGCCAGATCAGCGCGCTTGGCCTCACGGGTCACCGCCATCCGTGCCTACCGCCGTGACGCGCGAACCGGCCTTCGTGCTCGCAGGGCGCGGCGGCGCGGTGGTCGCCGAGGGTGTGCACACCGCGTTCCCCCGGCTGGCCGACGCACGGGCCGCGCTGGCATCCCACAGTACCCCAATCATCTTGGGCGCCTTGCCTTTTGACATCTCCAAACCGGCGGCCCTGATCCGTCCGCAGGAGGTGCAGTTCACCGACACGCTGCCCGACTGGCCGCTTCGCGAGCTACCGACCGTGCGGATCACCCAGACGATTCCCGATCCCGAGGAGCACCGCGCGCGCATCGGCGCGGCATTGCGCCGGCTGCAGGATCCGGCCAGCGGCCTGCACAAGGTGGTGCTGGCCCGTGCGTTGCGGTTGGCGGCAGCGGGCCCGCTGGATGCCCGCAGCATCGTGCATCGACTCGTTGCCGACGATGCCGCGGCCAACGTGTATCTGGCCGACCTCACGGCCGCTGGCGGCGGGTATTCCGGCACCGCGCTGATCGGCGCGAGCCCTGAGCTCCTCGTCGCGCGGCGCGGCGATCAGGTGACCTGCCGCCCGTTTGCGGGATCGGCGCCGCGGTTGGCGGACCCCGACGCCGACGAGGCAAGCGGCGCCGCCCTCGCCGCATCGGCCAAGAACCGCCACGAACACCAATTGGTGGTCGACGCGATGCGCGAGGCACTTGACCCGTTGTGTGTCGATCTGCAGATCGGGCAGGAACCGCAGCTGAGCAAGACCACGGCGGTGTGGCACCTGTACACGCCCATCACCGGGAGACTGCGTGAAACATCCACCACCGCATTGGATTTGGCGGTCGCCCTGCACCCGACACCTGCGGTGGGCGGCGTTCCCGCCGCGGCGGCGGCCGAACTGATCAACGAGCTGGAGGGCGACCGCGGCTTCTACGCAGGCGCGATCGGCTGGTGCGACCAGCGCGGCGACGGCCGGTGGGTGGTGTCGATCCGTTGCGCTCAGCTGTCGGCCGATCGCCGCACCGCCGACGCCCACTCGGGCGGCGGCATCGTCGCCGAATCCGATCCCGACGACGAAGTCACCGAAACCACAACGAAATTCAACACGATCCTGTCGGCCCTGGGAGTCCAGCCATGACCGAGATCATCCGCCAGGCCCAGCCGGGCGATGAGACCGAACTGACCGCGATGGTTCACGAACTGGCCGAGTTCGAGCGGGCAGGCGCGGACTGCACGGTCGGCGAAAACCAGTTGCGCGAAGCGCTTTTCGGCGACCATCCGACAGTGTTCGGGCACATCGCGGAAGTGGACGGCCAGGCCGCGGCGGGCGCGCTGTGGTTCCGCAACTTTTCCACCTGGGACGGCGTCGCGGGCATCTACCTGGAGGATCTGTACGTGCGCCCGCAGTTCCGTCGCCGCGGACTGGCCCGCAAGATGCTGGCCACATTGGCCTCAGAATGCGTCGAGGTCGGATACACCCGTCTCTCGTGGGCGGTGCTCGACTGGAACACCAACGCGATCGCGCTCTACGACGCCGTCGGCGGGCGCCCGCAGACCGAGTGGATCACCTACCGGGTGTCGGGCCCGGAATTGTCGGCATTGGCCGAATCCCGAGAATCCCGAGAATCCTGAACCCCCAGCCACCGCAGCGCGGACGGGCTGAACAGCAGCACCAACGTCACCAGCGCGACCACTGCGATGGGTATGCCGTAGAGCCACTGGTGCGATCCGACGGCGATATACCAGCTCACGGGGAGTAACAGCAGTTGTGTGAACACCGCAACGCCGCGGCCCCACCGCCTACCGGTCCACAGCGCCCACCCCGCAGCCAGCACGCCGCAGCCCACGATCGCGAACCACGCCGCGTTTCCGAAGCCGCTCACGGTCGATTGGTTCGCGCCTGCCAGCCCGCGTATCACGAACGCCACCGCAGCCACCAGTCCGGCGACGCCCTCGAGGGCGACCAGCACGGCGGCCTGGCGCACGGTTGTCGGTGAGGGAACGGTCACGACGTCGAGCGTAGAGGTTCGGCTGGACTCTTTAGATAGGCTCGGACTCCGTGCGCGCCGTGCTGATCGTGAACCCCAACGCGACGTCGACCACTCCCGCGGGGCGCGACCTGCTCGCCCACGCACTGGAGAGCCGGGTCAAGCTAGCGGTCGCGCACACCGATCACCGCGGCCACGCCATCGAGATCGCCCGCGACGCCACCCGCGAAGGTATCGATGTGGTGATCGTGCACGGCGGCGACGGCACGGTCAACGAGGTGGTCAACGGGATCCTCGGCGAGGGTGGTGTGGTTGGGTCCGCGCCTGCCGTCGGGGTGGTCCCCGGGGGCTCGGCAAACGTCTTCGCCCGCGCGCTTGGCATCAGCCCCGATCCGACCGAGGCGACGAACCAGCTAGTTGACCTGCTATCGGATTACCGGCGTCGCAAGTCCTGGCGCCGCATCGGGCTGATGGACTGCGGGGAACGCTGGTGTGTGTTCACGGCGGGCATGGGCGTGGACGGTGACGTCGTCGCCGCCGTCGAGGCCCAGCGCGACAAAGGCCGCAAGGTGACCGCTTCGCGCTACATCCGCGTCGCGATCCGGCAGATGCTGGCCAACGCCCGCAGGGAGCCGTCGATGACGCTGCACCTACCCGACCGCGAGCCCGTTTCCGGTGTCCATTTCGCGTTCGTGTCGAACTCCAGTCCGTGGACGTATGCCAACGGCAGGCCCGTGTGGACGAACCCCACCACCACGTTCGAGACCGGCCTCGGCGTGTTCGCGACAACCAGCATGAACGTCTGGGCCAATTTGGGGCTGGTGAGACGGATGTTGTCTAGGAGGCCGGACATCAGGGCCAAGCATCTGATCCGCGACGACGACTTGGCGTGGCTGCGGGTGACGAGCGACACGCCGGTGGCGTGTCAGATCGATGGTGACTTCGTGGGTCAGCGCGACGCGATGACGTTCACAGCGGTTCCGGATGCGCTGGGCGTCGTCGCGCCACCCGTAGACAGCCCCTCTGACCTGCATTAATCGCATCCACTTGGCAAATTTAGGGCGCAGGCCTGTTTAGTGTAGTACAAACGGGTGAGGGGTCTAGGAACAGGCCTCGTTAGTGAGATTACCCACTTGTTAACTCGCGAGTATTGACATCTGTTCAGCCTGTGAAAGCATCGGAAGCAACAGTGCAGAAACATATAGTGTGCACGCGTTAACAGCCGAAGAAGAGCTCGTGCGCCGTGCTGCGCACACAGTAAGGAGATTAGACCCATGGATTGGCGCCACAAGGCGGTGTGTCGCGACGAGGATCCGGAACTGTTCTTCCCGGTGGGAAACAGTGGGCCGGCGCTCGCGCAGATTGCTGACGCGAGGCTTGTCTGTAATCGCTGTCCGGTGACCACCGACTGCCTCACCTGGGCGTTGGACTCCGGCCAGGACGCAGGCGTGTGGGGTGGCATGAGCGAAGACGAGCGTCGCGCGCTGAAGCGGCGCAACGCCCGCACCA